>NZ_OY782566.1:0-300000 GCF_963677875.1 Thiomicrorhabdus sp. | reverse complement strand
TGCGGTCAAAACATTCCAGCAGTTGTTTTCCCTTCAAGCGATAGCGAAGATTGACGATTTTGTCGTTATAACAGACATTTTGAGTCATGTAGCCTCCCTTGCCGCATAGCGGTGGATGATCGTTGTTTTGATATGATGGTTTCCCGGGTTACCGGTTAACAAAAAGACCCGATTCCTTATATTTTGAGAAGTCTTAATGAAACTCGCCGGTCGGCGAATGGAGTAAAATAAGGGCGATTTTAATTTTTAAATGGACGACGTTAGATTATGACCATTCAAGTGCAATACAAAATTCTGGATCCGCGATTGGGCAACGAGATTGATATGCCGCACTACGGCACCAAAGGTTCGGCGGGTTTGGATTTACGCGCCTGTATTGATGATGACATGATTATCGAGCCAGGTCAAACGGTATTGATTCCAACCGGTATGGCCATTCATCTGGACGATCCGGGGCTGGCGGCGATGTTGTTGCCGCGATCCGGCTTGGGGCATAAACACGGTATTGTGCTGGGTAATCTGGTCGGTTTGATTGATTCCGATTATCAAGGGCCGCTGATGGTTTCCTGCTGGAATCGCAGTGATCAGGCTTACAAAGTGGTCGTCGGAGAACGCATCGCTCAGATGGTGATTGTTCCGGTTCTACAACCGGTGTTTACTCAGGTTGATGCATTCGGCGATGCGACCGAACGCGGAGAGGGCGGTTTCGGACACACCGGAACCCGTTGATCACCCGCAGTTATTTTGCGGCCTTGTCTGCAGATAGTCAGCGATCCTTTCGACGGCCTCCAATAAGCGTGTTTCATCGGTTGTGTAAGCGAGGCGGACATGATGGCGCCCTTGCTGCGGGCTGAAATCGGTTCCCGGAGTCAAGGCGACCCCGGTATGTTGCAAAAGTTCGCGACAGAAGCTTTCGCTGTCTTCACTCCAGTCGGAAATATCCCAATACAGATAGAAAGCGCCTTGTGGCAGGAGTTTCAGTTTGAAGCCGGCATCGAGCATCGCAGTGTAAAGGCGGTCGCGCCGTTGCTCGAAAATCTGCCGTCTTTGCTCCAGTTCCTGAAGATTTTCTTTATTCAGCGCGGCCAGTGCGCCGTATTGCGATGGCGTCGGCGCGGAAAGATAGAGGTTTTGCGCCAGACGATCCAAAGGATCAATGAGATAGCGGGGAGCGACACACCAGCCGAGTCGCCAGCCGGTCATACCGAAAAATTTGGAAAAAGAGTTGATGACAATGACGTTGTCCGGCAGGTTTTCCTGCGCGAGGATGCTTTCTGCGGGACGCTGGTATACCAAGCCCTGGTAAATTTCGTCAACAATGAAATAAGCCTGTTTTTCGGCGAGGAATTGCGCCATTTTCAATAGCTCGTCTTTTTCGATCAAGGTGCCGGTCGGGTTGGCCGGAGTGGCTACCATGACGGCTTTTATTCCGGTTTGCCAGTTGCGTTGCAAAATTTGCAAGTTGAGTTGATATCGGCTGGTATGGTCTACTTCGACTAAAATCGGCTCGGCATTCAGCAGCTTGACGAACTGGCGGTTGCAGGGGTAGGTCGGATCGGCCATCAAAACTCGGTCACCGCTGTTCAGAATGGCGCTGAGAACCAGTTGCAATGCGCTGGATGAACCTGGCGTAACCATAAAGTTGTCTGCATCGACTTCGGCTTGGTAAAACGTCTTGTAAAATGCGGATAGGGCGTTGCGTAATTCGGGCAGGCCCAGGCTGGCCGTATAGTGGGTTAAACCTTGTTCGGCAGCTTTGCCGGCCGCTGTATGCACGCAAGTTGGGGAAGGGAAGTCGGGTTCTCCGATTTCCATATGGATAATATCGCGTCCGGACTGCTGCATTTTTTTCGCTTCGCCGAGAATCTTCATTACTCTGAAGGGTTCAATCTGGCGGACATTATCGGAAATCGGGAAAGAACGAGTAGTCTGTGTCATAGAAAAGGCTGCTTGCTGTGGCTGAAAGTTTGTGTGGACAGAAAAAGTTGCTCTCGAAGGATTCATATTATAGAGAAATTTGTTTTTGCTTGAGCGCTTTAGAATGCCTTCCTGGGGAAAGTCGGTGGATTGGCGAGAGTTTTGAAGTGGTTCTGGATGCTCGGTGATAAAATAGACGACATTGTGTTGTGAATGGAATGGGAGAATAAATGCCGTCATTTGATATTGTTTCTGAATTGGATAAGCATGAGTTGCAAAATGCCGTGGATCAGGCAAATAAAGAGGTCACGACCCGTTACGATTTTAAGGGCACCGGATCGGAATTTGTTTTGAACGGTACCACTGTCACTTTAAGTACGGAGTCGGATTTTCAACTGAATCAGATGTACGATATTCTGGTTCAGAAGGCCAATCGCCGTGGCATTGACGTAAAGTGCATGGAGGTCAAGGATGCGAACGTTCAGCTGAAAAGCGCCAAGCAGGATATTGTGATGAGAGAAGGCCTGGATGCGGCGCTGTCAAAGAAAATCGTTAAGGCGATTAAAGACAGTAAATTGAAAGTACAGGCGGCGAATCAGGGTGATTCGGTTCGCGTCAGCGGAAAAAAACGCGATGACCTTCAGCAGGTGATGCAATTGCTGAGGGGGATGGATGATCTGGAAATGCCCTTGCAATTCAACAATTTTAGAGATTAAGAAATGAGAGTTCAGAAGACCATGAATTTAAATCAGCAGCAGGCTCATAATATCGCTTCGGTTCTGGCGGAAGCGCTTCCTTATATCCAACGTTTTGCGGGCAAGACGATCGTTGTTAAATACGGCGGCAATGCAATGACCGACGATAATTTGAAAGCGGGGTTTGCCCGGGATATCGTACTGATGAAGCTGGTTGGAATGAATCCGGTTGTCGTCCACGGTGGAGGACCGCAAATCGGCAATCTGTTGGAAAAAGTCGGCAAGCAATCCGAGTTTATTCAGGGAATGCGGGTGACAGATACCGAGACGATGGACATTGTCGAAATGGTTCTGGGTGGTCTGGTCAATAAAGAAATCGTCAATCTGATTCACCAGCACGGAGGCAACGCCGTGGGACTGACCGGAAAAGACGGTAATTTGATTAAAGCAAATAAAATGAGAATGACCATCGATAAACCGGAGTTGAAAGCACCGGAAATTATCGATCTGGGACACGTCGGCGAAGTGGATAAAATCAATACCAAAGTTCTGGATATGCTGATTCAGGATGATTTTATTCCGGTGATTGCCCCGGTTGGTGTTGGTAAGGACGGTCATTCTTATAACATCAATGCGGACTTGGTCGCAGGCAAGGTGGCTGAAGCCCTGCAGGCGGAAAAATTGATGTTGTTAACCAATACGCCGGGCTTGCTGAATAAAGACGGAGAGCTGTTGACCGGCTTGAATGCGCAAAGTGTGGATGCCTTGATTAAAGATGGCACGATTTACGGTGGAATGTTGCCGAAAATTCAATGCGCGCTGGATGCGGTTCAGGCTGGGGTGCAAAGTGCGCACATTATCGACGGTCGAGTAGAGCATGCGGTTATGCTGGAAGTCTTTACCGATGAAGGGGTCGGAACTCTGATTACATCGAATTAACTTTTAACGGGTCTAACTCAGCGGGGAATACACATGGACTTCCAATACTTGATTCAGGCTTATGCACTGCCCTGGTCGATCAAAATCGGCGCAGCCTTATTGGTGTTTATCGTTGGGCGCTTTTTGATTTCACTGGTTCTTAAACTGTTCAAAAAGGGCTTGCTCAGGGCTGGAAAGCTCGACGAAATGCTGATCAATTTCATTATGTCGATTACCGGGGCGGTGTTACTGCTTGTTGTTGTGATTGCGGCATTGGATCAGCTTGGTGTCGATACCACTTCGTTGGTTGCACTGATTGGTGCTGCGGGTCTGGCGGTTGGCTTGGCCTTAAAGGATTCGATGCAGGATTTCGCATCGGGAGTGATGATTTTGGTGTTTAAACCTTTTAAAGCCGGAGATTTTGTCGAAGCTGGTGGAATCAGTGGGGTGGCAGAAAAAGTTCAGCTTTTTACCACAACTTTCCGGACGGGGGATAATAAAGAAATTATTGTGCCGAATTCCTCGATTTACAGTGACTCGATCACTAACTATTCGGTTCGAGAAACCCGTCGCGTGGATATGGTCTTCGGTATCTCTTATGATGACGATATCCGCTTGGCCAAACAGATTCTGGACCGGTTGGTCAGCGAAGACGAGCGTATTCTCCCGGAGCCGGCTCCGGTGATTGCTTTATCGGAATTAGGGGCAAGCAGTGTCGATTTTATCGTTCGCCCCTGGGTAAACAGTTCGGATTACTGGAAGGTGAAATGGGATATGAATGAAAAGGTAAAACTGGCATTTGACGAAGCCGGTATTTCGATTCCGTATCCGCAGATGGATGTGCATCTGCACGAGCAGAAAGTTTTGGTGGAAAAAGAAAAGTAAACCGGAATTTTTGTTGCACCGGTATATTTCAACGGCCCGAAGAGGGCCGTTTTTAGTTTTAGGGAGAGAGGCAGCATGACGTTATTCGATCAGGGAATTCTGTTTCTGGTCTCGCTCGTGGCGAATTTGTTTTCTGCTCTTGCAGGCGGGGGCGCCGGTCTGTTACAGCTTCCGGCATTGCTTTTTTTGGGGTTGCCGTTTGGCGTGGCCTTGGCGACTCATAAAGTCGCCAGTGTGTTTCTGGGGCTTGGTGCTACGGCGAGGCATATGAAAAGTTCCAGTTTGAACTGGCGCTTTGCTGTTTTTATTCTGCTGGCCGGTTTACCTGGCGTGGTGGTCGGTGCCAGCTGGATTTTGCAAGTTGATGATCGTCTTGCTCAGGGACTATTAGGTCTGCTGACACTCGGGTTGGGCATCTATTCTTGGTTCAAACCTGAGCTGGGGCGGGTGGAGCAACTGCAAAACCGAGATTTTCGGGGGTATCTGATCGGCTTCGTTGCCTTATTTGCGATTGGGGCTTTAAACGGTTCCTTAACCTCGGGAACCGGGCTGTTTGTGACACTGTGGCTGGTGCGCTGGTTTGGTCTGGATTATAAGTCAGCAGTGGCTTATACATTGGTTCTGGTGGGCATTTTCTGGAACGGCTCAGGGGCTTTGACGCTGGGAATTATTGGCGAAATTGAATGGAACTGGCTGCCGGCGCTGATTTTAGGCTCTTTAATCGGTGGTTATCTGGGGGCGCATTTTGCGATTGTAAAAGGAAACCTGTTGGTGAAGCGAAGTTTTGAAGTGGTGACCGTTCTGGTCGGCCTCTCTCTGCTTGTTAAGGCGGTTATCTGATGACAGGGGAATTTGACAGAGACGATACATTTCATTTTTAGCAGACAAAAAAATACCCTCGTAAAGAGGGTATTTTTATTCAAAGTCGAAATGATCGATTATTGAACGATTTCAACTTCAACGCGACGGTTTTCAGCACGACCTGCGCGAGTGGAATTGCTTGCAACTGGTGCAGCTTCACCCATACCGGTTGTGTTCATACGATCTTCAGAGATACCTTTGGATTCAAGATAAACCTTAACCGCATTTGCACGTCTTTCTGACAAGCCCTGGTTGTAAGAAGCAGGACCGGTGCTATCGGTGTGACCAGTGATCTGAACTTTGCTTTCAGGGGTTGCGCTCATGTAATCAGCGAAAACATCCAATTCTTGGTGTGCGGAACTCTTAAGTACTGCTGAATCGAAGTCGAAGAAACCACGGAACTGTGGAGGCGCTGGCATGGCTTCTGCTGGAATCGGAACGATTTCAGGTGCTTTAGCCGGTGCTGGCGTGATCGCTGGCAGTGGTTTTGGTTCAGGCTTGGCTTCAGCTTTTGGCGCTGGTTCAGGCCAACCTTCACACTTGTTGATGGCTTTTTCTTTTGTCCATTTGATAGTTCTTACGCAGTAGCCGTAAGAATCGCGGACGATGTTACCTTTGCTGTCGATAACATAAGCGTCAGTCTCTTTACCGCTCAAGTCACCCGCGACAGGAGGTAAAAGAGCCGGAGCGGCTGCGGCTGCCGGCGCAGCAGCGGCTGATCCGGAAGAAGAAGTTGTTGCTGGAGCTGCAGAGGCAGTAGAAACTTTAACTTCACACTCTTCGATTGCTGTGTCCGCTGTCCAGTTGATTGTGCGAACACAAGCACCGTACGCATCGCGGACGTAGTTACCGTTGGCATCAACTGCGTAGGCATTTGATGTTGCTGCGTGAGCCGGAGCCGCTGCAACAAAGCCTAAGGCAGCAATAAGGGGAAGAAATTTGGTTTTCATGTGTATCCCTTTTTATGTGTTGAAAATAAGGCATGTAAATTTAAATTCAACGTGAATATACCATTTTATATAGGGAATTCCTAGAAAAATAGGGAACTTAACGCCGAAAATTAACGCCTGTTACATCTATGCAACAGGCCCGAGATTTAAGCTTGGATCGCAGTCGCTTGCTCCAGCTTTTTGAGGTGAATCTCTTTCGGTCGGACAAATTGTTGGAGTTTGCCATCGCCAGCTTCGAGGTGCGACCAGTCACCGGGCAAAATAAAGTGAGCGATGGAGGCGGTAGGGAAAAGCTGGATTTCGGAAGGGGTTCGATCACTTTTAAGATATTGAAACAGTTCTTCCAACCCCGGGTTATGTCCGATAAGCATGACTCTTTCGGCTTTCTTGGGGGTGGTTGAGAGTGTTTTGATCAGCGTTTCCAGATCGGCGTTGTAGAGTTCGTCAACAGTGCGGGTTTCAGTCGGGCATTCGCTGCAAATCCGTTTGAGGGTCTGTTGGGCTCGGATAGCTGGAGAAACCAGAATCAGATCCGGGAAAATTTCCTGCTGTTTCAGCCACAGGCCGATTTTTTTAGCCTGTTTTTTGCCTTTTTCGGCCAGTGGGCGTTCGATATCCAAGAGGTCTTGGGATTGCTTCCAATCTGATTTAGCGTGGCGAATCAGCAGTAATTCACGTAACTTTTTCATCTCGAATGAGTTCCTGAAAAGGGCTGCAAAGTGTGTTGCAGCATACACAAAGCAAAAAAGACGTGTCGCCCGCTTTTCATTTTAAGAAATGCCGTATTGGCTGCGATAGTCGCGCATCCCGGCCAGATATTGGCGACTCTCTTCGGTGTCAGCCTCGGCAAGGTAGTCGATAATATCGTTGAGGTCGATAATGCTCACGACCGGAATGCCGTAATCGCGCTCGACTTCTTGAATGGCCGATAGCTCGCTTTGGCCGCGTTCCATGCGATCCAGAGCAATGACTACTCCGGCCGGTTCGGCTCCGGCGGCAATGATGATATCCATCGCTTCCCGAATCGCGGTGCCGGCAGTGATGACGTCGTCAATAATCAGTACCTTGCCCTGCAGAGGATGACCGACGATATTTCCACCTTCGCCATGATCTTTGGCTTCCTTACGGTTGAAAGCGTAAGGTTTGTCGGTACTGAAATCACGCGCCAGCGATACGCTGGTGGTGGCAGCCAGCGGAATGCC
Source organism: Thiomicrorhabdus sp. (assembly GCF_963677875.1). NCBI lineage: Bacteria > Pseudomonadati > Pseudomonadota > Gammaproteobacteria > Thiotrichales > Piscirickettsiaceae > Thiomicrorhabdus > Thiomicrorhabdus sp. Next base: position 292,572 of record NZ_OY782566.1, on the reverse strand, counting down.
TTTATAGGCAGGGCCGAACAATACGTCGAATTCTACGCCAGAGGCATGGATTGCGGAGGCATATCCTTCGGCAAGGCTAGCCAGCTGGGCTCCGGTGTTGAACAGGCCGGCATTGAAGAAGTAGGGGCTGATGCGCCCGGATTTGAGTGTAAATTCGCCAAGGCGCAAAACGCCGGTCTGCATGACGAATTCGATGAATTGTTTTTTGTTCATTGAGGCGAGTAAATTGGTATGAATTAGAGTCATATATTACTCCAATCAAAAACCCCAGAGCAACTATTTAACAAGTTATTTAATCCAAGGATTTCGAGTGAAAAATCTTGTGAATTTTGCTTGGAAATTCACATGGAAATTCTGCGGTTTTTTTGCCTGATGGCGTGGTCATCCGATCTGAGCAAGGCGTTTCAGTTCGGCGATTTCCTGTGGCCAAATGTCCGGTTCAATGGTCTCCAGCGTCATGGGAAGGCTGTCGATTCTCGGGTCAGCCATCAGTTTAGCGAAAGGTTCCCAGCCGAGTTCGCCTTGGCCAAGGCTGTGGTGGCGATCAAGTCGTTGACCGAGCTTTGCTTTGGAGTCGTTCAGATGCATGCCTTTAAGGTATTCGAAGCCGACGACATCCGAAAAATTCTGCATGACACCTTGATAGTCGTTTTTCAGGTCGTAGCCGCCTGCGTAAGCGTGGCAGGTATCGATGCAGACGCCGACACGTGACTTATCTTCGATTTGATCGATAATGTGTGCAAGGTGTTCGTGACGATAACCGAGATTACTGCCTTGTCCTGCGGTGTTTTCGATAACGGCGCAGACGCCGGTAGTGGCTTCCAGGGCAAAGTTGATCGAGTCGGCAATCAGGTCGAGGCATTGGTCTTCGCTGATCTGTTGCAAATGACTGCCTGGATGGAAATTCAAACGGTCGATTCCAAGCTGTTGGCATCGCTGCAGTTCATCGATAAAGGCATCCAGGGATTTTTGACGTTTGTCGGCTTCCGGGTGCCCAAGATTAATCAGGTAGCTGTCGTGCGGTAAAATTTGTCCGGCACCATAACCGCAGGTTTCGCAATTGAGTTTGAAAGCATCGATGGATTCGGCTGTCAGTGGTTTGGCACTCCACTGGCGTTGGTTTTTGGTAAACAGCGCAAACGCGGTTGCCCCGATTTCATATGCTCTTAAAGGGGCGTTTTCCACTCCGCCAGCAGCGGAAACATGGGCACCGATGTATTTCATAATCCGAACCTTTGATGGTGTTTTTGTTGGCAGGGTGCTAAAAGTCTACCGGGATTGCATGGGGATTTAAAGCTTCGGGCACGCTTTTTGCGTAACTCTGTATTACAATGGCGGGTAGGTGCTTTCTGCTGTCAGGTATGACGAGTTTTTGACGGCGATAGGTCGCTGTTCGCGAAAGAAGAGGAATCGATAAATGGCAATAGACTTAAGACAAGTTGAACCGCTGGGTTCTAAAAGTGTGCTGCTTGAGCAAGCAAAGCGCAGGCAGAAAGAAGCGGCGCCTGCTAAGGCTTCATCGGCGTCTCAGGGAGCCAGGAAGAATACGGCGGCTCCGCCATCGAATATGAACAAAATCGAAAAAGAAATCGAAGAGTCGATCAATCAGCTTTTGCAGCGTTTAAAGCAGCTGGAAGAGGAATCTCAGCAATCGCGCATTCATCTCGAAAGAGAGCAGCAGCTGCTGTTTAAGCAGATTAAGACACTGAATGCGCTTTTGAAGAAGCAGGTCAATCTGTTTAACTCGATGGACAAGGAGATGGCCGACCTGCATAACCCGAAACATTTTCTGCAAAGTCTGGCCATCGGAATGGTTGCCGGTCTGGCTTCGGCTCTGACCATTTTTGTCACGGCACCGTGGTTGACTTCCGTTGTGGCTTCAGCCTCCTGATTCGTAGCGAGAGCGCCGATTACCGACGGATTATCGAAAACGGTCGGATGAAACAAAACTTTATTCAGTAACGGATCGAACATGCAGATTTTTACCGTGCGCGAGCAGCGTTGTTTAACCCCGGACTCTCCCTTCAAGGAAGTGTACCGGCTGAATCTGGTTCCGCAGGATGAGGGGGTTAGACTGGATTATCAGCCCGGCGACTGGCTCTGTATAAAAGCTTATAATCCGCAGCCGTTGGTTTCGGCGATACTCGACCGCCTCTCGCTCGCTCCTGAACAGGTGGTGGTTTTGCGCCGGGCGGGCGAGATTACTGCGGAAAGCGCCCTTCGTGAACATCTGGAACTGACTCAGTTGAACCCGGCCATTCTCAATAAGCTGCAACGGACTTACGGTCTGGGAGAGTGGTCGGACCGGCATGCAATGATTGAATATGCACGGGGAAAAGATATTCTTGATCTGCTTGAGGCGTTTCCGGAAATTGCTGAGATGGGGGAAGAAGCTTTGGCTCTGTTCTCGCCGCTTGCACCGCGTTTTTATTCAATTGCATCGATGAATATGGATAATTCCGTGTCCATTCTCTATAAGCTGGTTGCCTATGAAAATGCCGAACGTTTCCGCCACGGGGTTGCGACCGGTATGATGAAACGCTTTGCCATCGGAGACCGGGTTGAGGCGGAATTGCGTCCGAATCCAGGATTCAAATTACCTCAGGAGCCGGAGGTTCCGGTGGTGATGATCGGTGCCGGAACCGGTATTGCGCCTTTTATCGGTTTTATGCAGCAACGCTGTCAGCAAGGTGCAAAAGAAAATGTACTGTTTTTCGGTGAAACCACCCGGGCCGAACATTGCCTGTGCTGCGATGAGCTGGAAGAATGGCAGCAGGCGGGATGGTTGCAATGTCATTTTGCTTTTTCCCGAGATCAAGCGCATAAAGTCTATGTGCAGCAACGTTTATGGGAGCAGAGAGCCATTGTCTGGAACTGCTTGCAACAGGGGGCGCATTTTTATGTTTGTGGCAGCCAGAGCAACTTGATGGATTCGGTTCACCGGACTTTTTTGGCGATTTTGGAAGCGCAAGCCGCTTTGGACAGCGAAGCGGCCGAAGCGTTTTTGAAAGAGATGAAAAAGCAAAAACGCCTGCAATTGGATGTTTACTGATTATGCCATCCGGCAAAGGTTTGCGATGTCGGCCGTATTTCAGGAAATGGTCAGTGTAAAGCCGGCCGCTTCAAGGCGTTTTACTTCCACTTCCAGATCCATTCTGGTCAGCGGATGTTCTTCCAGCCAGTGATCGTCAAATTCCAGTTCCAGCCGGTTGGTCTCCTTGATGACGAGAACCGGATCAGGTAAGCCGCTGTCGCGTCCGCGGTGAATGCGCACGGCAAGGCGTAGAACCACTGTCAGGAACAGCATTTTTTTCGCCAGAGATTTGTCCAGTTCGCCAAAGACTTCCGTTTGGAACTTTCCTCGATGATTCAGCAGCATCATGCTCAACAGGAGTTGTTCCTGCTGATCGAAACCGGCCATGTCGGCCTGGCGAATCAGATAGGCACTGTGGTGTCGGTAGCGTTTGTAACTGATAGCGATGCCGCACTCGTGCAGCATGCAGGCCCACTTTAACAGGCGTTTGAAATCGTAATCACTACTGTGCAGTTCCCAGACGTTGTGCGCCTGTTTGTAAAGGGTGTTGGCGGTTTTGGCAATCGCCTCGGCTTGCTGAAGATCGACTTTCATCCATTTTTGCATGGCTTGAACGCTGGTTTCGCGGACATCTTCCGAATACAGGCGGCCAAGGGTGTCGAAAACCAACCCCTCGCGCAGAGCATTATTGGAAACTGCCATGCGTTCGATTTTTAATTCGATAAATGTAGCGATCAGGATGGCCAGACCGCCAACCAGAACCGGGCGCCGTTCGTCTTTTAAACCTTCCAGCTTCAGTTCGTCCGCAGAACCGGCCTCAATCAGAGCTTCTTTCAGCTTGTTCATGCCGTCGAGGGTAATGCCGCTCTCGCTCCATTCGTTTAATTCCAGAATCTGCCCGATGGATTTGATGCTGCCCGAAGCGCCGATGGCGTTGTCCCAGCCCAGACTTTTCAACTTGTTTTGATGCGGGCGCAGAATCAAACGGCATTGAGAAATGGCCTGCTCCATGCGTTCGGCGGTGATTTTGCCCTTTGGAAAATAGTTTTGGGTAATGCTGACGCAGCCCATTTCGGTGCTGGTCAAGTGTGAATCGTTGAATTGGCAGCCGATGATGTATTCGGTACTGCCGCCGCCGATGTCCATGACCAGGCGCTGATCGTCGTTGTTCGGCAGGCCGTGAGCAACGCCGAGATAGATCAGACGGGCTTCTTCGCGGCCGGCGATGATCTGAATGTTATGTCCGAGTGCCTGCCGGGCCTGATTGAGAAAATCTCGACTGTTTTTGGCGTTGCGCAGGGTATTGGTTCCGACAGCGCGAACATTCTGCTTCGGAATCTCCTTGATGCGCTCGCCGAAACGTTCCAGGCAGGCGATTCCTTCGCTAAACGCTTTTTCAGAGAGTTTGCCGCTCTTGTCGAGACCGGCACGTAGACGAACCATTTCTTTATGCTTATCGATGACCTGCATCTGGCCGTGAACTTCACGGGCGATAATCATATGAAAACTGTTGGAGCCGAGATCAATGGCAGCGTAAAGAGACTGGTTATTCTCCGGCTGATTTTGTTGGGAATCGTTCATAGAATCTGGAAAAACTTGTCTTGCTTTATAATGCGGCGCGTTATGGGGCGCCCTTCTAAATGAAAAAAGATGCGCATAGTTTACCCTCTTTGGAGGGTATGCGCATCTTCATCTGTCGGTTCGCGGTGTTTTTGCGATTAAGACTGGTATTTTTCAATCAGGCTTTGTTGTGCAGTGAACGGTGCTTCGTCACCTTGCGGTTTTTGCTTGTAGAAACCGTCGGACTGCAGTTGCCAGGCTCCTGTATTATCCTGAAGATAGATTGCGAGGCCTTCGGTGTAGACCTGCTGGAAGCAGTTCGGATCCAGAATCGGGAAGCAGGTTTCGACGCGTGAAAGCAGATTGCGTTTCATCCAGTCGGCGCTGGCGCAGAACAGTTCTGGCTGTTGTCCGTCGTTCTCGAAATAGTATATCCGGTGATGCTCAAGGAAGCGGCCGATGATCGAGGTGACGCGAATGTTCTCCGACAGACCGGGAACGCCTGGGCGCAGGCTGCAGATGCCGCGAACGATCAAATCGATTTGTACACCGGCTTGAGAGGCTGCGTACAACGCATCGATCATCCCTTTTTCTTCTAATCCGTTCATCTTGGCAATGATGCGTGCCGATTTGCCCTGACGGGCGTTTTCCGCTTCGCGTTGAATGCGTTCAATCATGCCGCTGTGCAGTGTGAATGGTGATTGCAACAGAACTTCCAAGCCTTTGGTTTCGCCAAGGCTGGTTAATTGCTGGAACACTTTTGAAGCATCACGGCCGATTGCCTGGTTGGCAGTCAAAAGTCCGAAGTCGGAATAGAAACGCGTGGTGATCTGGTGATAGTTACCCGTTCCCATATGGGTGTAGTAGCGGATTTTGCCTTCTTCTCGGCGAACAACCAGAATCATTTTTGCATGGGTCTTATAGCCGACAACACCATAAACGACGTGAACCCCGGCGTCTTGCAGGCGAGTTGCTTGCAAAATGTTGTTATCCTCGTCGAAACGGGCACGAAGCTCGACTACCGCAGTGACTTCTTTTCCGTTCTGGGCGGCTTTTTCCAAAGCATCGATGATTGGCGAGCGGTCCCCGGTGCGGTACAAGGTCATGCGGATGGCCAAAACGTCCGGGTCAGTCGCAGCTTGTTTCAGAAAGTCGACAACCGGCGTGAAGGCATCATAAGGGTGGTGCAGTAAGATGTCTTTGCTGGCGATGCGTTCGAACATGGTTTCCGGCTGCTTGTGACGTGTGAACAGGCGGAAGGCTTTTTTCGGAGTCGGTTTGACGGTCAGCGGTTTTGGCTGATGTGGCGGGAATTGCAGATCAGGACGGTTTGCCATATCCGGAACCGCATTCAAACGGTGCAGGTTGACCGGCCCGTGAACCTGGTACAAGGCGGTTTCGTCTAGATTAAAGCGATCCAGCAGATATTCGACCATGTGCGGCGGACAGTTGTCGGCGACTTCCAGACGGATTGCTCCGCCATACTGGCGGCTGGAAAGCTCGCCGCGCAGAGCGCTCATGATATCTTCGACTTCTTCTTCGTCGATGAACAGGTTGGTATTACGAGTTACGCGGAACTGGTAGCAACCAGTGACCGTCATGCCAGGGAATAGAAGCGAAACATTGGCGTGCAGTACCGAAGACAGGAAGACGAAATCGTTTTCGCCATCCGTTGCCTCCGGAGGCAGTTTAATGATACGTGACAGGGAACGTGGAACCGGCACAATCGCCAAACCGTTGGAGCGTCCGAAAGCGTCTTTTCCTTCAAGCGATACGATGAAGTTCAAACTTTTGTTCAAGACTTTCGGGAACGGATGGGATGGATCCAGGCCGACTGCGCTCAAAACCGGCTGCAAGGATTCGATAAAGTAGTTGCGAATCCATTCTTTGTGTTGATCGGTCCAGTGGTTGCGGCGCAGGAAGCGAATGTTTTCTTTTTCCAGATCCGGAACCAGTACGTGGTTCAGGGTATGGTACTGGTCTTCGACGATTTCATGCGCCAGTTTGGACAGCATTTCGATCGCCTTCGCCGGTTCCATATCGTCCGGTTGGGTGAGGGCGCCGGGAACATCGATCAATTCGTACAGACTGGCCAGACGCACTTCGAAGAATTCGTCCATGTTACTGCTGGAAATGCACAGGTATTTCACTCGCTCAAGAAGTGGAATATCAGGACGCTTCGCTTGAGCCAGAACGCGGCGATTGAATTCAAGCAGGCTTTGTTCGCGGTTGATGTAAAGCGGTAGCGCCTCTTCAGGGGCGGATACGGATGAAACGTCGTTTGATACAGCAGTCATGCTTTTCCTCTGGCTCGGTTGAAGTGTTGAGTGTGGCCAAAAAAGGGCCTGATTTGATAATGCACCTTATTCTAGCGATTCAAAGCGGCCTAATATGAAATTTATGTGTCAGCTTTGGGTGGTTCGGATGTTTTGCATTCTTCTTTATGGCATCCGCAGCCCGGAACTTCATCGATTCCCCCTGGATTGCCCGGATGGCAGCGGCTGATGCGTTTGATTGCCAGCCAGCCGCCGCGAATCACGCCGTGGCATTTAATGGCTTCGATGGTGTAATGAGAGCAGGTTGGATAAAACCGGCATCGCGGCCCGATTAGCGGACTGATAAATAATTGATAAACGCGAACCAGACCAATCAGCAGCCAGGCAAACGGATTCCAGGATTTCATTCGAAACTCCGAATATGGGAATGAAGGAATTTATTCTAGCGCTCCGTCAATGAAAAGACCATTCGCAGCTTGGTTTGTGTTGCCGAAATCGCCTCAAATCCGTTGGTTTTCAGGATAGAATAATCAGATTCATCCGACATTTTAAATTTAATCAAGGGATCCCTATGAGCCGACAACGCATTTTAATTTCCCAGGCCACCATCGTAAACGAAGGCAAGCAACAACTTGCTGATCTGCTGATCGTTGACGGCATGATTGAGAAAATTGCCGATCAGATCGACGCCGAGAGCGCAGACCGGGTGATTGATGCGCGAGGATTGCACCTGCTGCCGGGGATGATTGACGATCAGGTGCATTTTCGCGAGCCGGGATTAACGGCCAAGGCGGAAATTGCGACCGAATCTAAAGCGGCGGTTGCCGGTGGCACGACATCTTTTATGGATATGCCGAACGTGAACCCGACGACAACGACTTTGGAAGCGTTGGACGCCAAATATGAACTGGGGGCTAAGAAATCCTGGGCCAACTATTCTTTCTATTTCGGCGGCACCAACGACAATGCTGAATTACTCCCCAAGCTGGATCCTAAAAGTATCTGCGGTGTAAAGGTGTTTATGGGGTCTTCAACCGGAAATATGCTGGTTGACCAGCAACAGGCCTTGCGTGCCATTTTTACCCACAGCCCGATGTTGATCGCGACGCATTGCGAAGACACACCGATGATCAAAGCCAATGAAGCGGAATACAAAGCCCGTTTCGGTGAGGACATTCCTGCCGCCGAACACCCGAATATCCGTTGTCGGGAAGCTTGTTACAAGTCCTCTTCGATGGGGGTTGAACTGGCCAAAGAAACTGGGGCGCGTTTGCATATTCTGCATATCACTACTGCGGATGAATTGGAATTGTTCGAACCGGGGCCGGTGGAAAATAAAAAAATCACCGCTGAGGCCTGCGTGCATCATTTGTGGTTCAGTGAAGACGATTACGCAGATTACGGCCATAAAATCAAGTGTAACCCGGCAGTGAAAAAAGCCTCTGATCGAGACGCGATTCGTCAGGCGGTCAGAGAGGGTCGCATCGATGTTATTGCGACCGATCATGCTCCGCATTTGGAAGAAGAAAAAAACAACTCCTATTTTTCGGCTCCTGCCGGATTGCCGCAGGTGCAGCAGTCGCTGTGCGCTTTGCTGGATATGGTGCATGAAGGGGTTTTCGACCTGGAAACCGTGGTTGATCGCACGTCGCATAACGTGGCCCGTTTGTTCGAGATAGACAAGCGCGGTTTTATTCGTGAAGGCTACTGGGCCGACTTGGTGCTGGTTGATATGAATCGTCCGCACCTTGACGATAAAGCCCATAATCTTTATAAGTGCGGCTGGTCCCCCTGGGAAGGACATGAATTTAAATCGTCGGTTGTCGGAACCTTTGTTTCCGGAGAGCTGAAATATTATCAAGGCGAATTTGCCGAATTTACGCCGGGGCATCGTTTGATGTTTGATCGTTAAATCGCCGAAAAAAAACAGATGGTTGAATGTAAAGCCCGGGATATAGAGCGAGGAAGAAAAAATGGTAATGCAATCGATTAACCCCGCCAGCGGAGAGTTGCTGGCCGAATTTGAAACCTGGGATCAGGAAACTCTGGATTATGTGGTAACCCAAGCCGGTTATATGGTGGACGACTGGGCCAAGCTGACGCCGATCGAAGATCGATCCACGCTGATCGGCCGTGTGGCGGATGTGCTTCGTGACGACCTTGATCTGCTGGCAGAGCTGATTACTCTGGAAATGGGTAAAAGCATTAACGAAGCGCGGGCGGAAGTGGAAAAGTGCGCCTGGGTTTGTGAGTTCTATGCTGAACATGGCCCGGCGTTTCTCGCTGACGAAGTCATTGAAACCGGTGCCTCCAAAAGCTATGTCGCTTATCTTCCTCTGGGGGTGGTTCTGGCGGTTATGCCGTGGAACTTCCCGTTTTGGCAGGTATTCCGTTTTGCCGCTCCGGCGCTGATTGCCGGAAACGTCGCCCTGTTGAAACATGCATCCAACGTGCCGCAATGTGCTTTGGCGATCGAGGAAGTTTTCCGAAAAGCCGGGGTGCCGGAAGGCATTTTCTCGACCTTGATGATTGGCTCTTCTCAAGTGGAAGGCGTTATCCGTCATCCGGCGGTCAGAGCCGTCAGCCTGACCGGTAGTGAGCCGGCGGGACGCAAGGTTGCGTCGATTGCCGGCGAAGAATTGAAAAAAGCGGTGTTGGAACTTGGCGGCTCCGATCCGTTTATCGTGCTTGAAGATGCAAACATGCAAGAGGCGGTTGCCGGAGCGGTCACAGGGCGATTTATGAATATGGGGCAGAGCTGTATTGCTTCGAAACGTTTTATCGTCGATCAGTTTCAGGCGGATGACTTCATCGAAAAATTCAAAACGGCGGTTGAAGCGAAATTCGTCGCTGGTGATCCGATGGATCCGGCAACGACTCTGGCGCCGATGGCGCGCCAGGACCTGCTGGACGAGTTGCACGATCAGGTAATGCGTTCGGTTGAACTGGGAGCGAAAATCGTGACTGGAGGCTATCAGCTGGATCGCCCGGGGTCTTACTATGCGCCGACAATTTTGACCGATGTGACCAGTAATATGCCTGCTTATCATGAAGAATTCTTCGGGCCGGTTGCGATTGTTTTGAAGGCGTCGGAACCGGCACATGCGCTGGGAATTGCCAATTCAGTGGATTTTGGATTAAGCGGTTCGATCTGGACATCGGATATGGCGACGGCGGAAACCATGGCGCGGGGAATGGAGTCGGGTGCGACTTTTGTCAACAGCATCAGTTTTTCCGATCCGCGAATGCCGTTTGGCGGCGTGAAAAATTCCGGTTATGGGCGTGAATTGTCGGTGCAGGGAATTCGCGAATTTACCAACGTGAAATCTATCTGGATTAAATAAGGAATTTATATGGTCGATTTATGGCTGAAAACCCTGTCGGATTTGAAGGAACCGGCGATTTTGTGGCGTTTGTTTATTCCGTTTGTGGCGGCGATCATTCTGGTTTCTTTGATGGGGTACGGTATTTTCGGCGTTTTCATGCTCAGTGATTTCATCACCCAGAACCCGATGGTACAGGATTTCAATACCTGGAAAGAGCAAGCAGAGCAGACGATCGGAGCCGTTCCGTTTATCGGTACGATGATTTTATGGTTCCTTGGCATTGTTATGGCGGTGATTGCTGGTGCGTTGGGTGTCTTGCTCGGCAGTTATCTGATTCTGCTGTTTGCAATGATCATTACCGGTTTTATGACTGACAGTTTGGTCAAAGCCGTTCACGATAAGCACTATCCGAATGTCAGTTACAGTGGTCACGGCACCATGTGGGGCATGATCGGCAAGCTGTTATGGTTCGGTTTCCTGATGCTGTTACTGTTTCTGGTGACCATCCCGATGCTGTTTATTCCTCTGGTGAATGCGGTCTGGTTCTGGTTACTCGGTTTTCTGTTCTTCCGCTTCTCGGTCGTGCAGGATGTTGGCCAGGTTATTCTTCCCGAGAAACTGTTTGATGAGGTCAAGCCGCTGGGTAATTGGACTCCGACTCTGGCGGTTGCTGGCTTGTTCATGTTGAGTGCGCTGCCGCTGGTCGGTTTGTTTGTTCCGGTTTTTGCGGTTATTGCTCTGGCGCATTACTATTTCGATTACCTCTCAACCATGCCGGAGCCGACAGAGTGACGCGGTGTGCGAGTCTTTTGCGCAGCGGATCAAAGCCGTTCAGCCTTTATTCGCTGCCTTATAAACCTGTTCGATAATAATCGCTAAGGCTTTTCTCGTCATGTCCAGCGGCATGCAGGCGCTGTTCGGATGCGTATGGATGATTTGCTTCGGCAAAACCGGAATGTGGATGAATGCCGATTTATGCGGCAAATTCATGCTTTCGGCAAAATACAGGCTGGAATAAAGAAGGTGATTGCACAGAAGCTGACCGCATTCATAGGAATATTTCGCGGGTATTTCCTGCTCTTGCAGTACGGATTGCAATTCGTCTATTCCCGGTAAGTTCGACCAGTAAGCCGGAGATCGCTTCGGGTCGATCTGCTGTTCCATAAAGGAGTTGATTGCGATCTTTTCAATGGTGACTCGGTTATAAAGTGAAGCTTGTCCGGTAAAAATGCACATTTCCGGCCGATAGCGGTGAAGCAGTTCAAGCAGCCTTGCTTCCAAAGTCTGATGTTCAGTTTCCCGTGAGGTGATATCGCAGCTCAATACTTCGAAAATCAACTCATTTCTTATTTCCCAAAGCGCCTGTGGCAAGTCGTTCTTTAGCGATTCAATCAACTCGCCGGAAGCGTTGAATGTTTCCTTGTAAGGCCAAAAGCCGGTGACTAAGATCATGGAGTATTCTCTATTTAAAAAGCGAAGAAAGTTACTTGTACGACCAATGTCTAAGTATGAGCTTGCTATCAATACAAGATGTTCCAATCGCCCCATTTTTAGCAATAGTCGCAATCTGTACCATTCATCTGAATTATGCGGGCACGCTTAACGGATAGCTTTTACCATGTTTAGATATAAGTTTGTCCGCAGTTGTTTTGCAAGGGGCTTCAATCGGTTCCTATAGGAACGACGACTTTTAGGAGAATGCCAGTGTTTTCGTTCTGCAGCCAATCAACCTCTCCGTGCAGCTTTTTAACCCGGTGGCGAATATTGCTGACGCCGCGCCCGGCTTGCCAGTTTTCCGGCGACTCTCCTTGGCCGTCATCCTGTATCTGAAGAATTAATTTCCCGTCATGGATCTGAATCGTTACATCGACTTTTGAAGCGAGCGAGTGTTTGAGGATATTATTCAAAGATTCGCGCAGCACTCTGCCCAGATGGCTGGCGGTAAAGTAAGAAATTTCCTGTAAGCCACATTCGTCCTGTTGCCAGTTCAAAGTCATGCCGGCATCTTTCAAGCGTTCGGCCGCTTCGATACGCCAGTCCGACAGCTTATCGACTAACAGCCAGTTGTCTTGGTCAGGTTGCGATACGACCTCTCTCAAATCGCGCAGGGCGTTGCGCGCCAGTTCATTGTTAACGGGGTCTTCGGAACGGTGCAATAGCGATAAGAGTTTCGATCCGACATCGTCGTGCAGATCGCCGAGAATGCGGTGTTTCTCTTCGAGTGCCTGCAAACGCATTTTTAAGCCTTTTAATGCCTGTTGTGCCAGTTCATACAGGAAGGTGACGGATTCATGATCTTCGCGGTTAAACAATCGGCTGCCGCGGTCCGGATAGTTTAATTCCAGATGGTGCTGATCGTCTAAATAGGGGATTCTCATACACTGGGCATGTTGTTCGATAAGCGGAGATTGGATTTGGCCGGTTCTCAATTCAATTGACAGCGGTTGCCATTCATCCTGCACATACTGGCGCCAAGAAAGAGCAAGCTGTTCAGGTTCCTCTGCCGAAAACAAGCTTTCGACAAGTCGGCTGGTTTGACCGTAACGGCTGCGTTTTTTCTTTTGTATCCTCTCCAGCAGCCATTGGCGTGAAGGGAAGTAAAGCCATCCGATCAGTGCCAAAGACAGTGCAAGGGAGGTGGCCTCGCCCAAGCCGACGTACGACAGCAAAACTAAATCTGCGGCAATGACCAATAGCCCGCCCAGGAACCAGCTCCAGGCGGCAACCCACCAACGGTCCAAATCAAACAGGCGATAACGTGTGATTCCCATGGCGATACCGATAAACATAAACAGAAATACCATGAACATCAGCCCCTGACTGGCCGGTGGTTCTATTTCCAAGGTAACCGGAATCAGAATCAGGGCGGCAAACAGGCCGGTGCCGAGGTAGATCGATAACAGATACCATTTCAAAGCGGCGCGTTCGACCGGTAAATGTTTTGTTTGGCGCCACTGAATAAATGCCAATACAAAACTGGCGGCAAACAGGATTAAAGTGAGCAGGTAGACCATCGAAATATCGGGGAAGCTTTCCGATACAAATCCGCCCCAGATCACTAGCCAGGAGACAAAGGCGCTGAGGATTATCGCCATGGAGTAACGCAGGCGCTTCGGGTAAACCGCCAGTAATGCCACCAAAGCCGCAGTAAAGAAAATCGCTCCCATCTGGTTGGTGTATGAAAATAGGCGCGCGGTTTGCCCGTCGATAATGAGTTCGCGGGTACTGTATACCGATGCTGCCAGAGAAAAGATCAGCATGCCCAAACCGGCCAGCGCGAAATACAGGGCGCCGTCATCGTGCTGTCTGAAGGCAAATACGCTGGCGGCAATCAAAAAACCGCACACTCCGACAAACGCCTGAAACCAGAACAGAGGCGGCAGATCGGAAAGATGTCTTTCCCGCACTTCAAGCGGGATAGTTTGTCCTTGTTCAGTGAGAGCTTGAAGAGAGTGGGAATCGGCCGCGCTTCTTAATTGCGTCATTTTGTGAAAGAAGGCATTGTAATCCGTCCACTGGTTTAATTGATCCGGCTCTTCAATCCATAAATCCGGGGTGATTGGAATACCGTTTATTTCGGTCAATACCTGTCCGGCGTGCAAGCGGTTTTGATTGGGGGAATCCGCTTCGATATTCAGCACTTTAAGCCCCTTTTCATGCGGCTCGAACGAGATGCCAAGAACGGGAGCCTGCAGGGCAAAATAGACCGAATTAACAACCGCCAGAAAGGCGATCAGTGAGACTGCGAATAGAAGTTGTTGAGGGGTTGCTTTCACTGACAGATTCCTTAAGGTTGCACCAGTCCTAACCGAACCGCTTCTAATGAGGCTTCTGAGCGGGTAGATATATCCAGTTTCCGATAAATCGTTTTGATGTAATCTTTGGCCGTGTGCGAGCTGATCTTCAGCATGTCTGCGGCTTCCTGAGCGGTCAGCCCTTTTGCAATCAAGGTGAGTACTTCCAGCTCTCTGTGCGTTAAGTCATGGTTGGGAATGGCAGGCGTCTGGCCGAAATATTTGAGAATTTTTCTTGCGATCGCCGGAGACAGTGCGGGTTCTCCATAAGTGATCATTTTCAAGCGTTCTTCAAACTGCTCGCTCCGCATATCTTTTAATAAATAGCCTTTCGCTCCCGACTGCAACGCTGGAAACAGATGTGCATCGTCATCGTAAATGCTTACGACAATGCTAAGGGTATTAGAATGAAAGCGACTGATTTCTCTTAAGATCTCAATACCGCTACCATCCGGAAGGTGCAGGTCGATTAAGGCTAATTCAAATGTCGATTGCGATAGTGCGCGTTTTGCCTGCGCGACGGACATGACCTCTTCAACCGACATGTTCGGAAATACCCGTTGAAAGCGCTGTCTCATCCAGAGCATGGCTTCCGGGTTATCTTCTAAAATCAAAGCATTATTCATCGATAATACACTCTGTTGAAGTCAAGAAAACAAAAAATTCCGATATCTATATTAGAGTAAAAAAGCCGGAATCTGATTTTTTCGTAGAGGTTTTTTCAGAGATTTTTGAATGGAGGGGTTAATTGTTAAGTTTTAAGTTCTTGGGAAGGTGTGAGTATGATTTTATTTGGTTATTTTCATTCATTAGAGTGACTTTCTTGTACTTCCTTATCGGTTTTACCAGATGTATTGATCCATGACATTGGACCAGGTGCTTGCCTGCCTGGGACAATTGATGAAGCCGCGCTTGGCGATGAAAAGCTGGCATCCTCGGTAAATATGAGATTATTACCTTCATGCATGAGAACGCCCGCGTCAACCAGCTTTTTTCGAATTTTGAACCGCCCTTCAAAAGAGTGTTCCGTTATTGTAGATTTATAAGCCATCTTTGCGAATGCCAACCCGTTTCATACAAGCAGAAAAGTCGCTGACAAGTATTTCTTTACGTTCATTGGCATTTTAAATTTGGCGGTAAAACACGCTTTTATTGTGATTGAAATCGGAAATGACGGGAGAGAGGGCTTGATCGTCATTGGGCAGACCTCCTGTCACTGAGTTTTTATTTAAGGATGTGCAAAGCTTAGAATCTTAAACAAGCTGGTGGGCTCTTGCCTGCGGCAGTGTCGGAGGAACCGCACTTTGTCCTGAAACGGCCGCCAGATGAGAGAGAAACCAAGTTCTGCTTTTTATATTCAGGTAATTTGAGGGCGATGCTTGCCCAACCGTTCCCTTACCTAAGTTTCATCCAGGCAATGTTGAGTGTAGCAATGGCAAGGGTTATCAATGCTGCCGTTTGTAACCAGAATGGCAGGGTGTGTTCCGCATGATGGATGGCAGTGACGATATTCCAGCCGGTTTGGTTGAGGATGGCATCGAAAATCAAGCCTGCAGCCAGTGCGCTGGTGACGGTGCCCAAAAGGTAAAGCATCATGGTTTTTCGCCCCATGATTTTGGCGATAATGCCGAGGGTTCCGATATTGGTCGCCGGTCCGGAGAGCAGGAAAACGAGCGCGACTCCGGGAGAGATTCCGGCAAGGATCAGTCCGACGGCAATCGGTGTCGAGGCGGTGGCGCAGACATACATCGGAATGCCGATTATCAGCATCATTAACATGGCGGCTAAACCGCTGCCCCATTGAGTCAGAAAGTCGGTTGGAACAAAAGTTTGTACTGCGGCGGCAAATCCAAGTCCCAAAAGCAGCCAGAAAATAATGTCGCCGAGCATATCGGTAAAAGCGTAGCTTATGCCCCGAATGCTTTTTTGCCATGGCGATTGTTCGGTGGTTTTGGCTTGCGCTTCGGAGTCGCAACAACCGCTGTTGCAGCAACTGGATTTTACCGGGGGAGGTTGATGCTGTTCGCCGGAGCAACAGCCGTGTTCTTGATGATGATCGGTTTCTTTGAGGTCTGTCTGATCAGGATGGCCGGGGTCGGTTTCCAGCCATTGACGTTTTTCGGAAAACCACACCAATCCACCGGAAAACAGTGCTGAGAAAAGCGCGCTGATAAAACGTGCGACCAGCATGACCGGGCCCAGAAGGGCATAGGTGACGCTTAAGGAATCGATGCCGGTTTCCGGAGTGGAAATCAAAAAAGAGACGGTTGCCGGGCGTGAGGCTCCGGCTTGTCGCAAGCCGACTGCGGCGGGAACCACTCCACAGGAACATAGCGGCAAGGGTGCGCCGAAGAGGGTGGCTTTGCCAACGGAAGAAAGTGAGCTTTGACTCAGGTGCTTATTGAGGAAACTGATCGGGAGCAGGTTTTTTATCAGGCCGCCGAGAATCAACCCGAGTACCAGCCACGGGGCGGATTCCAAAGCAAGATGTAAAAAATGATCCAGAAACAGCATATCCATCCTCAGAATGTAAATGATGGCTTTTGCAGTATAGCATCATTTTAATGAATGGACGTGTGTTGCGGTTTCTCGCCCAAAAGGGAGAACGATGGAAAGGCGACGTGTCAATCCCAGCTCGGATACAGAGCTTTATTTGAGAATGAATTCTCCGGTAAATGACAGCGCATCTTCGATGACCTCGTCGTAGTGAAAGACTAATTCGGGTAGTTCGGTGGTTTTAAAGAACTTCGCGTTCAGAGTTTCGTCCGTTTGTTTGACAAGTTCGCCGGACCAGTCGGTGATTAAGAATGACATGGAAAAGGTGTGGTGCTTTCTGCCGAAAGCGTTAATGAATGAGAATCTGGGTTCGGTATACAGAGCGTAAGGTGTGGCAGAGTTGACTGTAAGCCCGGTTTCTTCTTGCACCTCTCGGATTACACAGTCCAGAATGGATTCGCCTATCTCGATACTGCCGGCGGGTAAGCCCCATTTTTGGTTGTCACTGCGTTGGATTAGCAGAACTTCTCGCCGTTGATTGAGAATGACGGCTCTGGCAGCAGGCAATATAAAGTCTTCTTCTCCCATGTGATTGAGTAGTTTGCCTAAATAGGTGTTGTCGAAATCGGTCATGCTTATGGTCTCGAAATCTTGAAAAGTTAAGTGTTTTCTCTGGCAGTTGAAAAGGGTTTCTCGATGAGAGACGGTCGCCGATTTGTTTGATCGGCGGCCGTTAACAGGCCGAAAAGACGAAGTTTAGCGGTGATTACTTCCGGGTGGTTTTCTTTTTGGCTGCGGGTTTCGCCTTTTTGCTTTTGCCCGATTTTTTGGCTTTTTTCGCCTTAGAGGCTTTTTTCAGCGCTTCCTGAACGGTGAAATTGGCTTCAAGTCCTGAGATTTTATCGATCGGCAGGCGCTGCCCCAAATGGTATTCGATGCGTTGCAGGTTAGTGAGGTCGTGCCGTTCGACCAGATTGATTGCGATACCGGCTTGCTGGGCTCGCCCGGTGCGTCCGATGCGGTGAATATAGATGTCTCCACGGAACGGGATGTCGTAGTTCACCACGTGGGTGATATGGCGCATATCCAAGCCTCGGGCGGCAACGTCGGTTGCGACCAATATCTTGATTTTACCGCTGGTAAATTTTTGCATTTTCTCCAGGCGAACCGCCTGTATGAAATCGCCGTGAAGAACTTGTGCGGAGAGGTTTTGCGATTGCAGATATTCGGTTACTTCCAGTGCGCGTTCTTTTTTATTGCAGAAGACAATGGCACTGATGCAGCTGGCGTCTTGAAGCACGCTGCTCAGAAGTTGTTGTTTATGAGGTTTATCGTTGGCGAGATACACCAGCTGTTGTACCTGCTGAGATTGCTGGTTTGGGGCATCAATCTGCACGACTTCCGGTTCATCGAGAATTTCTTCGGCAAATTTTTGCACGCCGGAACCGCCGAGCGTCGCTGAGAAAAGCCCGGCGTGGAAGTCGCCCGGAATGGCTTCCAGCAGTGCGCGAACCGTTGGCCCCTGACCCATGTCGAGCATGCGATCGGCTTCGTCGAGAATAACCCATTCGATGAAAGAGAGGTCTACACCGTCTTCTTCCATGATTTTTGCCAGGCGCCCCGGTGTGGCGACCAGAATATCACATGCCTGATCCAGGCGCTCCAGCTGTTGAGTCTGTTTGAAACCGCCGGTAATGATGGTCGTCGGGAAGGCGCAGAATTCACTCAGTTGTTTGACTACCTTGTGAATCTGAAAGGCCAGTTCTCGGGTTGGTGCAAGCAACAGTACCCGGGGGTTGCGAGCCGGGCGCGGTTCTTCAAGCAGATACTGCAGAATCGGCAAAACGAAAGCAGCGGTTTTACCGGTTCCGGTGGCGGCGCCGGCAAGAATGTCCTGACGTTCCAGCAGAACCGGGATTGCCGCCTGCTGAATCGGAGTTGGTTTGTTAAACCCTTGCTTATGAATCGCTTCCAGTAAGGCCGGGTCTAAATCGAAATCTTCAAAATTCATGGTGTTGTAAACGTTTTAATTTTTGACAAAATGGCGCATCAGTCGCCGCAGTTGATTTTATAACAAGGGTTATAGGTACTGGCATCCAGCTTCATGCGTTTCTGGTCGACGAATGTCTGTAACAGGTCATCCATCGCACGCATGATTTCCAGATCGCCGTGCAGTTCAAAAGGTCCTTTGGCATTAATCTGGCGAATTCCGTCAGCCTTGACGTTACCCGCGACGATGCCGGAGAAGGCTTTGCGCAGCTGGCTGGCCAGCATGTGTGCCGGCTGATCCCGGTACAGGTTCAGTTCTGCCATGTTGTCGTGGGTTGGGACGAATGGTTTCTGCAGATCCAGTTCAATATGCAGGCGCCAGTTGAAATAGTAAGCATCGCTGCTCTCGCGACGATCATGGCGAACTTCGGCCATGGCCGTGTGCATTCTCTGTGCAACCATACGGGGGTGGTCGATAATGACTTCCAGCAATTGAGTGGCTTCTTCGCCAAGGGTCAGGTCGATAAAGTGCATGATCTGTTCGAAGTAGGCTTTATTGATGTGGCTGCCGGTCAGAATCACCGGCAGGGCGACATCTTTGTTTTTTGGATGCAGCAGAATGCTCAACAGGTACAGCAACTCTTCCATGGTTCCGGGGCCGCCGGGGAAGATGACGATGCCGTGTCCGAGGCGAACAAAGGCTTCAAGGCGTTTTTCGATGTCCGGCATAATGCATAGCTCGGTTACGAAGGCATTCGGTGCTTCGGCGGCGATGATGCCTGGTTCGGAAAGCCCGATAAAGCGGCCGTTGTGATTACGTTGTTTGCCTTGTGCGAGAACGGCACCTTTCATCGGGCCTTTCATTACGCCCGGCCCGCAACCGGTGCAGATGTTAAGATCGCGCAACCCCAGTTCGTAGCCCAGTTGTTTGCTGTATTTGTATTCTTCGTTCGGAATCGAGTGGCCGCCCCAGCAGACGACAATGTCCGGAGTGGTATTCGGGTGCATCAACTGGGCGTTACGGGCAATGTGGAAAATCGCATTGGTTATTCCGTGGGAAGATTCCATGTCGAATTGGCCGTTTTGCAGAACGTCGTTGCGGGCATAAAGCAGGTCGCGGATCACTGCGAAAACGTGTTCTTTCAAACCGACGATCAATTCGCCGTCGACAAAGGCGTGGTGCGGTGCATTAATGATCGTGACCTGCACGCCGCGACCTTTTACATTAACTTTGATTTCGAAGCGGGCGTATTTATTCAGCAGGTCGAGCCCGTTGTCTTCGTTGGCTCCGGTATTCAGCACAGCCAGAGTACACTGGCGCAGCAGATCGTTTAACCCCTGTTCGGAAACATCGCAGAGCTGGCGGGCTTCTTGATAAGAGAGAATTTGCAGTGAACCTTTCGGGCGGATAACGACTTCTTCAGTTTCTATCTGTGGATGATGCATGCTTGATTTTACTCGGTCTCGGATTCAACGTTGGCTTTCGCCACGTCAGGGTTTATGATTCAGTTTAAAAGAATTTCGCAAAATCAGCGGTGCGATTTGTCTGCCTGACCGAACAGGGATTGCCAGTGATCATCCGGTTGAAATGTTTGATAAACGGTTTCTGCGCTCGGCGTATCTGGGTCGCAGTCAAGTGATTTTTAACGAGCTTCTTATCTTTATTACACTCAGTCAGGAGTTATTATGCGCGACAAGCGGCCCTATGAGGAAGGATTTTTAATCATTTTGTTGCTTTTGGCGGTGTTTGGCCTGCTATGGCTGTTTCAGCCGTTTCTGGAAGCATTATTCTTTGCGATGATTTTATCGACTGCCAGTTATCGTTACTATCTGAAATTGTTACCCAAATGTCGACATTCGGAAACCAAAGCGGCTTCGATTATGAGTTTTGCCGTGTTTGCCGGAGTTATCGCTCCGGTCACTTATCTGCTGGTCGAAGTCAGTCTGCAGTTTGGTGAAATTTATGCTCAGGCGCAGAGCTGGCTTAATCAGCAGGATGCCAATAGCCTGCAACAGCTGAATAAAGAGATTCTCGATTATCTGCCTTTGAGTGAAGAGGCTCAGGCAGGTCTGCTGGCGCAGTTGAAGAGTCACTCGGCGAGTTTTCTGAGTTTTGCTCAGAAAGCGGCGGTGTTTCTGTTGGAAGGGCTGGTTGGAACCACCAGTTCCTTTTTGACATTTATCGGTTTGTCGGTTTTTGCGTTGTTTTTCTTTTATCGCGATGGGCACGTGATTTCCAATCACCTGAAAATTCTTTCGCCGCTGGAAAACCGCTATGACCAGATGATTATGGATCGCTTTTCCAACCTGTCTACGGTTCTGACTTTGAGTGTAATTGGCATTGCGGCCATTCAGGGAATCAGTTTTGCTCTGTTTGCCTGGTTGATCGGTTTACCCGGTTTGTTTATTGGAATGGCGGTGGCGGTAACGTCCTTCATTCCGATTGTCGGTGCGGCGTTGGTTTGGGTTCCGGTCGTGATCTACACCGGTCTGCAAGGCGATTACTGGGTCGCTGGAGCGACCGCTCTGTGGGGAATCGTGGTAACCGGGTTTGTGATTGATAATATCGTACGTCCGATTCTGATTAATCGTTTGACGCGGACTCTGGGAGCCGCCGGAGAGGGGCTGACGGTGGCCAATCATACGCTGTTGACAGTTTTATCAACTTTCGCCGGTCTGATGCATTTCGGAGTGATCGGTCTGTTTTTCGGACCGGTTATTGCGGCGATGGCGATCACGGTTCTTGATGTTTACGAACATAAAAATTCTGATTTGCTAGATAGAAGTTAGTGATCAGAGAGCGTGATTTTTGGTGATATGATTCTGGGGAATGTGGGAGCATCAGAGGTTCAAAAAGAACCCATTTAATCGATCAATTCAAAGAAGCCCGGAGTCTTGTAATGAAAATCACTAAAAGAGCGGTTCTGGCCGGTATTCTGGCCAGCCAGTTTACCCTGGCGATGGCTGCAGAAAAAGGCGGAGATCCTTATGTCGAAGGCTTTGAAGCCTACTCAAACGAAGTCAGAAGTTACAGCGATGTTTTGACCGAATCGCTGCATAGCTATGCGGCGGATGTGGTAAAAATCGAGAAGCAGTCCGGGTATATCGGCGACGTTTTGCCGATTCCGCAGGCAGTCAAAGTGACCGATGGCGTTTATACCGTGGTCGGTAGTATGATCTGGCACAACCCAGCCAATTTCGGTTTGAATAACAACCTCTCTTTTGTTGTTTTTAAAGATGGAGTGTTTGTTTTCAATGCCGGTGCCAACGCCGCTCTGGCTTACTCGTTACACCAGCAGATCAAAAAAGTTACTGATAAACCGGTGAAATGGGTCGCGGTTGAAAACAATCAAGGACACGCTTATCTGGGCGCCAGCTACTGGTACGATGTGGGGGTCCGTAATCTGTATTCCAGTGAAATGGCCAACGAACAGTTCCATGAAGCCTTTCCTTATATTAAAGAGGAATGGTCCGTGCGTGTCGGCCGGGCGATTACCCGTTCGGTGCGCGACGTTTCCGATCAATTCACAACATTCAACGGCGAGATGAAAATTGATGTCGGTGATGGTGAATTTGTTCTGTTGAAGGATTTCGGGCCGGGGCATACTCCGGCATCAACCAGTGCCTACATTCCGTCCCGCAAGGTGCTGTTTACCGGCGATCTGGGGTTTAATGAGCGTATGCCGGTCTTTTTCAAATATACCGATTCCTATGCCTGGGAAGAATCCTATGCCAGTATGCTGAAAGAAATTCCTGCGGATACCCTCGTTGTTCCCGGGCATGGAACCCCATCAGACATGCCGACTATCAAACGTCAGACCTATGACTATCTGGTTTATCTGCACCAGCAAGTGCAGAAGGTGGTCGATGATGGCGGTACTTCGGAAGACGTCGAGCAGATCGATCAATCCATGTATGCAGATCGTCCGGTGTTTGATCAGGCGGCGAAGCCTAATGCGAGGCATGTTTATCGCGAGTTAACCGGTGGTGATTTCTGATTTGGGTCCGATTTTGGTGATTTCTGTGTTGGGCGAGGGCTCATTTAGTTTAACTAAACTTCGCCCCCACCCGCCTGGAAATCCCGCAAAATCCTCTCCCAAATAAGGGCTTAGAATTTTATTTTTCTCCGTTTTGAATGGGTTTGAAAGCCCGGAAGATAAAAGCCTGAATCGGCGTTCTGTGTTGGGCGAGGACTCGTTTAGTTTAACTAAACTTCGACCCCACCCGCCTGGAAATCCCGCAAACTCCTTTCCCTAATTAAGAGAGTGATATTCGCGTGAGGATTCGGTGTTTTTTCGACTATCCTGCCGAACAAAGGACTAAAAACAAAAAAGCCCGCGTGATTTTCACAGCGGGCTTTTGCAAAGGTTTGAGCGATTTTCAGAAGGTTACTTCATTCGATCCATATAGTTTGGCTCGTCGCCATAGCCGCCTTCGATGCCTTTGGTGACAATCGCAACCGCATCATGCGGGTGCAGGCTTTCCAGATGATTGACGCGAACCCAGAAGTCCAGATAGTGCGGGGAATTCAGGAAGGCTTCCTGTAAGCGGCGACTGGCATCTTCGCAGAACATCAGGTTTGAGGCGTTCAATCGGGCGAATTCCTGTTCGTCTTCGCGTTTCACAGCGGCCTGCACCGGAGTTTGCAAGGCATCTTCGATTTCGTTGATCAACTGGGACAGTTCCAGCGTTTCCAATTCTTCGACTTTGACTTTTACTTGAGCATAAGAGCGTTGGCTGTGTGGCGTTGCGCAGATACCTTCCGGCGTTCCCAACCAGGCCATGACTGTTTCAAAATCCGGGTTTTGCCCTTTGAATTTGTTTTCGAAGGCTTCCTGAATCAATTGACGGGACAAGGCGGCAGAGCAAGGGCAGGTCGAAGAGTAAGGTACTTCAATCGAGATTTCGCACTCGAAGGCACCGTCGCGGATTTCACCGCGCACCGTTGCAGGGTAATGCTTCCAGCCGCTGTTGTCGCTCAGTAGCGATGAACGGCGCTCGTAGTAGTCGAATTTGAATTCGACAAAGGCATTTTTGCTCAGAGCTTTGTGCGATTCGATGAAAGCTTCAAGAATGGCTTTGACGCGTTTCGGCGTCAGGGGTTCCTGAGTTGCCATCTGATCCAGCAAAAGATAAAGACGGGACATATGAATCCCTTTGCTTTGCGGATCTTCCAGATTGACGTAAGCCTGGGTCAGTGAAGATAAGCGAACGCAGTTGCTTTCGTCTTCTCCCTGTTGGACAAGAATAGGCAGTTCAATGCCGCTCATTCCGACCCAGTCTAGTGTTCCTTTCGGGCCGTGGTGCGGCTGACAGGCGATATCGGGCATGTGCTTGGTCATGCAATTTCCTTCGACTTTATTGATAAGTACTTGCCGCTTCTAGACTTTTTCCGGAATCAATCCCGAAGTCTTAAAAAGGGGGCTGCACCCTCAGTTTGTTAAAATTTTATGAAAAGTGGGGAATGATTCTATCAAATAATTTTTAGTAAAGGGGCTTAAATAAAAATTATTCGCGAGAACGGCTGGTTTCGATCAATCGGGATTCCAGTAAATCGATGTCGCTCATATCCAAGCCGTTGTTTGCGGCAAAGATCAATTCCATACGGCTGTCTCCGCGCCAGGCGATATCGCAGAAGTCCAACCGCTGCTCACTCCAATTGACTCTCTGCCACTCTAAACCACAGCGCAGAACCCCCTTTCCACGTTGGAAATAGTGGCCGAATTCGGCAAACCAGTTTTTCAATTCATTGCGTGAAAAAATGCGATTGGCAGGGAATTGCCAGCCAATCGCATAGAGATCATCACGGCGATGGTATTGCAGATGTCGGTTGAGAAGGGCGCTGTTTTGAGGTTTTTGTTCCTCGGAAATCAGTTGCGGGAGTTCATGCCGGTTGGATTGCAGCAGGCTAAGAGGACGTGCCGGACGCGGCTGCATGACATCGGATAACGAAATACGTGCGTGTTCGGTAACGAGAATCGCCTGTTTGGGCGGATAGAGTTGGGCTAAAAGGGTTTGCGCCTGTTTGAGTTCCGTTGCATTCGCCTGATCGCTTTTGTTGAGGATCACCTGATCCGCCAGCGTGATCAGATCGCGCATTACCGCTGACTTTTGCCAGCGTTCCGCAGTGAGTTGCTTCGGAGTGGCGATGCAGATCACACTTTGCAGGTCAAGTGGTCGGCGGAAGCTGGCCTGCTTTATCAGATCGATGATTTTGCCCGGATGGCCGAGACCGGTCGGTTCGATCCATAGACGGTCGATTTGTCGGTTTTTCGGGTCAAGCAGGCGGTTGATGCCTTGATGCAGGTTGGCTTGGGCGCTGCAGCAGATGCAGCCGCCGGCAATGGAAACGACTTGGTCGTCGGTGTGGCTTTGCAGACTTAGGGCATCAATGTCCAGAACGCCGAATTCGTTGATCAGCAAGCCCCAGTTTTCTTCGGAAGGTTTCTGTTGCAGAAAATTCAAAAGTGCTGTGGTTTTGCCGCTGCCGAGCAATCCGGTCACCAAGTGGACCGGTAATGCGGTGTTTTGCCTGCGGTTCATCTTCCAGGATCAGTTTAGTTTGGCAGATCGCTGCCGCCAAGCAATTCGTCAATGATGCGTTGCCGATCCAGTTCGGCACCGAGGCGATCACAAACGATTTTGGCATCGCGATAGGCATTGCCCAGACAGGTCGTTGCGCCGGGAGATGGCGTCATGTTGAATATCAGGTTGTCGTGTTCCGGAACGATGCTCGCCTCACCCAATTTCAGTTGCATGGCGGTTTTGTCAATGACCTGAGGGCGCAAGCCACCGATGCCGGAAGCGTATTCCAGATCTTTGGCCTGTACGTCCGGAATGATTTTCTGTACATCTTTGGCGAATAGGCGCTGGCGCAGCCAAGGGATTTCAAATGCGAAGTTGCGCAGGATGTAATTGCGGATTGTACCGTCTTTCATCAGATCCCAGAAAACCCTGAGGACTTTGAAGTCCAGTTTAAGGCTTTTCCAGAAGTCCCAATAAGTGCCTCCGGTGTAGCGTTCCAGCTTTGGCAGAACCAGTGCCGTTGGCCCCAAGCGCGTTTTGCCCATTTCGACCAGATCGGGATCTCCATGCAGAGCGGCAAACGGGAGCTTGTCGTTCTGCATGGTATAGACTTTTCCGTTCAGGGTTTTCGGTACATAGTAGAAACTTCCGGCCATTGGCAAGATGGACATGTCCAGACCATGCCCCAGTTGATTGGCCAGCAGCAGGCTGTGAGCGCCGGCTGAAACGACGACGAATTTGGCAAAGAAACTGCCTTGCGGTGTGTTGATTTCGTAGTGATCGTCGAATTTACGAATTTTTTCCGCTTTGGCACCAAGCGCAACATGGATATTGGCGCTACCCTGACGGGCGCTCTGAATCAGGGATTTTGACAGATTACCGAAGTTGACGGCAGAGTATTCGTCGGTACAGCCGGATGCCATGATTTTTTCCGTGCGCGGTCTGCCGTCTTTCATCGCGACACTTGGTTCAACTTCGGCAATGCGTTTGGCATCCCAGAGTTCCATGTAAGGAAACGCTTCGGCAAAATCGGCATGGCGCTTTTCCAAGCGCTCACATTCATCTTCTCCGACGGCGAGAATCATTTTCGGGAACTTGAACAGAAAATCGTTTTTTTCAACCTGATCCGCGTAATGGACGATCATGTTCGCTTGCTGTTTGACGACTTTGGCCTTTTCCAAAGTGTAGTTGGTTTCGATGTCTCCACAATGCAGAGTTTGGCTGTTGGCGCGTGCGTTTGAGTTCAGCGGTGCCAGAGAGCCGTATTTTTCCAAGATGGCGATGGATTGAACCTTGGAATAACGCGACAGCATATAAGTCAATGCGCAACCGGAGACACCTCCGCCGACGATGACCACATCAAATTCACGATTTTGCATCGGGAGAATTACCTTAAAAATGAAGAAAAACAAACTATTATAAAAGACGCATGGCGGCTACGCAATCGCCGCGGCCCCCTAAAACAGGGGCGAAGCACCCGTTTGAATTTTGCGTGAGAAGGAGGCCGGGCTGTCAAACCGGTTTACGGCAAGTCTAGCAGAGGGTGCCGGAGCAGCTTTCGCCGTTCAGACGAAGCAGGTCGTCGCTACTCTCTGTAAAGCCGGCCATCAGGGTTTTAAAGCTCTTCGAGTTGATTAATTCCAATTTTTCCGGGCGAATGTGATAGTGCATCCAGGCACCTTTGCGTGACGCGTCGACCCATCCGGTGTTTTTTAAATAGGATAGGTGGCGGGAAATCAGGCTTTGGCCAGCTTGTAAGTGTTCAACCAGCTGGCAGACGCATAGAGAATCTCTCTGCATCAACAGGTTCAGAATCCGCAGGCGCATCGGTTCGCTCAAGGCTTTGAAGATCTGGCTGTAGTCATCAAGTGATTGAGGCATTTCAGGCATATTTCTTGTGATCCCTTCTGGTTTTTAATAAGTGTTTTATCGGTCGTTTTCTGCCGGATTGCTTTTCCGCAGATTGCGATAAATTGTCGGGCTTTTTAACCTTTTTATGAAACTTTTACTGCACAGGTTGTTTTTTACTTTACATATCTGCTTATGCGGATATACTTTTATCCGTCTTATTCATTTTTATTTTAGGGATTGTTGCAGGCAAAGAAAAGCCTCTTCTTTCGACGGGGCAAAAAGACTTAAAAGGGAAGACTTAAATGGCATTGCCCGATTGAGGGGCGTTCGGTAAAAAACGGGTGAGGTGGTTCAGTGTTTGAATCTTTGGGAAATTGGGTTGCGTTTGATCTGTTTGATCTGGAGGAACAGAGTCAGCTGGGCAGTGCTGTGCAATTTTTCGTGATGGATGTCAGCAAAATATTTGCGCTTTTGGTGGGGGTCATTTATTTGATGGCTTGGCTGAGAGCCTATGTTTCCAGTGAGCGCATCCGCGAAATTGTGCAGGGGAAACCGAAGTGGATTGGACGTTCTCTGGCGATTTTGCTCGGTTCGGCGACGCCTTTTTGTTCCTGTTCTTCGGTACCTTTATTTATCGGGTTTGTCGAAGCGCGAATCCCGCTCGGCATTACCTTTGCGTTTTTAATTGCCAGTCCGATGATCAATGAGGTTGCTCTTATTCTGTTAATGAGCATTCTCGGGTGGGAATTTGCGCTGTGGTATCTGCTGATTGGCTGGGCAGTGGCTTATTTCGGCTCGATTCTGATTGAATTGTTCAAACCGGAACGTTGGGTCGAGTCTTATGTGTGGGACATCAAAGCACGCCAACAGGCGGAGCAGCAGGCGCAGCGATCGTTGAGTCTGCGCGCGCGTCACGATTTTGCCCGCAAGGAGGTCGAAGTGATTGTGCGCCGCGTCGGCTGGTGGGTATTGGCGGGAATTGCGCTCGGCGCGGCCTTTCATGGTTTTGTCCCTTCCGACTGGATTGAGTCTTATCTTGCCGACGGCAGCTGGTGGAATGTTCCGGCAGCGGTGCTGTTGGGAATCCCCTTGTATTCGAATGCCACCGGAGTGATTCCGGTGATCGAAGCAATGTTGCATAAAGGGGTGCCGGTCGGCACCAGTCTGGCATTTATGATGAGTATTGCCGCGCTGTCTTTGCCGGAACTGCTGATTTTAAGAAAGGTGGTGCAGTGGCCGATGCTGGCCGTGTTTGTTTCGGTGTTGAGTCTGGCTTTCATTCTGGTCGGCTGGCTGTTCAATTATTTGTATTAGAGCTCTATGAGTTCTGTTTTTTAAAGGAAGCAAGGAAAAGGTATGGAAATGAATACTTCAGTGGTCAAGGGAAATCGTCCGTTACGGATGTTTGCCGTTTTTATGGTGATTTTGATTGTGGTTGCGCATTTTCTGGGGCAGATCGATCTGACGGAAAATTGGATTTTCTGGATCGCTCTGGCAATGGCGGCAAATGCTGTTCAGGCTTCTTTTAGCGGATTTTGCCCGATGTTCAAAAACGCTCGAGGAGAATGTGTCGCTTGCGGTGTTGCTTGCTGCGCACCGGAAGACCGGGAAAAAGTCACGGCTTCTGAGAGTTGCTGCGATTCGTCGGACTGCTGCAGTGATCGTCCGGAATCGGAGAAAAAATCCTCCTCGTGCTGTGAGGCGTCTTCTGATTGCTGCAGTAACGATGCAATCCAGGTCAAGGTATTGGGCAGCGGTTGCAAAAACTGCGATCAAACTGCCCGGCTGATCGAAAACGTTGCGGAACAATTGCAGCTGACAATTTGTCTGCGTAAAGAGGAAGATCTCTCGAAAATCGCGTCTTACGGTGTGATGAGTACGCCAGGAGTAGTCATTAATGAAAAGGTGGTACATAGCGGCAGCGTTCCAACCAAAGCGATGGTCGAAGAGTGGCTTAAGTCAATTCTTAAGTAAGTCGAGATTCGCTGAAAATTGACAATGATCAACTTAAGTAAAATTTCTTATTAAAAACCGGCAAAACGTCACTTGTATGTCACATTAAGCTGGTCTAATGCGCGCGAGAACAGGAAGTAAAGGTATGAAGAAAATGAAAATCAAAGTTGCAATTAACGGTTTCGGGCGCATGGGGCGTCTGGCATTAAGGGTCGCTTTCGATTCTCCGGAAATCGAGTTTGTGCATATCAACGAGATTGCCACCGATGCTTATGGGTCGGCACATTTGCTGAACTTCGATTCGGCGCACGGTCGCTGGCACCATCTGGCGGAAGAAGACCATGATCAGATTGTGATCAACGGTCATGCGATCAGTTACTCACAGAACGAAAAAATCGAAGACACCGACTGGGCGGCTTTGGGCGTGGATGTCGTGATTGAATCGACCGGACGCTTCCGTACCCGCGAATCATTGCAGGCGTATCTTGATCAGGGGATCAAGCAGGTGATTGTTGCGGCGCCGATGAAAGAAGATGTTAAAAATATTGTGATGGGCGTGAATGATCATATTTTCGTCCCGGGCGAAGATCCCATTATGACAGCGGCTTCCTGTACCACTAACTGCATTGCGCCGGTGATCAAAGTTCTGCACGAAAAGATCGGCGTGAAACACGGCACGATTTTAACGATGCATGACCGTACCAATACACAGAAAGTGGTTGATCACGGGCATAAGGATTTGCGTCGCGCACGTGCCGGATTCGAATCTTTGATCCCGACCAGCACCGGTTCGGCCAAAGCGATCGGCACGATTTTTCCGGAATTGAACGGCCGTCTGAACGGATTGGCGGTTCGTGTGCCGCTGATGAATGCTTCTTTGACCGATTTGACACTGGAAATGAAACGGGAGACCTGTGTCGAAGAAGTCAACGAACTGTTTAAGACAGCTTCCGAGGGAGATTTGAAAGACATTTTGGGGTATGAAGAACGTCCGCTGGTTTCGGTCGATTATGAAGGGGAGCGTTGCTCAAGCGTAATTGATGCCTTGTCAACAATGGTCGTTGATGGCACTCAGTTGAAAGTGCTTGCCTGGTACGACAATGAAATCGGTTATGTGGCGCGGATGATGGAATTGGCGGAGAAGGCCGGTCGCGCCAACCGCGCTCTTTAAACAGCAAGACGGACAGGAGCAGCAAGGATGGACAGAGCGTTAAAACAGTACGGAATCGTGACCGCCAACTATTGGGCTTTTACGCTGACAGACGGCGCTCTGCGGATGTTGGTGCTGCTGTTTTTTCACGATCTCGGTTATTCTCCGCTGGAGATCGCAATGCTGTTTCTGTTTTATGAGTTTTTCGGCATCGTGACCAATCTTTTCGGCGGCTGGCTCGGCGCCAACCTTGGTCTGAAGGTTACGATGAATCTCGGTCTGTTTCTGCAGATTGCGGCTCTGCTGATGCTGACCGTTGATCCAAGCTGGTTGACGGTTGCCTATGTTATGTTTGCCCAGGCCCTGTCCGGGATTGCCAAGGACCTCAATAAAATGAGCGCCAAAAGCAGTATCAAGTCACTGGCATCGGAGGCGGACGGCGCTCTTTACCGTTGGGTCGCCGTTCTGACCGGATCGAAAAACGCGCTGAAAGGGGTCGGGTTCTTCCTGGGAGCCGGTCTTTTGCAATGGGTTGGTTTTGAAGTGGCTTTGCAACTGATGGCGGCAATGCTGGCTGTGGCGTGGCTGGTGTCGGTGATGCTGCTGGACGGCGGGATTGGTCAGGCCAGCAATAAATCCAAATTCGCAGAAATGTTTTCCAAAAGCCCGGCAATCAACCGTTTGTCGGCGGCACGTTTTTTTCTGTTCGGCGCACGGGATGTCTGGTTTGTGGTGGCTTTGCCGGTCTATCTGGTGTCGGTTCTCGGCTGGGATCACTTGGAAGTGGGTAGCTTTCTGGCAGCGTGGGTTATCGGCTATGGAGTGGTTCAGGCTTCGGCACCGAAATGGACCCGACGACACGGTAATCCGACGCCGAATACCGCCAAAGTGCTTGCTCTGGCTTTGAGTGGTGTGCCGCTCTTCATGGCGTTGGCGCTTGCTTTGCAACCGCAGGCGGTGATTTTGATTGGTTTGGCTCTGTTTGCGGTGGCTTTCGCTCTGAATTCGGCGGTGCATTCTTATCTGATCGTCAGTTTTGCCGATGCCGACGGAACATCAAAAGACGTTGGTTTCTACTATATGGCAAATGCCGGAGGGCGTTTGGCGGGAACGGTCTTGTCCGGTTACGTCTATCAGATCGCCGGCATGGAAGCCTGTCTTTTATTCTCGGCCGGCTTTGTGCTACTGGCCGGAATTCTGGCCGGACGCATTGCTCCGGAAGCAGTGCGCACGCCTTAGCGGCCGTTTTCAAAATCGCCTTGTTTTGCCGTCCGTGCCAACTCTTTTTTTCTTCCATGCGTCCGCCGCAGATTGATACGCTTGAAAAAAAGTAGAGCGTCGGCGCGCACTGTTTTCATTCTCATGGCAAAAGTTCACGCAACCGGCATCGGCATTGCCTAACATGGTAGGATGTGCTTGAGCGCTAAAAAAAGGTCGCAGGTTTTCGTTTTTTGAAGGCTGTTCGTCTGCTTTGAAGAGAGGTTGGTTTGGAAAAATTAAATGGAGCGGTTCTGGTGACCGGAGGCGGACGAAGAGTCGGTGCCCATTTGGTTCGACGGTTACTGGAAGAAGGGGAATATCCGGTATTGTTTACTTATCGTCGGGAAACGGACGAAGTAAAAGAACTGCGTCAAGCCGGGGCGCATGCGATTCAGGTTGATTTCCGCAATGCCGCTACGATTGACGATTTTATCGACCTGCTGCGCAGTAAGGTGAACGACTTGCGTGCTTTGATTCACAATGCTTCCATCTGGCGAAAAGACAGCGAGATGATTCTTGAACCTCAACTCTATCAGGAAACTTTTCGCATCCACGTTGAAGTTCCCTATCGGTTGAATCTGGCGTTTGAACCCTTGCTGCGCCGAGGAAAGGGGGTGAAGGATATCATTTCCATTTCCGACAGTAGCGTTCAGGGAACCAATGAGCAGACCATCGCCTATCTTGCCAGCAAGGCGGCGATGCAGAATATGAGTAAGCAGTTCTCCAAGCGGCTGGCACCGGAGATCAAGGTCAATGATATCGCTCCGGGGTTGATCATGTTTCATGAAGATGATCCCGAAGATTACCGCCGGGAACGCATCAGGCAGTCGGCCATCGGCATCGAACCGGGACCGGATGTGGTCTGGCAGGCGGTGCATTATTTAATGAACAGTCCCTACAGTACTGGTTTAAGCTTACCGGTAGACGGCGGAAGACATCTTTAAACGAGTAAATTGACAAGGAGTGTATCGTGAACGAGTTTCCCAGACTGAAAATTGCCTTGTCGGATTGTCTGAGCGGATGCGAATGCCGTTATAACGGCGGTCATGCTCAGGATGAATTTGTCATCCATCAATTGGCAGCTTATGCCGATTTCTTCAAATTTTGTCCTGAGGCGCCGGTATTGGGCACGCCGCGCGAACCGATCCGTCTGGTGCAAGGCAATGGTTCGATTCGCGTCGTCGGAACCAAAAGCGGCCGTGATGTAACCGACGGTTTATTGGACTATACCGAGAAAAAACTGGCTTTTCTGCAGAAGCAATCTTTGGACGGTGCGGTGGTCAAGTCGCGTTCACCAAGTTGTGGTCTTGAGAGAATCAAAGTGTATCGTCCGAGCGGAGAGTGGTTCGGTTCTCAGGATCCGATGGATCAGGGGGTGTTTACCAAGCGCTTGCAAGAGACATTGCCGTGGATCGCGATTGAAGAAGAGGGACGGCTGCAAGACCCGTGGCTGAGAGAAAACTTTATGCTGCACGTTTTTACCTTGGCGCGTTGGCGGAATTTTCTGCAGCAGCAACCGGGAGTGGCCGATTTACAGGCGTTTCATCGCGATCATAAGTATTTGTTACTGTCTAAAAACGAGTCGCTGTACCGGCAGATGGGGCCGATTGCAGCCGAAGCCCGTAAAGACACGCTGCAGGAGAGCCTGCAAGTCTATGAAGAATTGCTTCATCGATTGCTGGCGACCAAAAGCAATAAGGGCAAAATGCTGAATACCCTTGAGCATATGTACGGTTACTTTAAAAAACAGGTCGGTGACGCGGAAAAAGAACTGTTTCGCAACACTTTACAGGAATTCAAAGAAGGCATTATTCCCTTGATCAGCGTGATGAAACTGCTACAGCAGTTTATCCATCGCTACGGCAGCGAGTATCTTCAGGGGCAGGTTATTCTTGATCCTTATCCGCCGGAACTGGCGCTTAGGTCGCATTTGCAGGCTTATAAATCCTAAACCGCAGGCAGAAAACCAAAAACGGGGTTGAACCCCGTTTTTTATTTTTTGCGCTGGCAGATAAAAGTTACAGATAAAACTTACGGATTAAAACGGGCAGCCTTTGGCTTTTGCCTGCGTTTTAACCAATAAGCGTTCTGCTTCGTCTTCTCCGGCATCCAGCCAACCTTGAAGGTTTTGCAACAGTACATCGGTAAGCGCATCCGCGTGGTCGGCCCGATCGTTCAGACAGCGAATGAAGCTGAATTTTTCTCCGCCGGCTTCTTCGAAATATTCACGGTTTTCTTCGCCGATCTCTTCAATGGTCTCCAGACAATCCGCCGAGAAGCCAGGGCAGATAACCTGTACGTTTTTGATACCTTCCGACGGCAAGGATTTCATGGTGGCGTCGGTATAGGGCTTGATCCACTCCTCTTTACCGAACAGCGATTGGAATGTGACCATGTATTCGTCGTCGTTCAGATCCAGCTCACGAGCCAGCAGGCGAGAAGTCGTGTGGCATTCGCAATAGTAAGGGTCGCCGTTGTCGTGGTAACGCTGCGGCACACCATGATAAGACATCACCAGTTTCTGTGGTTTGCCGTGAATTTTCTGGTGTTCGCGGATACTGTTGGCCAAGGCTTTGATATAGCCGGGATGGCGGTGATAGTGACTGACAAATCGCAAGTCGGGTACCCAGCGCCAGGTTTGCAATTCGGCACTGACGGCATCCATGGTTGATGCACTGGTGGCGGCCGCATACTGAGGATAAAGCGGCAGGACGATAATGCGTTGGCAGCCTTTATCCTGCAGCGTTTGCAAAGCGCTGGCAATCGATGGATTACCGTAGCGCATGCCCAGAGCGAATTCGACTCGTCCCGTGAAATACGGAGTCAGACGTTCGGCAATGGCGTCGAGCTGGCGGCTGGAGATATTCAGCAGTGGCGAACCGGGGCCTTCGCTGTCCCAGACGGTGGCATAGGCTTCTGCGGATTTGGCCGGACGAGTGTTCAAAATGATTCCTTCCAGAATCAAACGCCAAACCCAGCGGGATGGTGGCGGTTCCACCACTCGCGGATCCATCAGAAATTCTCTCAGGTAGGGCTTGAGTGCCTCTTTGGTAGGAGCGTCAGGTGTTCCCAGGTTGGTGATCAAAACGCCAGTGGCGCTGTCAGAGCCGTGTTGATAGCCGGAAATTCCGCGATATTCCAAAATGCTTCTCCAATCGATTAAGTCCGACAGGCTATTGTAGAGGAAAAGCCTGATAAGAGAAACAATTGTCATTCTTGGCGAAAAAGTTAAAAAATCGTAAGAAATAGTGAATTTATTTTGCTGTGGATTGCTTTTTATTTTCGGGGGAATTACTCTGAATTCACGGCTTGGAGGATGCTTGGGGAATCTTCCAAAGGAATGGATTGTTGAACTTTGAGGTTTCGATTATGAAAAAGAGAGTTGTTGGTACCTTGATGGCGGTTGCGGTGGCGAGTGCTTCATCATTGGTTTGGGCGAAGTCGGAGCATGCCGAAAATCACCCGAAGGCGTCTAAAAAAGAGTATCGCGATGACGATTCATCGCAGGCGATCGGTTCGTCTGGAAAGCCGCTTCCTCCCGGACTGCAGAAAAATGCCGAACGCGGTAAACCTTTACCTCCGGGCTGGCAGAAAAAACTCCGCAAGGGGGATGTATTGGGGGATGATATCTATCGTCGCGGGCAAGTGGTGGTTCCACTTGGAAAAGACGGCAGTATTTCCATTAAAGTCGACGGTACGATTATTCGTATGATGGAAAAAACCCGCCGCATTCTCGATATTATCGAAAACTAAGTCGATTGGCTTCGATAACAAATGGATAATAAAAAACCTCCCAAAAGCCCCCAAAAAACTCTGAATGGAGGTTTTTTATTTTATGAGTCGCGCGGAGTTCTTCACTTAATGTCGATAGCCGGGTTTTCCTGATTATCGTCTTTAAGTTGCACGCCGGAAAGGCGCATTTTCAGCGCTCCATCCATAAGTCGAACCAATAATTCCACCGCATCCTGATAGCTTTGCCCGCCGGGGCGAATATTGGAAAGACAGTTGCGTTCGGCATCCGAACGTCCGACTCTCGGTGCATAAGTCATATAGATTCCCATGCTGTTGGCGGCACTCAATCCCGGTCTTTCCCCAATCAGAATGATCGCAATTTTAGCGTGATAGTGTTCGCTGACTTCGTCCGCCAGAGCGACGCGGGCCTGATTGGCGAGGTGGATCGGAGCCAGTGTCCAGCCTCTATCCCGGCACATCGGCAGTAACAGCTGTAAAAACGGCAGGGCATTCTGTTGAATGGCGGTGGATGACAAACCATCGCCGACAACAATGCAAATATCCGCCTCTTCGGTCTGTTGCTGCAGTAATTCGCGCGATTGCAAACCAAGTTTACGCCCGAGATCGGGACGTTGCAGATAGGTCATACGATCGTCGGCCGCTGAGGAAATTTCCACCGTGTTTACCCCAAGAGCATGAATTTTTTCCGCCAGTTGTTTGATCTGAAAGGGCAAGTGGACTGCATCGCGTGCCCGCGCATGATCGAGGTCGAATTTAAGTATTTCCTTTGAAGCCAGACTGGAACCGGCGCGTTGCAGACCGATACGTGCCTCGGTGATGTGCTTTAGATTGGCAAGATCCTGGAGAATTTTCGGGTGTTTGGCGGACTGTGGCATATCGTTCTCCGTTTAAAAACGCATGTCGGCCAATAAGGGTGCCGGCTGGTTTGCGTCCAGTAAATGTCCCTGACTGTCTTGAATGCCGATTTTCTGCAGCCAGGCGGCGAATTCAGGGGCCGGTTTTTTGCCGAGTACCTGACGCAGATAGTTGGCATCGTGAAAAGAGGTAGTCTGATAGTTCAGCATAATGTCGTCGGCACCGGGAATGCCCATAATGAAATTAACGCCGGCGACTCCGAGCAGCGTCAGGAGGTTGTCCATATCGTTCTGATCGGCTTCGGCGTGGTTGGTGTAACAGATGTCGCAGCCCATCGGCACGCCAAGCAGTTTGCCGCAGAAGTGGTCTTCCAGTCCGGCACGCATAATCTGTTTACCATCAAACAGGTATTCCGGGCCGATAAAGCCGACCACGGTATTGACCAGCAGCGGGCGAAATTTTTTGGCAACCGCGTAGGCACGCGTTTCCAGTGTTTGCTGGTCGACATTATGGAAATAACCGGATGATAAGGCGCTGCCTTGTCCGGTTTCAAAATACATCACATTATCGCCCACTGTGCCGCGTTGCAATGAACGTGCTGCTTCGTGCGCTTCGGCCAAGATATTGAGATCGACACCGAAGGATTTGTTGGCGCCTTCGGTACCGGCGATCGACTGGAAGACCAGATCGACCGGTTCGCCGCGTTCCATCAGCAGCATGCTGTTGGTGATATGCGTCAGCACGCAGGATTGCATGGGGATATCGTACTTGAGGCGGATATCGTCCAGTAAACGGATCAAGGCGGTTGCCGCCTGGACATTGTCGGTTGCCGGATTAATGCCGATCACGGCATCGCCGGAACCGTTGAGCAGCCCGTCCAGCGTCGAAGCGATAATGCCCTGGGTGTTATCGGTCGGATGATTCGGCTGCAAGCGGGTCGATAAACCACCCTTCAATCCGATGGTGTTGCGAAAGCGGGTGACGACTTCTTTTTTGCTCGCAGCGAGAATTAAATCCTGATTGCGCATCAGTTTGGAAACGGCCGCGACCATTTCCGGCGTTAAGCCTGATTCTATGCGATCCAGCATTGCCGAATCGGTTCGGTAATCGAGCAGCCAGTCGCGGAATTCGCCGACGGTCAGATGGGAGATCGGTTGAAAAGCGACTTCGTCCCAATCATCGAAAATCAGTCGCGTCACTGCGTCCGATTCGTATGGAACAACG
The DNA here is from genome assembly GCF_963677875.1 of Thiomicrorhabdus sp. Lineage (NCBI taxonomy): Bacteria > Pseudomonadati > Pseudomonadota > Gammaproteobacteria > Thiotrichales > Piscirickettsiaceae > Thiomicrorhabdus > Thiomicrorhabdus sp. The sequence continues at coordinate 255,526 of NZ_OY782566.1, read as the reverse complement.
GTTTCGTTTAAGAAAGTCTTCAGCGGCAGTTCGGCGAGAGCGAAGCGTGCCGCCATACGTTCCTCTTCGGTTTTGGCCGCTACCTGCGCGAGAATGTCGCCGGATCGCAAGGGAGTGGCTTTGGCCATCAAATCCTTTAAATCGTTAAAACGATAAACCGCTTGTCCTAAAGTATATTGATAGTGCGCCATATGTGAAGTATCCGAAAAAGGAAAAGGTACGGCTGAGAAACCGACTGTTCAGGATCGAAAAAAGTCATCGGCAAATCTTAGCAACAGACAACCCTTTCATTACTTTTTGTTTAATATCAATTGATTATGTTTGTTCTTGGCGCAAGTGGAACCGGGTTAATCCCCAATCTGGGACATCGCTTGCACCAGGCTAACGATTTGCCTTTGTCTGAGTTCGACACTCGGTTGTTCCGTATGAACCCATAATCAGACAACAGAAAGACGGGGGAATTGCGGGGCAAATATGCGGCTAAATCTTTTTTACGGTTTTTTGACTGTAAATGATCTCGCGAAACCCTTATAATACAAAGCCCTCAAAACGCGCCCGTAGCTCAGCTGGATAGAGCGTTGCCCTCCGGAGGCAAAGGTCTGGGGTTCGAATCCCTTCGGGCGCGCCATTTCTTTCTCTTAATGCTTTTTGTTTTATTCTTTGTTTTTGGTTTTCAATTGCTTGACCGATCCGTGCGGATTCCGCCCGATGAGCCGGAGACAATATTCGTTTATGTGTCTGTTCTTTGATTTCGATATAACCGTTTGAAATCACACTGCTTGTTTTCAAATAAGATTTCGCTTTTTGAGAAGGCTGGTATCAGTAATTTGTATGGATGAGGTCGGCAATCTAGGGTAAGCTGGGGACTATTCTTATTCATTTGCATGCCGTGATTTTATGCGCCGATTCCTGCCAAAATTATCGATTGTTTCGCTGGTTTTTATCATTTTCAGTTTCAGTATTATTGTGTCGGTGTTTATTGTCGATACGGTTCTGTTTGCCGATCGTTCCAAAAGTGCGGCTCTGGACGAAGGAAAGCACGAGTTACAACTGCATGAAAGCGTTTTCCGGCAGTTCTTTACCGAAAGCAGCAATACTCTGCATGCTTTGCAGGATTCGGAGAGTTTTCTTGAGTACCGCCAGGGAGTCCGCTCGGATACGCATGTTAAGAGCGTTTTTTTAGCGCTGATTAACAGTAATTCGCAGATCATGCAGTTGCGTTATATCGATAAAAACGGCATGGAACGTTTGCGTACCGAGCGTATAAAAAATCCCGGCGAAGCGCCGGTATGGATCGAAAGACAGGATTTGCAAAATAAAGCGGATCGGTATTATTTTGCCGATTCAGTCAATAAGCCGCTGAATCAGGTCTGGTTTTCCGATCTGGATTTGAATATTGAACACGGCAAGGTCGAAGTGCCGTATCGTCCGACCGTTCGTGCCATGTTGCCGCTGGAAAAAGACGGTCACTTCGATGGCATCCTGATCATCAATTACTTTGCGCAGTTTCTGCTGGATTCTTTGCAGGACGCCTGGGTTTTTGAGCATACACTGGTGGATTCGCAAGGTTTTCCTCTGATCTACGATAAAGATGTGAACAAAAACTGGGGGCGTTATCTGAGTCCGCAATTTCATCTCCGAACGATTTTTCCCGAACGCTGGAAAGCGATTTTAGAGAGCGAGTTCTACCGGGGAGACAGTTTTATTGCCAAACGTTTTGATCTTCCGATTGTTAATTCCTTGACCTTGATTCTGAAGATTAAGCCCAGTTATCTGCAAGAGGTTCAGAGCAGCCGTGAGAGGGAGTTCTTACTGGATTCGCTGATCGTTTTTCTGCTCGCCCTGGTCGCGTCGCTGTTTATCGGTCGGATTCTCAAACGGTTGCAAAGCAAGGTTTTCGGTTTTGATCGCCAGATTCGGCTGGCATCTAAGGCAGCACATCTGGGATTCTGGGAATTAGACCTTCAAAATAACCTTTACACCTTTGACGACACCTACTTTGCTCTGCTGGGGGGACGGCCGAAGAGGCCGGAGGCCACCAGCAGACGTTTGAACAGTTTTTAAATACCGTTCCCGAAGATCAACAGCGTTTCATTATCGATTTGCGGCGTGAGATTGATCATCATCATTCGGACTTTTCCCGTCAGGTTGAAAACGAAGTAATTCTTCCGGATGGCCGCTTGACGACGATGTTGGCCAGTTATACCGTGTTGTATGAAAAAGGTGTGCCGATCCGTTGCTACGGCGTCAACCATGATATTACCGAGGTGAAAAAGAAAGACCGGGAGATTCTCAATTACAACCGTCAGATGCAAACCGCTGCCGAAGCGGCTTCGCTCGGCTTCTGGCGATTCGATATCGAAAAATTGACTTTTACGGTCGACCGATCGTGGTTGAAGATGATGAAGGTCGAGACGGAAGAAAATGGCGGTGTCTACAGTTGGGATCGTTTTCTGGAGCGCTTTATCCCGAAGGCGGAACATAAACAGCTGGAAACCAAGTTGTCGGAAGCCTTCTTGTACCATCATCGTTATCAGGATGGTTTTGAACATCAGATGGTGGATAGCGATGGTTCGGTACGGTATTTCTATAACTTCTATCTGGTGCGTTATAACGATCAGGGATTACCGGTCGAAGGACTGGGTGTGATGCAGGACATTACCATTCGAAAGCGTGCAGAAGAAGAGGTGCTGGCCAGTCGACGTCAGTTAAGCGATGCACAGAAAATCGCCAAGCTGGGAAGTTGGTATCTGGATCTGGAGTCGGGCGAATTGCAGTGGTCGGATGAAATTTATCGAATTTTTGAACTGGACCCGGATGGCTTTTCACCTTCTTATGAAGCGTTTTTACAGAAAATTCATCCTGATGATCGGGATTTGGTCAATAAAACGTTCAAAAAGTCGTTGGAAAACAAGACGTTTTATCAAGTTGAACACCGTTTGCTGATGAAGGACGGAGGGATTAAATATGTGCTTGAACGCGGTAATAACCTATTCGACGAAAATGGTGAGCCGATCGCTTCGCAGGGAACCGTTCAGGACATAACCGAAACCAAACATATGGAGCGCAGCCTGATCGAAGCGAAAGAGAAGGCAGAGGAAGCGAATAAAGCCAAAGGCATGTTTCTGGCGAATATGTCGCACGAGATTCGGACGCCCTTGAACGGTGTGATCGGGCTGACACAGCTGGCGCTGGGTACGCCTTTATCGCCGGTGCAGAAAGATTATCTGTTGAAATCGCAAAAGGCTTCCAAGGCTCTGCTGTCGATTATTAACGATATTCTGGATTATTCCAAGGCAGAGTCCGGCAAGCTTGAGTTGGAAAACGTCGAATTCGAAGTGAATGAAATTCTTTCCAATGCCTCCGATCTGTTCTCTTACCGGGCTCAGGAGAAAAACCTCCATCTGTTTTTCCATGTCGATCCCGATATCCCGGCATTTCTGATTGGGGACCCTTTGCGAATTTCACAGATCGTCAACAATCTGGTCGGTAATGCGATCAAATTTACCGAGAGCGGCAGCGTGGAAGTTCAGGTGAATCTCACCGAGAAGCGTGCTGAGAATGTGACGTTGGAATTTGTGATCAAAGACAGCGGGATCGGGATAACCGAATCGCAGATGCGCAGTCTGTTCCAGCCGTTTGTTCAGGCGGATAACTCCAATACCCGTAAATTCGGTGGAACCGGCCTCGGTCTGGTAATCAGCCGACAGCTGGTCGAAACGATGGGTGGGCATATTTCTGTCGACAGTCGTTTTGGCGAGGGAAGCGAATTCCGCTTTACGATAACTCTGGATTTTGATCCGGATGCCGTACGCGACAATCACCCGGAACTGGAACCGCTGAGGGGCAAGCGTTTTCTGGTGCTTGATGATAATGAAATCGAACGTCGCGCGATGGTGCAGATTCTGGAAGGCTGGAAACTGCAAGTAAAAGAGTGCTTCGATTCCGAAGCGGCGATGCAAATGCTGCATGCAGAGCATTTCGACTTTTTGATTCTGGATTGGAAGATGCCGAAAATCGACGGTCTCGAATTATTGAAACGCTTACAGAACGAGTTGGAACTTTCGATTCCGCATGTGTTGATGGTCACGGCGTTCGGCAAGGAAGCACTGCTTCTTGAGTCGCGGAAACGGCAGGTGACGGTTGAGAGGGTGCTTTCCAAACCTTTCACCTCGTCCAGTTTGCTGGCGTGTCTCTTGAAAGAGCAGGAACGCGACTTTATGGCATTGGGACGAGTTCTTCTGGCGGAAGACAATGAGTTGAATCAGGTGGTTGCCTTGGAAAACCTGAAACGTTTTGGGCTGGAAGTCGAGGTGGTGTCCAATGGTCTGGAAGCCGTGAAAGCCGTGCAGGATCAGGAGTTTGATCTGATCCTGATGGATTTGCAGATGCCGGTTATGGATGGCTTTGAAGCCGCGCTGAAAATTCATCGCATGAATAAGAATATTCCGATCGTCGCTTTGAGTGCGGCGGTAATGGAAGAAGATAAAAAGCGTACTCAGGAATGCGGGATGGTCGATCACCTTGCCAAACCGATCGATCTTTTGGCTCTGCAAAAAGTATTGTCTACCTATTTGAAAACAATCGAATTATCACCGGGTGATACCGAATTTCCGGTTTTGAGCGACGACGATTCTGCAAACAATCTTTTCGATCTGCAATCCCTGACCGATCGTATCGGCAGTCGAACCAAAGCTTATGAGCTTCTTGCCGAGTTTGCCGAAAAATACCGCGGATGGCCGTTAAAAGCGGAAAAAGTTGAAATGGAAAATGGCCTGAGTCCCGAATGGATGGATAAATTGCATACTCTGACAGGTGTTTGCGGCAATCTGTCGCTGGGCAAATCGTTTGAGCTGGTCTCACGCATTTATCAAAGCAAAGATCAGGCGGAACAAGCAGTACTTTGGCCTCAATTTTTGCAGGTTCTGGCCGATACAATTGATGAGATAGACGAAACGGTTCACATCGAAATTCCGCCGGGAGAGCTGAGAGCGGAATGGAATGATGAACAGAAAAAACAGCTTCTGGATACCTTTAAAGAAGATTTACAATCGAGCCATTTTATCGAAGACGAGCGCATTAAAGAGTTTGGTCATCTGGTTCGAAGTGTTGTTGACGAGACACTGGCCAAAGCGTTCGAAAATGCGGTGCGGCAGTTTGAATACGAAACCGCTTTGGAGGTATTACAGAAGGTAGAGGAAGCCTTAGATGCTTAAGCCTTTGATTTTAGTGGTTGACGATGAGCCGCTGAACCTGAGAATGGTCAGTACGATTCTGCAAGACCGTTATGAAATTCTGGTCGCGAAAAACGGCCACGCCGCTCTGGAAGTTGTGCAGCGGCAGAAACCGGATTTAATTTTGCTCGACATTGTCATGCCGGATATGGACGGTTTTGAAGTCATTCGGCATTTACATAAAAATCCGCTCCTAAGCGAAATTCCGGTGATCTTTCTGACGTCGAAAACCGATCAATCGGCCATCGTCGAGAGTTTTCGACTCGGCGGGGTGGATTACATCACCAAGCCTTTTTATCAGGAAGAATTGAACGTTCGTGTCGATAATCAGGTGCGTATGCACCGTTTGCAGAGAAATCTCAATATCGAATTGAAACGCAGCCATCAGAACTTTGAGATTATGGATCGGCATATTGCGTTTATTTTTATCGACTTTTCGGCAACGATAACCTTTGCCAGTTCATATTTCTGCCAGAACTTCGCCTGCTCGGGCAAGGACGTGGTAGGCGAAAATATCAGAATACTGAAATCAGACAATACGCCGCAGGGGCTGTATCAAGAGTTGTGGAATACCGTTTCCCAGGAAAAAGATTTCCACTGTGAGATCGAGGACCGGAATTTTCAGGGAGGAACAAATTGGTATGCGGTCAATATTACCCCCAACTATGATGAGTATGACACCTGGGTCGGTTATATTGCGTTTTACAAAAATATTGACGATCAGGTGAAATTGAAGGCGCTTTCGGAAACTGACAAACTGACCGGGATCAGCAACCGGGCCAAATTGGATAAAGAGCTGGGCCGCGAGTTGGATCGGGCGGAGCGTTACGATTTGCCGTTGTCGATTATCATGCTGGATCTGGATCACTTTAAAAATGTCAACGATTACTTCGGGCATGAGGTCGGAGATCAGGTAATACAGAATGTTGCCCGTATCCTGCACAGCAATGTGCGCAAGGTCGATGTCGTGGGTCGATGGGGTGGTGAAGAATTTTTGATTATTTGCCCTCAGACCGATAAGTCCGGGGCTAGCATCCTGGCGGAAAACCTGCGCAGGAAGATCGAAGAATTCGATTTTGTCGAAGCGGGGCGGCAGACGGCGAGTTTCGGTGTGGCTCAATATCGTAAATCCGAAGAGCGTACCGCCTTTTTCCGCCGGGTGGATCAGGCGCTCTATCTGGCTAAGGGGGATGGCCGAAACCGGGTTTGCGATGCCGAAGAGGCTTCGTGAGCGGTTATGGAGATTCGTTCACTTGGACGACCGTACACGTCTCGATCGGAAAAGCGATTCCCGTGCCGCCGAGGCCGCAGTAACCGCCCGGATGTTTTTGCAAGTAATCCTGGTGGTATTCTTCAGCACGATTGTAGTTTCGCAACGGTAGAATTTCGGTGGTGATTTTCGACCATCCGGCGGCACTCAATGCTTGCTGATAGCAGTCCAGACTGTGTTCGGCAAGATTGCGCTGTTGCGCTGTCTGATAATAGATGGCGCTGCGATAGTTGGAGCCGATATCGTTGCCCTGACGATCTCCCTGCGTCGGATTGTGGTTTTCCCAGAATTGAGCCAGCAAGGCCATTAAAGAAACCTTTTTCGGGTCGTAAACGACTTTGACGACTTCGGCGTGGTTTCGCTTCTCGGCCAGACCGCTTCGAAGGTGTTTTTCCAAATCAAGTACTTGATGGTAATCTGTAAGCAGGTCGTCGCCTCCGGCGTAACCGCTTTCAGTATCGATGACGCCTTCAAGCGCGGCCATGCGCTTTTCGGCACCCCAGAAGCAGCCCATTCCAAAAACGATTGAGTCGTAAGCCGGTGAATTCATGGTCATCTCCTGATTGGAATTTAAGGCTATCATCATAACAAAAAGGAATTCGGAGATGAAAACCGCTTTAGTCTGGATTCAAAGAGAGTTTCGCATCGATTATCTGCCGGCTTTGCAGCGCGCTTTGGATGAATCGGAAAAAGTCATTGTCGCTTATTTTCACGATGAAGATTATACGCAGGGCGAAGCAGGTTCTGTCTGGCTGGCGCACGCTCTGGAAGCGTTGCAAAACACATTTTACCGGCGGAACGGTTGCGCAGGCCTGTGGGTGATGGAAGGGCGTTTCGAACCGAATCTTCTCAAGTTGTTTTCCGAGTACCATGTGCAAACCGTCTACTACTCGTTTCAAGTCGGGCATCCGTTTAACGAAATGCAGCAAAAAGCGCAGAGGGTATGCGAGTCATACGGGGTGGCGTTGCATCCCAGCTTTTCGGAATTCTGGTTCGAACCAGGAGAGATTCTAAATAAAAAAGGCGAGCCTTATGCGGTGTTTACCCCCTTTTACCGGAATGTGCTGACGAAAATCGATTCTTTGGAGCCTTTCGAAAAAACTCGCATGGGTCGGCATAAAATATTGCCGCCGCCGGAAAGCTGGGAACAGGCCGCTTCGCTGGTGCAGCTGAGTCGGCAACCTTGGGCTCAGGAACTGATGAAGCACTGGAGCGTCGGCGAGCAGAGCGGCTGGCAGCAGCTTTTTGCTTTTATCGACGGAGCTTTCGCGGAGTACGACGTTCAACGGGATTTGCCCGCTCGGGACTCGACCAGTCATCTGTCGGCCTATTTGAATTTCGGTCATGTTTCGAGTCGTATGTTGATCTTTGAATTGAAATCTCTCGGAGATCAAGTGGGTGCGCAGCAAATACAAAGTTGGTTGCGGCAACTGGCCTGGCGGGAGTTTGCCCGTCTGCTGCTCTGGTTTTTTCCTTATACGGAAGAGATGCCGTTTCAAAGTCGTTTTATTGATTTTTCCTGGGACGGTGTGGATCAGCGAACCCATATCTGGCAACGTGGGCAGACGGGGATTCCGATTGTCGATGCGGGTATGCGTCAATTGTGGCATAGCGGCTATATGCATAATCGAGTCAGGATGGTGGTTGCATCCTTTCTGACGAAGAATCTCAACCAGCATTGGCTGGTCGGCAAGCGCTGGTTTGACGATACGTTGCTTGACGCCGACCCGGCCAACAACGTGATGGGGTGGCAATGGGTCGCCGGTTGTGGGGTGGATGCCGCCCCTTATTACCGTCTGTTCAACCCTGTGCGCCAGAGTCAGAAGTTTGATCCGGACGGTGAGTATATCCGCCAGTGGGTACCGGAGCTGGCGCGTCTGGACAGCGCGGTGATCCACGCTCCCTGGGAAAACTCCACAGCCTGTCGAGCCTGCGGCATCGAACTTGGGCGCGATTATCCTTTTCCGCTGGTGGATCTCGAACAGAGTCGTTTGCAACATCTGCAAAGAGTCGAGGCTTTGAAATCGGTGAGAGTGGAGGCCTTTTAGGCGGAATGTTTTTTAAACAGCAGGCAGACTTTTAATCCGCCGAGCGAGCTGTCCAATGTTTGGATGTCGACCTGATGCGCCATCAGTATTTTGGCGACGATGGTCAATCCAAGGCCGCAACCGTCGGCCCTCTGACGGTGCTGTTCCTGACGATAGAAGCGTTTGAAGATCTGGGGTTTCTTTTCGTCGGGAACGCCGTCTCCGCTGTCTTCGATACAGCATTGAATCTGCTGATCAAGTATTGCCAGTCTGATACGGATTCGTCCCTGATTCGGTGTGTATTGAATAGCGTTATGCAGCAGATTCACGAAGACCTGCTGCAGACCGACTTCGTTCCCTAAAATCCGATCGTATTGATCGGCACCTTCGACTTCCAGATCGATTTTTTTGTAACTGATCAGCGGATAGAGTGTATTGATGCTCTGGGTCAGGATGTGTTGCAGCTGTAAGGGTTGAAAGGCTTCGCGCTGCAGCTCCGGCTGTGCCTTGTACAGGTTGAGCAGTTGATCCGCCAGATGCAGCGTACGCTTGACGGTGTTTTGAATGGCGCTGATCTGAGGTTGGTGTTCCGGGGTTTCCACGCTGCTTTGCAGGAGGTCGATCTGAATTTTCAGGGCGGCCAGAGGCGTTCTTAATTCATGCGCCGCATCTGAGGTAAAGCTTTTTTCTTCCTGGATGGCGTTCTGTATGCGCTGCATGAGTTGGTTGATTTCGTTGATAAACGGACGGATTTCTCGCGGGGTGTCGTGTCTTAGGATCGGTCTGAGATCGTAGGGGTCTTTACCGGCGATGAGCTGTGTGATTCGTTTCAGTGGCGACAGTCCGGCCTGGAAGACGACGAATACCAGCACCAGGATCAGCGGAAAACCGACCAAAAGCGAGAAGAGCAAGTTGTAGGTCAGGTTGTTGACGATTTCCAGACGAACTTTGTCGTTTTCCGCAGTAATCAGCCAGTAATGCGGTTCGATGGGCAACATGTAGGCCCGCCACATCTGCTGTTTGAGTTCGATGTTGTAATGGCCTTGTTTGAGCTGGGTATATTGATCGAGAAGCGGAGCTTTCGGAGCAAATCTTGAGGCCCCGATGATGTTACCGTCCTTATCGAGAACCTGGAAAATAATTTTGTCGGCATCATCTTCTACGGCGGTTTTCGAGGTGGGGCGATCAAGTGGATCGTGCAGGCTTCGGGGCGCGTGTTTGACGACTTCTGAAACCAGGTAGGCGTATTGTTTCAGCTCGGCATCGTAAATTTCTTCGATCTCTTTATTGACTTCCCGGTGGTTGAGCAGCGTGATGACGCTGTAACTTAAGAGCAGCACCGTGAAGGTGACAATCATTAATCGTCGGCTGAGTGAAGGGCCGGAACTCATTGTGATTCGACGCGATAACCGAGTCCGCGAATGGTTTCAATGAAACGGATCGGGATCTTTTTGCGAAGATTGTGGATATGGACTTCAATGCTGTTGCTGCCGATGTCGTGCTGCCAGCTGTAGAGTTTTTCTTCCAGTTGCTGTTTGGAGACGATGCGTCCCTGATGTTCCAGCAGGACTCTCAGCAGAATGAATTCTTTTTTGGTTACCTTGATGTCCTGATTCTGGTAATTCACGCAGTGGTGCGACAGATCGATCTGCAGACCGCGGTAGTGAATTTCGTTGACCAGACGGCCTTCCCGGCGGCGTGAAACGGCTTGAATTCGACTGACGAGTTCTTTTACGTTAAAAGGTTTACTCAGGTAGTCGTCGGCGCCAAGATCCAGCCCCTGAATTCTGTCCTGCAGAGAATCACGGGCGGTCAGAACGATGATCAGAATGGCATTTTCGGACTGACGGAGTTGTTTCAGCAGGGCGATGCCGTCCATTTTAGGCAAAGTCAGGTCGAGCAGAAGCAGGTCGAAATTGTCTGATCCAAGGGCGGCCAAAGCTTGTTCGGCATTGGTGACCCAATCTACGGTCATGCCGGATTTTTTCAGGGAGGTTTGCAGAGCGAGTCCGAAGTCCGGATCGTCGTCGGTCAGTAAGATTCTCATAATGCTTAATTCTCTGTTCTCTTGGCACTCTTGGCAAGTTTTTTATGCAAGAGCGTTTATTATTGCTTCTGTGCCGAGCGGATCAGGAGCTTGATCGTATGAGATTGCACTTTACCATGTTAAAGTCGGCAAAGAATATTCTGAAAAGTCGGTAACGATGGTTCATGCGTTTGCATGGGGTTGTGCGAGCGGGATCAGCAAACCGTTAAAAGTTCGTCCCATTGCGTGGTATAGCGCGGAGACATCAGATTGCGTTTCATTTTCCAGGCACTGTTTTGCAAACCGCAGCTACCAAGTTGCAGACTGTTCTGCCCTTTCTGGCGGTTGATCCGATCCATCAGTTGCATCAAAACGGCGGATTTACGCTCTGTTTCCGGATTCTCCGGCGGAGCAAAAAGGTCGAACTGTTCGTTTCCCCAGGGTTCGATATTGTTGAGTACTATGCCGGTTTTGGCGTAGTCGAAGCCGGTTTGCCAGATTGCCTGGAGCGCCTGATGAGCGTATCGGCTCAACTGAATGCTGTCGTCGGTAGGTTGAATCCAAACGATGGTTTGCTGATTGCGGTAAGTCGGCTTGAAAGTGTGATCGGCTGTGCGTATATGGACGCTTAAACTGGTGCAGCGGCATTGCTGGCGGCGTAATTTCTCGGCTGCTTTGCAGACATGATGGGTGACGGCCTGGCGCATTTCTTGTAATTGAGTGACACTGCGGCCGAAAGATCGCGATGAAATAATTTGCTGTTTATAAGGATGCGCTTCGTAGAATGGCAGACAGGCTTGCCCGTTAAGTTCCTGTACGGTGCGTTCCAGATGCACGGAATATTGCCGACGAATCAGTTTGCCGTCGGCGTGTTTTAAATCATAGGCACTGCGAATATTTTGTTCGTAGAGGCTGCTTGCCAAACGCTTGCCAACGCCCCAGACTTCACCGACTTCCAACGTTTTCAGAAGAGCGTCGTGCGCCTGTTCGGACAAGCTTCCGAGGTTAAAAACTCCGTGGTTATACTGCAATTTTTTGGCTAGACGATTGGCCAGCTTTGCTTCGGTTTTGGAGCGACCGATGCCGACGGCAACCGGCAGGCCGAGAGATTGTTGCACCGTCTGTTTCAGGCGACGGGCGTGTTGGTCGGCCGCCGCGAAAGTGAGATTGCCGAAATCCAGGAAGCTTTCGTCAATCGAGTATATCGCCTGGCGTTCGGCAAACCCGGCGGTAATGCGGTGCATGCGCTGACTCATGTCTTCGTAGAGTTCGTAATTGGAACTGAATACTGCCGTGTTATGCCGTTTCAGCAGCCCGGCGACTTTATAGTAAGGCTGGAACATCATACTGTTCGGTATGGCGGCGTGATAGCCTCCGGCTCCGAGGTTGCGCTGTTTGAAATAGTGGCGGTCGAGTTGTTTGGCAAGATCGTTGGCAGCGACAATGCAGCCGTCGTTGTTGGACAGCACCACGACGGGGCGGTGTTTTAATTCAGGTTGAAAGGCAATCTGGCAAGAGGCATAGAAAGCGTTTCCATCGATGAGTGCATACAGCGGCATGAGCAAAGTCTCGGGGAAATGGTTAAGTTATTTTTTGAATTCTGTAACAATATTCAAGTTTATGCAATAATGACTTTTCGTAAGGTAATTCGAATTTCATAACAGACGAAGAGCAAACTGAAATGGCGGACAGGGCTGATAAAATCACTCATGGCGGTGCCCGGGAGGGGGCCGGACGTAAAAGCGGTTCCGGCCGTTTCGGGGAAAAAAGCAAGGTTATCCGTGTACCGGCTTCTCAGGCGGAGAAGATCCGCAGGTGGGTGAAAGACGGCATGTTCACCGACGGTAAAGACGCCGAGCATCCACCGCAATCGGGCGATTATTCGGGCGTTGAGCTGCCGCTGTTTGCTTCCAAAGTGATTGCCGGATTTCCGAGTCCGGCAGAAGATTATGTTGAAACGCGTCTGGATTTGAATGAGAAGTTGATCCGCAATCAGGAGGCGACTTTTTTATTGAGAGTGCAGGGCGATTCAATGCGCGATGTGGGTATTCTCGATGGTGATATTCTCATCGTTGACCGAAGTGTGACGCCGGCCGATGGCAAAATTGTGATCGCCGCTCTGGACGGTGATCTGACTGTGAAACGCTTGAAAATTCGCGACGGCCGTACCTGGCTGTTACCGGAAAATCCCGATTACCGGCCGATTGAAATTCGCGAAGAGAGTGATATGGTGATCTGGGGTGTGGTGACGGCAAGTATCTCGCAATATTAATTGTGATCTGCTTTGTTTGCATGGGGCTTCCCTCAAAGAAATGGAAAGAAATGGGCAGAGTTGCGAATCGGCGGGAAAATTCGTTGGCAAATCGCCATTTCTTGGCAGGACATGCCGGAATTTAATGATATGATTCAGCCATAGACGGTCAGGATCAGCAGAACAGGGAGAGGAATGATGAGCGTATTGCCGCAACATTTAAAATATGCCGAAACACACGAGTGGGTTTACATTGATGAAGAAGGTAATGCCGTTGTTGGAATTACCGATTTTGCCCAGGAGGCTCTAGGCGAATTGATGAGTGTGACCTTTCCGGAGCTGGGAAGAGACGTGGCGGCCGGGGACGATGTGATGTCTCTGGAATCGGTCAAGTCGGCTTCCGATATTTACGCGCCGGTCAGCGGCGAAATCGTTGCAATCAACGAAGCTCTGGAAGACGAACCGGAGCTGATCAACGACGAACCCTACGACAGCGGATGGTTATTTAAAATTGCCCCGCACGATACTTCCGAGTTGGATGAGCTGTTGAGTGACGAAGATTATCAGGCGATGATCGACGCTTAAGCGTATGGAAACGGCGTCTTTTGAGATGCCGCAGATTTAAAAGTAAAGAAGAGGTTTTTGCCTCTTCTTTTTGTTTACGGCGGCGGTTCGGGTGACGAGCGCTCCGTCAGATGAGAGAAAAACATGCTAGCCAGTTTACGATTAAAGAAGAATGAAGAACGCCGCCTGAAACAAGGGCATTTGTGGGTATACAGCAATGAAGTCGATGCCCGGCAGACACCCCTGAAAGAGTTTGAAGCGGGGCAGCTTGTACAGATTGAAGCCGAAAATGGCAAACCTCTCGGGATCGGGTATGTGAACCCGAACACTCTGATTTGCGCTCGTTTGTTGAGCCGTGATGCCAAACTCGATTTCAATCTCAAATTCCTCAAAAAACGTGTGCAGGAAGCTCAGGCTTTGCGGGAGCAGGTATTTGATCAACCGTACTACCGTCTGATCTTTGGCGAAGGCGATGGGCTGCCCGGTTTGGTCATTGACCGGTTTGGCGAAGTCTTTTCGGTGCAGATTACGACAGCCGGTATGGAAGCGGTGAAGGAAACGCTGATTCAACTGCTGGAAAATCTCTATCATCCGCAAGCGATTGTGTTCAAGAACGATACGCCGAGCCGGGAGCTGGAAGGCTTGCCGAGATATGAAGAGGTTGTATACGGACAGTTGCCGGAAACCTTGACGATTGAAGAAAACGGCACCCGTTTTCAGATTCCGGTAGAAGGCGGGCAGAAAACCGGCTGGTTTTATGATCATCGCCAGTCGCGAGCCATGCTGCAGACACTGGTGAAAGGCAAGCGCGTTCTGGATGTTTTCAGTTATCTCGGTGGCTGGGGGCTGGCGGCGGCAACCGCCGGAGCTTCGGAAGTTACCTGTGTTGACGCTTCCGAAGCCGCTTTGGACGGTGTTGAAATCAATGCTCGTTTAAACGGCGTCGAATCGATTTTGACCACCATTCAGGGAAATGCATTTGACGTGTTGAATGCACTGAAACTGGAAGCGCATAAATTTGACGTCATTGTTGTCGATCCTCCGGCATTCATCAAACGCAAGAAAGATTTCAAGCAGGGCTTCGAAGCCTATCGGCGCATCAACGAGCTGGCTTTACGACTGCTGGAAAAAGACGGTATTCTGGTTTCGGCTTCCTGTTCGCATCATCTCGGGCGGGATCAGCTGTTGCAAGCCGTACAGTCGGCAGCCCGGCATATTGATCGTCGAGTGCAGCTGTTCTCCCAAGGGCATCAGGCAGCGGATCATCCTGTCCATCCGGCCATTCCTGAAAGTGAATACATTAAAACGCTGTTTTTTAAAAGCGGCCCTAGCTGGTGATCGCCGATGCCGAACGCGATTCCTGCAACAACCGATCTGCGCCAGAGACAGTTGGCACGCCACTGTTTCTGGGATGACGCCGAGCAGTGCTTGTGGGTCGATGCCCGTAAATTGTTTCCCAAGATCGGTGTCGTGTCCGTGCCCGGCTGGGATGCGATGTTAATGGATTCGCGTCCGATTCCCGATTACCCGTCTTTTTTTAATATTCTGGCCTGGGCGAACTTGGCGCAATTATCGGCTTGGCGCAAGCAGATCCCTGCCTGGGTGCAGGAGAGTTGTCTGTTGTTTCCGTCGCACCAGCTGCGTCTGCTGCACTTTGCCGGTAAATATCCGCAGATTCTTGAATTGCTGGATCATGCTCCCATGCTTGCCTGGCGCCTGATCAGCTCGCGTCTGACGGAAGCGGATATCGTCGCTCTTCTGGCTGGAAAGCGCACTCAACTGGCCGCTCAGGTGGGGTGGCCGGGAAAAGAAGAAACCGTCCGTTTTCTGCGTAATTTACGTCTGCGTTTTGTTAATCCCCAGATCGCCGAGCAGGTTGAAGTCTGTCTGCTGGATGAACAGCGTCTGCAAGCTTTACAGAGTTTGCCGCGAATTAACTCGATGGCATTGGCTCTGGCTGCGCGTTTTCCGGAGCTGATTGGTTGTCGGCTGCATCATGCTCTGGCGCAACTTCCCTGCCGTCCCATGCAGTGTCAATCAATGATCGCTTTGCTTGAGGACGCCTACGCCCTGGCCGAACAGATGCAACTCCCGGAGAGTGAAGTGGCTTTGATCGGTCAGAGTCGTTATCTGATCGATGTGGAAAAGTTATACCGTAAGTGGATGGCACCCTGGCTGGCGGCGCAGCAAGGTCGAGCAGAGCAACCGGTTTTGCCGCAAGAACCGAGAGTCATTACTTCACGAAAAGAGATGCTTGCGCTCAGTCATCTTCTGCAACATGCCTTCTGGACCGACTGGCCGAAAGACGAATTTGCCGAAACTCGGATGCTGGTCGCCTGGCGTGACGAGCAGGGTGATTGGGGAGCCTGGGTCGAACCGCATTTGCAGGCAAACGGTTCGGAGCCGCAGATTATCCGCATTCGCGGAGAAGAAAATCGGTTACCGGAAGCGAAGCAGCTGTCGGCGTTGCACCTGTGGCTGACTTCGCGTTTGCCACGGCAGACTGATGCCTGACACTGCGGTGACAGGTATCAATCCGGTGAGTTTAATCTTCGATCAGGCGTTCGCTGCCCATCAGGTCTTCATAGGTTTCGCGCGGGCGGATCAGCCAGCTTTGATCATCTTTCACCATCACTTCGGCAGCCCGCGGGCGCGTGTTGTAGTTTGAACTCATGGTAAAGCCGTAAGCTCCCGCGGAACGCACTGCTAGCAGGTCACCGGCCTTCAGATTCAAGGGCCGGTCTTTTCCGAGAAAATCGCCGGTTTCGCATACCGGGCCAACCAGATCCCATACAGCATCCAAACCGTCGTTTCGGGGAGCGACCGGTACGATTTCCTGATAGGCTTGATAAAGTGCCGGGCGAATCAGGTCATTCATGGCGGCATCGATGATGGCAAAATTTTTGTGATCGGTGGGTTTCAGATATTCGACTTCCGTCAGAAGCACTCCGGCATTTCCGGCAATGGCACGTCCGGGTTCGATGATGATTTCCACGTCAGGATCATTCAATTCTTGTACCAGAGCTTGAATATAGTCACTGATTTCCGGCGGTGTTTCATCGGTGTATTGAATTCCCAGGCCGCCGCCTAAATCCAGATGATGCAGATCAATGCCCAGATCGGAAAGTCGGTTTTTGAGTGCCAGAACGCGTTTCAAAGCGTCGACAAACGGTTCGATCTGAGTCAGCTGGGAACCGATGTGACAGTCGATACCGACCGGATTGATATGCGAGCAGGCGCAGGCATCTTCATAAAGTTCCGGGGCTTTGAGGATATCGACGCCGAATTTATTGTCTTTCAAACCGGTGGAAATATACGGATGGGTCTGGGCATCGACATCCGGGTTGACCCGGATCGAGATGTTGGCGATTCGATCCATTTCTTCGGCCACCTTCTGAATACGATCCAGTTCGGCGTGGGATTCGATATTAAAGCAACGGATACCGACTTCCAGAGCGCGGCGGATTTCGGAAGACTGTTTGGCGACGCCGGAGAAAACAACTTTGTCCGGATTACCTCCGGCACGCAGAACTCGCTCAAGTTCTCCCTGAGAAACGATGTCGAAACCGGAACCCAGGCGGGCCAGAACATTGAGGACTGCCAGATTGGAGTTGGTTTTAACCGCGTAGCACACCAGATGCGGCTGGTCGCCGAAGGCGCTGTCAAAGGCTGTCCAGCGTTGTTCAAACTCGCTTCGCGAATAAACATAAAGCGGGGTGCCGTAGGTGTCTGCCAGTTCGCTCAGACTGACGTTTTCGGCGTGAAGTCGGTTGTTTTGGTAGCCAAAAGCTGCACTCATTACAAAAGTCCTGTTACTGTTGGGGCGATGCGGGCGGCGGAGACGTGACGTCCTGAGATGAGGTCTGGGCGTCTTCCTCAACATACAGAGAACCTTTCTTGCCGCAGGCGCCTAAAGCGAGGCTGCAACAGATCAATAAAATGCTCAAGGGGATATGCATGGTTCCTCCGATTGCGAAGAGCCGGAAAGCTTAAACCTTCTCGTCGATCGTGACGCAGGCTCCGCTTGCCTATAAAATGGAGCTATTTTATCAGAGAGTCTGCGCTCTGTTGATGTTTCATGCCCGGCTTGTGTCGGATGCCGAAATCGATTGCGAAGATCTGGAATGGAATTGAAAAGTTTGGGGAGTTGTGAAAAAAATGAGTGATACGCCACCGATTATTGTGGAGCCAAAAGGGCCGGACGGTAAAGAGATGAGTGCGCAGGCAGTGGTGATCTGGCTGCATGGTCTGGGGGCGGACGGCTACGACTTTCTCGGTGTTTTGCCCCAGTTGAATTTACCGCAGCAGCATGCGATTCGTTTTATCTTTCCGCATGCGCCAGAACAGCCGGTCACCCTTAACGGCGGCATGCTGATGCGTTCCTGGTACGATATCCGCAGTCCGGATCTGCTGAATGAGGTGGATGCCGCAGGAATCCGCGTTGCCTGTTATCGAGTTTACGATTTGATCGACCGGCAGATAAAAGCGGGAATCGATCCTAAAAAAGTGCTTCTGGCCGGTTTTTCTCAGGGAGGACTTATCGCCCTGCATGCCGGTCTCAGTTATCAGCAATCGTTGGGCGGGATTATGGCTTTGTCGACCTATTGCCCGATGGAGCAGCAGTTTTATATGCACCGTGAAATGCCGATCTTTATGGCGCACGGCACCGAAGACGGCGTCGTGCCTCTGGCTTTGGCGGAACATGCCCGCAAGGCTTTGGGCCAAAAGGGCTATCAGATTGAATGGCACCCTTATCAGATGGGGCACCAGGTGTGCGGCGAAGAGCTGGCGGATATTCGCAGCTGGCTTCTGAAAACACTGGAAATTGCACAGGGCTGAAATCGCATAGAGTTGAATAGGGCGGAGGGGACAAGAATGAAAGCGCAATCGTTCTGTGAAGAGTTTGTTGCGGGAAGAAAGGCATTGGTGCTGAGTACGCTGGACGAAAACGGCAAGGTTGAAACCAGCACGATGCCATTTGCAATCCGTGAGGATGGCCGGTTGTACATCTTGGTCAGTGAGCTTGCTTTGCACACGAGAAATCTGTTGTATTTGTGTTCCTTCGAGCGAGCGGAAACGGTCGTTTCAGGATTGTTGCTGGAAGATGAAGTTCAGAGCGAACAGCCTTTTGCCCGCCAGAGAATCAGTTTCCAGGCAAGGGTTGCGCACCTTCAGAGTGAGAGTTCTGAAGCGCAGGAGGCTTTGGAGCTGTTGAAATCCCGCTTTGGAGAAATTGTGGAACTGTTAAGCGGTTTAGGGGATTTTCACCTGTTTTCGCTGCAACCTTTTGAAGGCGGCTATGTGAAGGGCTTCGGGCAGGCATACCGTTTCGAAGGCGGGTTTTGCAATCATCTGCGGCCGGCGCGTAATTAACGCTGGCGATCAGCTGCCGTTTTGGCGGGCGTTGAGCATTTGCACCCTGTGCAGGTTGGCCAGCCATTCGGCAAAATGAGGATGACTGTCGCGGAACAGAGCTTCGAGCTGGCGTGCGGTGCGGTTCGGCATGCCGTACACCGCCCCGACAATTTCCACCAGTTTGTTGATGTAACGGTTGGGAAATCCGGTGTTAATTTCAAAGGTACTGAGTTTGGTTAAAATCACCGAATTGATGATTTGCCGCCATTGTTCGGCTGAGAGTTGGTATTTGTTTTCAAGTTCAATCGGGACGCCTTGCTTACGCATAATCAGCATACTGCGCAGATCCGCCTGGCTGATCAGTTCCAAAGCAGGGGTGCGGTAAGAGACAGGCAGTCTGTCCATAAAGCTGGGGTCAATATTGTCTTGGTCGCCAAACATATTGCAAATTCTCTTAGAAATCGCGGTAACGTTGCTGAAAGATTGTATCGGCAGACGCGTGGAAAGCTGAAGTTTTTCCCTTTTTCATAAGCGGTAACTACAGCTCGACGTCCATACAGGATTCGATCTCGAACTTCTGTATTTCGTTTTGCAGATATTTTTGAGGTTCACTGTCGGGAAATTCAAAATTAATCGCGAAACGTTCCGGCCGGCCGTTTTTCTGCGGCGTGTTGGAGACAACCTTGCCATTGAATTTGATCACCCGATCCGGCGGTTCGAAGGCCAGAAAAACGTCAACGGCTGCGTGTAGCGGAAAAGCTTTCGGGCTGTGAAAAGCCATGCCGGTTGCGCTGACATTGACGACTTGCAAAGGCCAGTTCTCGGGGCTTTGTGTATCGAGGTGGTCGCTGCAGATATGTCGGTAGATTTCCAGATAGGTTTCAAACAGGTCGTAAATCCCCAGCATCGCCTGACGCAATGGAATCTGCTCATGTTCCGGCGAACGGAAGGACTCCATGCTGTCGTCGATGTCAAATTTATCACTGTTCAGTTTGCTTGCCGCAAAATAGTTCTGCGTCGAATCGCTCAGGCTCCGAATGAAGTGTTTGATCAGGTCAAGGTATTTGTCTTCGAATTGTTTTAGAAAGCCGTAAGTTTTGGGGGAGTGTGCCTTGATGTCGTTCAGGTGTGTAAAACCGTCGGTCAATTGCTGCAGCTGAACCCGTACTCCGAAGTCCTGCATCGGTTGAATTCCGTGGCTGATCGAGTCGAGGCATTTTCCGAAAAACAGCACGGCTTGAAACATTTCCCCGAGCAGCGTCTGGATCAGTGACTGATCCGGAAGCTCGTTGAGCATCATCTTGACAAGTTGGGTGTACCGGTTGACCTTGAATTCAATCGATGGCGGAAAGTAGTCGGTTCCCGTTGCGTAAATCTGCCGGTTTTCGATTGGCGAGCTGGGGCGGATAAAGTAACGTACCGGCATATCGACCCGGTGAAATCGGCGACTGTTATTTTTTTGGAACCACTTTTTCATTGAGGGTCACGATCGTTGAATGATGTTTCATTCTAAAGAATTTGCACGGGAATGGATAGATTTTTTAATGGCTTGTCTATCCATTGATAACTGGCGCCCAATGAGGTTTGAACGCATCCTGTCGAACACAGACCGCTGCTGCAGCCATCTGCGCCGATCTCCTGAATGTGTCCCTGTTTGATTAACGGGAGCAAGAGTGCGCTGGCGGCATCGTCAGTGAGATCGAAGTGGTTTTTAATATCCGAAAAGGTGACTCTGTCGTGGGTTTTGATATAGCGTTTCAAGTCGAGAAGAATCATGGGTCCGCCCCTTTAAAAAGCCTGGAGAGCCGAGGCGGAAGAGGTCGCCGTTGTGTTTGACGGCGGTTTTGTTAAAAACGTTTTTTAACCGAATAGTTCTTGCCGACTCGCTTTAATAGCATAAATTGTATCAGGAAAGTCGACAAAATCGCTAGTAACCAGGCTACGGAACTTTGCGGATGCTGGTTAAAGGTCGCAGCTTGATAGAAAGCGATTGCGACGCTGAAACCCAAAAACATACTCCAGCTCCCGCTGTAGATAGCCCAACGCCAGCCCAGCTCCTGTTTGATCGCCCCGAAGGTTGCGACGCAGGGGAAATACAGCAAAATCAGGAGAAGATAGGCATAGGCTCCGATGTTGCCGTCAAAGTAGTAAGTCATTTTGTCGAGTGTCGAAGGGGTAAAGCCTTGTTCTTCGGCGATGGCGATTTTGTCTTCGACGTTCTCCAGCGATTGCAGCCCGAGTGGATCGGTCAGGTCGGAAAAGATCGAACTGATGTTCTCGGGAATGGTCAGGAGCGCTTCGCGTAAAGCACCGGTAAAGTCGTATTCCAGGTGATTGACGGCTTCGTCGGATTCACTTTGATAAAGCGCATCCAGAGAGCCGACGACGACTTCCTTGGCCAGCAAACCGGTAATCAAACCAACGGTTGCCGGCCAGTTCTCTTCGGTGATTCCTAAAGGTTCCACGATCGGCGTTAAGGTTTTTGCAGCCGTACTCAGAACCGAACTTGGCTGGTTTTCGTGTCCGAAACTGCCGTCGGTTCCAAGGCTGTTAAAGAAATTCAGCGCGAGAACCACCAGTACAATCACCTTCCCGGCATCGAGAATGAACCCTTTTAGTTTGTTGCGCGTGTGTTGCAGAACATTGATTACCGCCGGTTTGTGGTAGATCGGTAATTCCATCAGCAAAGGCGGTGCTTCGCCCGGAAGCAGTGTTTTCTTTAACATCAAAGCGGTTAGAACCGCTGCCAGTATGCCGGCGAGATAAAGAGAAAAGACGAGGAGAGCGGCATGGTCACTGAAAAATGCGGTGGCAAACATCACATAGACCGTCAAACGCGCACTGCATGACATAAATGGTGTCATCATTACCGTCATAATCCGGTCACGATGATCAGGCAGAGTCCGGCTGGCAAGGACAGCCGGAATATTACAACCGAAACCGACAACCAGCGGGATAAAGGCTTGACCGGACAGACCCAGGCGGCGCATCAGGTTATCCATGATCAGGGCGGCGCGCTGCATGTAACCGGTATCTTCCAAAATCGACAGCAGCAGGAACAGGGCGCCGATGACGGGAATAAAGGTTGCGACTACCTGAATGCCTCCTCCGATGCCTTCGGCGAGGAAAGTAATCAGCCAGCCGGGAGCGTTGATCGATTGCAGCAGTGCGCTCGGCCCGTCGACGAACAGTGCCTGGGCACCAAGGTCGAAGAAATCGATAAAGGCGTTGCCGACGACAATTGAGAGCGCGAAAACCAGATACATGATACCGAGGAAAATCGGCATGCCCCAGATCGGATGGAGCGTCCATTTGTCGATGATATCCGTCGTGTTGCGGGTAAATTGATCGGTGTGAACCTGACTGGCATGTGCCGCATCGTGTGCGAACTGAAAATAGAGATCAGCGGTAATCAGCGCCAGATCTTCCTGATAGTGCGCTTCCAGCATACGTTTTTCGCTGGCGCAGAAGCTGCGCAGTTCCAATGGCGCTTCTTCGGGGAAAATCAGCATCTGCAAGCTTTTCCAGCAGGATTCGGATTTCGGATTGTCACGCAGATCACGTAGTTTATGAACCGATTCGTGCAGCGTCTCTGGAAGGTCAAAGTGCAGGTTGGAGCGACGGTTTACCATATTCGGCAATTGTTGCTTAAGCTGGTCAATGCCCTTGTTGTAGTAAGCCGAAATTGGAATGACCGGGCAACCGAGTTGTGCGGACAATTTATCGGTGTCGATATGCAGATTACGTTCTTGCAACAGATCCATCCGGTTCAGGACGACAACGACCGGCAGTCCCATATGCAAAAGCTGGGCGGTCAGAAACAGCTGTCGTTCCAGACTGGTGGCATCCACAATATTCAGGATGACATCCACCGGTTGGCACTGCAGGAAATCACACGCGACCCTTTCGTCCAGACCGCTGTGCGGAGACTGTTCGAGACTGTAGACGCCGGGCAGATCGATCAGGTGGTAGCTTTCCTGATTGAGTTCAAAATGGCCGGATTTCTGCTCGACGGTTACTCCAGGCCAGTTTCCGGTAGTCTGTTGAGAACCGGTCAGGCGGTTAAACAGCGTACTTTTACCGCTGTTCGGGTTTCCGATTAAAGCGATCTGGTAAGTGTGGGCGGCTATTTTCGGGTATTTTTTGCTGGGCTTGATCACCGTCATGACAGAGGCTCGACCTGAATATGTTCGGCAATCTGTTTATCGATTGCGAAACGGCTGCCGTCGACCGAAACAATTAGGTTGTGCCCGCGCGCAAGGATCAGCTCGACAATGCTGTGAGTGTGGAATCCAAGGTTAACCAAGCGCATTTTCAGCTTCAGGTCTCCTTCAAGAGCGGTAATCTGACTGATTTGCCCGCTACGGCATTTGGAGAGAGAAAAAGAGTGGGTCTGTTCGGTCATAGGTAGTAGTATAAATGATAATAATTTTTATTCGAAAATATAACAGAGATGTGACGAAATCTCAAGAGTAACTGAGTAAAATGAAGGGGAATTACGCCGTCTTTTGATCTGCCTTAAGAAATTCCGGCGAATCGGTGCATTTGGGGCTTTCGGGGGGAAGAAAGGCGCTAGCGTAAGTCTGCACCGGGCGGGAAGACCGGTGCAGGGAGAAAACGGCGGTTTTTATCCGTTGACGACTTTACGCTGGATTTTGTACAGCGCAACTTCGCCCAACAGGTTCGGGAGCAGGCTCATGCCCAGAGAACGGCGGTGTTCGCTGTTGACCACGGTTCTGGCGACGACTTCAATGCCCTTCTCTTCGCAGAGATTTTCAAAGTCCTTGAAAGTACACATGTGAATATTCGGCGTATCGTACCAGTGGTACGGCAGAGTATCTGTCTCCGGCATTTTGCCGGTAAACATCAGTTGAGCGCGGTTACGCCAGTGCGCGAAGTTCGGAAAAGTGATGATGCATTGCTTGCCGACATTCAGCAGTTCGTCGAGCAATTCGTCCGGACGACTGACAACCTGTAAAGCCTGAGTCATAATCACGAAGTCGAAAGAGTCTTTGTCGAAATAGTGACACAGGTCGTGACGGTTCAGGTCACTTTGGATCACATTGATGCCCTTTTGAATCGCCTGAATGTTTTTTTGCGGATCAATCTCCATACCGTAACCGGTAACTTGATGAGTGTCGATCAGGTGCTTGAGTAATTTTCCGTCGCCGCAGCCAAGATCAAGAACCCGGCTATCCGGGGTAATCCAGTCGGAGATCAGTTTAAATTCAGGTGAAATGGCGTTCATGCCGCACCTCCTGCAATTTGGAGGTCATTCCAGACTCGTTCCATGTAGGCCCGGAAGACGCCTTCGTAATGTTCGTTCGGTAACAGGAAAGCATCATGCCCATGTCGGGATTCCACCTCGGCGTAGCTGACATCAGCGTCATTGTCCAAAAGAGCCTTGACGATTTCATGGGATCTTTCCGGGGAGAATCGCCAGTCGGAGGTAAAGGAAACCACCAGGAATTTGGCTGTAGCCGCAGCCAGAGCTTTACTGAGATCGTGATCGAAATCGGCGGCCGGATCAAAATAATCGAGCGCTTTGGTCATTAACAGATAGGTATTGGCATCGAAATTCTGGCGGGTTGCGAATTTTTCGCCCTGATAGCGTAAGTAACTTTCAACCTGAAATTCGACGCCGTAGCTGTATTGTAATTTGCCTTCGCGCAGTTCTCGGCCGAATTTGCTCCCCATCATATCATCGGACAAGTAGGTCAGGTGGCCGAGCATACGTGCCAGAGCAAGGCCGCGTTTCGGAGTGGTTTCCCGTTCGATGAAGCGGCCGTTATGGAAATCCGGGTCGGACATGATCGCCTGACGGGCGACTTCGTTAAAAGCGATGTTCTGTGCCGACAGTTTCGGTGCCGCTGCAATGACCAGTGCGTGGCGAAGTTTGTCCGGGAAGTCGATTGCCCATTGCAGAACCTGCATTCCGCCCATTGAACCGCCGATCAGGGCTGCCCAAGTGTCGATGCCAAGATGCTCACGTAATTTATTTTGACTGTTGACCCAGTCCTTACAGGTGACGATTGGAAAGTCCGGGCCGTAGATGCGTCCGGTTGTCGGGTGAGTGGTGTTGGGCCCGGAGCTTCCGCGGCAGCCGCCGAGGTTATTGGAGCAGACAACAAAAAAACGGTTGGTATCGACCGGTTTTCCCGGGCCGATGTATCCGTCCCACCAGCCGGGTTTGCCGTTTTCGTCAATACCAGCGACATGGTGATCGCCGCTGAGGGCGTGACAAATCAGGATGGCATTGGAGGCGTCTGCGTTTAATGTTCCGTAGGTTTCATAGACCAGATCGTAGCGCGGAAGCTCTGCGCCGCTGGTCAAAGCAAGAGGTTCTTCGACTTGCAGTACTTGTGGTTCGACCACTTCTTCGTGTGTTGTTGTCATTCTAATGTTTTAACCTATCATCGATTGAGCGCTGTGAGCAATGGAGCCGACAACGATGATCTGGACCAGTTTGATTGCCAGTATGGCTAGAATCGGAGAAAGATCCAAACCGCTTACCGAGGGCAGAAGGCGCCGGAAGGGTTCCAGTATCGGTTGGGTCATTTGATTGAAAATTTCGGTGTTCGGATTGTAGCCTGGTGAAATCCAGCTGAGAACCGCCTGAATGACGATCAGCCAGAACATCATGTCCAACAGCTGATTCATAATTTCGGTGACAGAGGTTAAAAAGATGAACAGGGCACCGAATTCGCGCTGTGTCAGCCAGCCGATGATGACAACAAACAAGCTTTGAATGACAATGGCGGTCATCAGGGCTGACCAGTCCCAGCGACCACGCATGGGCACCAGTTTGTTCAGCGGGGCACAGACCGGGTTGGTGACTTTGGCGATGAACGTCACAATCGGATGGCGCCAGTCGGTGTAGGTTGCACGCATCAGAAAACGTAACATCAAAGCGAAAATGACCAGTCCGGTCACGAATTGAAGCAGAAATAAACCGCCCTGACCTGCAGGAGAGATGGTTTCCATTACACATCTCCTCCCAATTCGTCGGCAAGTTGTCTGGCGCGATCATAAGCAGCCTGCATGGCGCCACCTACGATTTGCTTCAATTCCGCTGATTCGAAATGCTGAATGGCCCGCTCCGTGGTTCCGTTGGGCGAAGTGACGTTGGCTCTGAGAGTCTGGCAATCCTGGTGGCTTTCCATGACCATTTTGGCTGCACCCAATGCGGTTTGCATGGTTAAAAGGTGGGCGGTTTTCGCTTCCAGTCCAAGCGTCTGTGCATATTCTTCCATGGCTTCCATAAATAGAAAATAGTAAGCCGGTCCACTTCCGGAAAGTGCGGTGACGGCGTCCAGTTGAGGCTCTTCGTCTACCCAGACAGCCAGTCCGGCTGCGCGCATGATGTGTTCGGCCTGGCTTTTCTGCTCTCCGCTTACCGCCGGATTAGCGTACAGACCGCTGGCACCGGTTTGAATCAGAGCCGGGGTATTCGGCATGGTTCTGACGATAGGCTGTTCACCGCCAAGCCAGCGGTTGATGTCATCACTGCGAATTCCTGCCGCAACAGAAATAATCAGACGTTTCTTGTCGCTTAAAGCCGTTGTCAGGCTACCACAGACTTCGCGTAACAGTTGTGGTTTGACGGCCAGCACGATAATGTCGGCTAGAGTGGCCGCTTCGGCGTTATTTTCGTAACAATGGATGCCGAAATGCTGAGTAAGGGCTTGTCGTTGAGTTTCGGTCGGATCGGCTGCAATGATGCTGTTTGCGGCATAACCGCTGGAGAGCAAGCCGCCGATGAGGCTTTTCGCCATATTACCGGCACCGATAAAACAGATGGTTGAATTCATAATGCTAAAGCTTACCTGATGTGTTGTGGAACCCGTCTGCAGACCGCAGTTTTTTCCCTTTCGGTCTGGGGAACGGGTTACTTAAATGGAATTCCGACTATTATATTCGATCTTGGGTCGGAGTTTGTCAAACCGCAAGATTGCACGCACTTTTTTTAACCGGTAGACAGACGGTCGATGGATTTTTCTATTCAAGATCGGGTGATGAATGCCGATATAAATTAGCAGTTCTAACAGAAGTTCTAAGAACCTGAACTTTTAAAGAAGAGATGAATCAGAGGTCGCCTTCGGAAAGATGGTCGTGCGATTAACGAAAATCGTAAGTTACCGTTTGAAACCGTGACCACTCAGGGGAGGTACATAAATGGCTGTAGCGATTGAATCCAGATTAGCCGCCCAGCAGACTTTGTATGGAGCGGAGAGTTTTAAATCCATTCCTGCTTCCTTTCGGGCAGAAGATTCGCCGCAAGGGAGCTCTTTGCAGACGTTTTCAGGGGGCGATGATTCGGTGCAAATCTCCGCTAGCGGCAAACGTCGTGCAGAGCAAGCTTACGCATACAGTAACAGTATGAGTCTACAGCTGACAACTCGGGATGGGGATAAGGTCAGTGTCGATTTTCGTCAGCTGTATGCTTATTTCCATGCCGAGGCAGAGAGCCAGCAATTTCAGGCCGGGCCACAGGGCGTGCAGTATTTTTCCGAGCGCAGCGAACTTGAAAGCAGTGCTTTCAGCGAAGCATTCGGCTTTTCAGTGGAAGGAGAGCTTGATGAAGAGGAGCTGGCTGCGATCCAAGGCGTATTTGAGCAGGTAAATGCACTGTCAGAAGATTTTTTCGACGGTAACCTGGACGAAGCTTTGCAACATGCGATGGCGTTTGACATTGATTTTGGGCAACTGCAAAGTCTGGATTTGCAGCTGTCGCATGCGGAAGTCCGTACCGGTTTGTATGAAGAAACTTCCCGTCTGAATTCCCCCGTTGAGAGAGGTGAAGTGGATCCGGCTGTGGATTCGGCACCGAAAAGCACCATGCAGGCTTTGCCCGACTATTTGCAGAAATGGCACAACGTCATGCAGCAATTGTCGTCTCTGTTTTCCGGCGAGCAGGACTTTGTCAATCAGTTAGAAGCGCAAGTGTTATCTTTGCGAGATCCTCAACAGAGAAGTGAAGCTGAGTGGCAGCAGAGAGTTGAGGCTTTTCATCAAACTCTGCAGAGTTGGGCTGAAATCGAATCTCCTGCGCCAGTTTTCGATGAGGTCTCTGGCCAAAGTATGGGGCTAAGTGATTGAAAAATTAACTAAAGTTTTTTTCGAAAGCCCCGATAACTTAAATAAGACCGGTGGCAATACAAGGGAGACTTTTGATGAAACCGGCACGGGATGGAAAAGAGCCGCCGATCAAGGCGAGAACCGAAAACATCCTCCGGCGAAGTACAGCTGAAAAAACTACAAAAATTCGCCGTTAAAAAGGAGAAAGTGCCGGAGATCAGATTACTCCGGCTTTTTTTTGTATGTTCGCGCGCCGAACAGATCGGTACCGATTCTGACGATGGTTGCGCCCTCAAGAATCGCTGCTTCCAGATCACTTGACATTCCCATCGATAAAGTATCCAACGGTAACTCCGGAAAAGCCTGCTGCATTTCTTTCAATAACTTCTGCATTTTGTGTAATGGAATCCGCTGCATTTCCAAATCGGAGGCGGGTGCCGGAATCGCCATAAAACCGCGTAACGTTAAATTCGGCAAAGCGGCGATTTTGGGAATGATTTCTGGCATTTCCCGAATGGAAAAACCACTTTTACTGACTTCTTCGCTGACGTTGATTTCCAGCAAAATATTTAAGTTTCCAAGCATCTCCGGCCTCTGTTGGCTGAGGCGTTCGGCGATTTTCAAGCGGTCGACACTGTGTACCCAAGAGAAGTTTTCCGCAATGGGGCGGGTTTTGTTGGACTGAATAGGGCCGATAAAATGCCATTCAAGCTCAGGTAAAACCCGAATTTTATCTAATGCTTCCTGGAGATAGTTTTCACCGAATGCCTTCTGTCCGGCCGAGGCGAGGACGGCGACATCCTCTGCCGGTTTTGTCTTACTGACGGCCAGTAATGCGACGGTTTCCCGGTCGCGGCCAGCTGAAATGCAGGCTTGTTCGATTCTGGATTCGACATTTTTCAAGTTGGTCAGCAGGTGTTCGCCCATGTAAATGTGTCCTTTTTCTACACAGATTGTCAGGAAGTTTATTGTACCGGGCGCAAGGGCAAAAACCATGCGATGCCGCGCTTTATTTTTTAAAACTTGGGGTCTGTCAAGTTTGCAGGAAAAAATGATGATCCTGTCACTGCTGCGGCGTGAATGCGCGTTATACTGACTTCAACAAAGGAGGGACGGTCAGGATGAAAAAAGTCATATCCAGTGAGAATAATTATCCTTATAAAGAAAAGATTTCCCGCAGCGAGTATGAAGAGCAGAAACGCTTGTTGCAGATTGAACTTTTAAAATTGCAAAAGTGGGTTAAATCGAACGACGAACGAATTATCATGCTGTTTGAAGGCCGGGATGCTGCCGGGAAGGGTGGAACCATCAAGCGGATGATGGAACATTTGAATCCGCGTGGTGCGCGAGTTGTTGCACTGGATAAACCGAATGAGAAAGAAAAAGGCCAGTGGTATTTTCAGCGTTACATTGAACATCTGCCGACCGCAGGTGAAATTGTGCTGTTTGACCGGTCGTGGTACAACCGTGCTGGTGTTGAACGGGTGATGGGGTTCTGTAGCCCGCAGGAATACACTCGCTTTATGCACCAGACACCGCAATTCGAACAGATGATAACCAGTGATGGGGTTCGCTTGTTCAAGTTCTGGTTCTCTGTTGGGCGTAAGGAACAGTTACGGCGCTTTAACGCCCGTAAAACCGACCCCTTGAAGCAGTGGAAGCTGAGTCCGATGGATTTGGCCTCTTTGGATCGGTGGGATGATTATACTCGCGCGAAAGAGGATATGTTTTTCTATACCAATACCCAATACGCGCCGTGGACAGTCGTCAAGTCCAACGATAAAAAACGTGCGCGTTTGGAATCCATGCGTTATGTGTTGAATGCGATTCCTTACGAGGGAAAAAATCAGGAAGTGATCGGGTTGACGGACGCTTTGATCGTCAGTAGTGGTGGCGATATTTTTCAGGATGCTTAATGGCAGTTTAAGGCACAAGAGAGGATCAGGGAGATGGTAATGAAAATTGAAGAGCATGCTTATAAAGTGGTGGAAGGATTCAAAAAGAGTCTGACATCCAAGCAATGCGGTGCGATCGGTGAAGAAGGGTTTGAGGAATTACAGATTTTGATCGAGGCTGCGTTGGGTGCGGCGGTATCCAAGAGCTTGCATGATTCGGCGAAGCAGCTGGAGAGAATTTCTAAAGAGATGCGGCATCATGCCGGGCATATTGAAAAACTTGAAGAATAATTCGCGGGGGCAACAGGTCAGTAGATAATTTTCTCACAGTTGTGGTCTTGTAAAACCGCAATGCAGGCGCGTTGAATGTCATTCGGAGTTGCAAGAATAAATTGCCAGTCCTGAGCGGAAGCATGTTGTAACCAGGATTGCAACAAGTCCGGTAAGGCTCCGTCGTAACAGCCGGGCAATCCCAGATCGCTGGCAAGGCGATTGGGGATCTGCCAGTCTTCCAGTAAAGGGCAGGCGCCGATTGCCGCAGAGGGGGAACCCGGAAAAATAAAGCGTGCCGGTTTGACCGGAAAGGCAAAGGATGTCTGGCTGTGCAAGAGTGCGAGAGTGGCGGCGTCGGAAGGTTTTCTCCGATCGGCAAGGTCGAAAAGCGTCGCCATATGCAAACCGCTGCCAAGCAACATAAGCGGGGCATCTGACTGTATGTGGTAGTGTTTTTCCGCATCTTTGAATTGCAGTGTTGTGGAGCCACGATCTGATGATTTGCGGTCACTTAAAAATTGCAGTAGCAAGCTGTTTTGTCGAATCTGCTGGCGGAACAGTGACAGTGGCTGATCAGGTGCCTCCAGAAGCCGAAAAGAACTTTGCCAGTCGAAGGGTGTCGACCGGGAGATTTTCAATTCAATCAGGTAGAAGCCGTTCTGCTGTTCGCTTTGCTGAATTTGTTCACTGTCAATTGTCTGCCATTCGGCAAGTTGTTCGCCTGACATCTTTTTCCTATTATTCCATTGAGCGGTAGACTTGGCGGCCTTGGAAGAAGGTTTGCTCCACTTTGCCTTCGAACTCCCAACCGATAAACGGTGAGTTTTTGCCTTCACTGATCATGTTTTCAGCCTGCAGGTTCCAGATTCCTTCCGGGTCGATCAGGCATAAGTCGGCGGTACGACCGACTTTCAAGCTGCCGCTCGGCATTCCGATGATTGATGCCGGTTGGTGTGTTACCGCAGAAATAGCGGTCATCAGATCCAGTCCTTGTTCCCGGACCAGTTTCAGAAGCAGAGCCAATAAGGTTTCCAGACCACTGATTCCCGGTTTGCTTTCTCCGTAGGGAAGCAGCTTATCATCGCGATGCAGTGGAGTATGGTCGCTGACCACCGCATCGATGATCCCATTTTTTAAGCCGTTCAACAAAGCTTCACGGTCTTTGCGGCTTCGTAGTGGAGGAGAAACATGGAACAGACTGTTGAAACCCAGGACATCCATTTCGCTTAGATGCAGCTGATGAATGGCAACGTCGCACGTGACCGGCAGGCCGCGTTTCTTGGCTTCGGCAATCATTTCAACAGAACGTGCGCAGGAGATTTGTGAGAAATGGGCACGGATTCCGGCTTCTTCGACGAGAACCAGATCACGAGCCAGTGCGGTTGTTTCCGCACTCGGCGGGTTTTCCGGCAGACCGAGACGCGAGCTGACCGGCCCGCTGTGGGCAATGCCGCGGTTTTTTAACTGCTGATCTTCGGAACGCAGCATCACGACAGTATCGTGTGAGGCGGTATATTCCAGAGCATTTTTTAAGGTCAGGGCGTTTTGAATCGGGCGATTCGCCTGGCTTAAGGCGACGCAGCCCGCTTCGATCAAGGAATAGATGCCGCTGAGTCGTTCGCCGTCCAACCCTTGGGTCAAGGCGCCGATTGGCATGACAAACGCAGTTGCCGCCTGACGGGCTCGCCGTTGAATCAGTTCGGTGACGGCTTGCGAATCGTTGACCGGAGCTGTATCGGGCGGGCAGCAAATACTGGTAATGCCGCCGGCGACGGCGGCCTGCGTTTCCGAAGCGATGCTGCCGGCGTAGTGGCTGCCGGGTTCCCCAAGGCGCGCCTGCAGGTCAACCAGACCCGGCAGTATCCACTTTCCTTCGGCATCAATGACATTATCCGGGCTGAATCCTTCCGGAGCGTCTCCGATACCGGCGATGCGACCGCGTGCCAGATAAATGGAGGTAACTTGATCAAGGTTTTGGCTCGGATCGATTAGGCGTCCGTTTTTAATTTCCAGTCTCACGCTGTGGTCTCCGTACCTGAAGTCTCTTGAGCTGTTTCGCTTTCTTTTTCAGCTTTGTGTTGGGCGAGTTGGGCGGCGTTGCTCATTAAAATCGACATCACGGCCATGCGCACGGCAATACCGTAGGTTACCTGCTCGAGAATCACCGAACGAGGGCCATCGGCCACTGCCGAGTCAATTTCTACGCCGCGATTGATCGGCCCCGGATGCATCAGAATGACGTCTGGTTTTGCCAAAGCCAGACGTTTTTCGGTCAGGCCGTAGAGTTTGAAGAATTCTTTTTCGCTCGGAATCAGCGCACTTGTCATTCGCTCGTTCTGCAGACGCACCATGATGATAACGTCAACGTCTTTGATGCCTTCTTCCATGTTGTGGTAGACGTGAACCCCCATGGCTTCCGGTGACTCCGGCATCAGGGTTTTGGGGCCGATAACGCGGATTTCACGGGCTTCCAGAATGCTTAAGGCTTGAATCTGCGAACGGACGACCCGCGAGTGCAGGACATCACCGACAATGGCAACCTTAAGGTCGAAAATATCGCCCTTATGTTTGCGGATGGTGAACATGTCGAGCATGGCTTGCGTCGGATGGGCATGCTGACCGTCCCCGGCATTCATCACATGTACGTGAGGGGCAACGTGCTGGGCGAAGAAATGCGCCGCGCCGCTTTCGGCATGGCGGATGACGAACATGTCGGCCTGCATTGCCTGAAGGTTCCATAAAGTGTCGAGCAGGGATTCGCCTTTCTTGGTTGCCGAGGTCTGAATATCCAGGCTGGTTACATCCGCCGACAAGCGCTTTTCGGCAATTTCGAAAGTGGTTCTCGTGCGGGTACTTGGTTCGAAAAACAGGTTCATAATACTTTTACCGCGCAGCACCGGTACATTACGAATTTCGTTGGTTTTCGGATTGATGAAGGATTCGGCGGTGTCGAGAATTTCCAGAAGATGCTGCTGTTTCAAGCCCTCAAGCGTCAGGAAATGCTTCAGCTTGCCGAGTTCGTTGAGCTGAATATTACCGGAAGTCAGTTTTGAGCTCATAGAGAGTCCTCGTTTTCATCAAGAACGGCGATGCTTAAAGGTTCGGGGCCGTTGAGTTTGAGTTTGTGTTCGGAGGTAAGCTTCTGACCGACGATATCGGCCTGAATCGGCAGCTCGCGCCCTCCTTCACGTTCCAGAAGGGCAACCAGAAGTACGCTGGCCGGGCGGCCGAAGTCGAAAATTTCGTTCAACGCTGCGCGACCGGTGCGGCCGGTATAGAGAACGTCGTCGACCAGAATCAGGTGTTGGTCTTGGATTTCCCATGGGATCAGCGAAGGTTGTACTCCGACACTAAGACCTGTTCGCGCGATGTCGTCGCGGAAAAAGGCGGTGTCGAGAATGCCGAGTTCGTCGGTCAAGCCGAGTGTGTCATGCAAAGCCTGGGCGATCCATTCGCCGCCGGTACGGATGCCGATCATCTTCGGCTGCTTGTCCATGATCGGATGATTTTGAAGTTGTTCGGCGATCCGCTCGATCAGGTCGGCGACGTTAATTTGGTCAGCGTTCATAGAGCCTATTCCATTTATGAGGTCTCAATCCTGTATGCTCGTTGATTAAGTCCATGTTCGGTTGTGATAATAATTATGATTGCAGCCAGTTTTCCAGCAGAATCTGGGCGGCGTGATCGTCGATATGACGGTTCTTCAGACCGCGAGCTTCTGCTTCAATGGAACTAAGCTGTTCCTCGATAAAAAACAGCGGGCAGTGATAGCGCCCGGATAATCTTTGTCCGAATTTTCGGGCTGGTTGAGTGAGGGCTTGTTCACTGCCGTCAAGGCGCATCGGCAGGCCGACAATAATCGCTTTGGGTTGCCATTTTTCGAATAATTTGGTGATGTGATCCCAATCGGGTTTGCCGTCTTTGCTTGCGACGATCGCTTCGGGAGAAGCGGTTTGGGTAATGGTTTGGCCGACGGCGACGCCGATACGTTTCAGGCCAAAGTCGAAGCCGAAGACAACTCCGTCAATAAGCGTTTTGTCGGCTTTATGCATGACCCGCCTCGGAGCTTAAAAATTCCGGAGAAATCCCCAAAGTTGCCAGAGCAACTTCCCAACGATCGGCCAGCGGTGTTTCAAACATTAAACTTTGGTTGTAAGGAATTGTCAGCCAGCTGTTGCTTTGCATTTCCTGCGCGAGTTGCCCCGGCTTCCATCCGGCAAAGCCGAGGCAGATCAGGAAAGCTTCCGGTCCCTGATCCTGGCTGATGCTTTCCAGCATATCGTCGGAAACGGTCATGGCCAGACCGTCTCCGAGAGGCAGGCTGCTTTTCCAGTCGCCGATCGGGTGATGCAGGATGAAACCGCGTTCCATGTCCACCGGGCCGCCGATCAGTATTTCGTCGTCAAGCGAAGGACTGTGTTCGTCATAGTCGTATTCGAAGTGTTTCCAAAGGTCGCGTAACGTCAAGCGGTGCGGCAGGTTGATCACCAGCCCCATACTGCCGTGCTCGTTGTCTTCGACGATGTAAATGACGGTTTTTTCAAACCAGCTGTCGTCCAAAGAGGGCATCGCAATCAGGAAATTGTGTTCGAGCGAGTGTATTTCATTCATAAGCGGATTATAACAGTTTCACCCGTTTTTCCATCGCTTTTGTTTGCTGAATACCGCCGTTGTGGTCAATGCAGAATGCGTACTGAATCTTCATTCCGGCGGCAATCTCTTGCCACTGATCCGGGCCGGCAACAAGCAGTGCGGTTGCTGCGGAATCGGCGGTGATTGCGTCCGGATGGATCACGGTTACCGAGGCAAAGCTGTCGGTCGGATAGCCGGTTTTCGGATCGATAATGTGCGCATAACGTTTGCCTTTCCAAGTGAAGTACCTCTGATAGGTTCCGGAGGTGACCACACTTTCGCCGTCGTTCAGTGTCAGAGAGGCAAGGGCGCTTTGCGGGTTCTGTGGATTTTGTATACCGATCTTCCATTGCTCACGTTGCGGAGGGTGACCGATGGCCTTCATGTCTCCGCCGATACTGACCAGTGCGTTTTGAATCCCCGCCTGTTGCAGCTGTTGCAAAGCCAGGTCGATGGCCAGTCCTTTGGCGTTGCCGCCGAAGTCGAGCTGAACTTCGCGGTTGCGGCATAACAGGCGGTTTCCTTCAAAATAGATGTCCAGCAAGGAAGGGTGGTTTTGCAGCCAGGCATGTATGTCTTTTTCCGGCGGAGGTGGGCCTTGCCAGTTTTCACCGTGAAAGCCCCACATGGCGATGATTTTGCCGATTCCCGGGTCGAAAAGTCCGTTGCTTTCCCGGGTCAGTTGCTGGGACTTGAGGATGAAGCGTTTGACCGATTCCGGAACTTCGACAGGGGTTTGTTCAGCGATCGCGGTATTGATTTTGCTGAGAATGCCGCCTTTTTCCCAAGCATGCCATTCATGGTGGAACTGTTGAAAGTAGGTTTCAACCCGGGCAATTGCTTCCTGAGCGATGCGTTTGTCGTCACTGTAGATTTGCAGATTAACGATGGTGCCGAAAACAATTTGCGTTGCTTCAATCGGTTCTTGAGAAGTCGAACAGGCGGTGAGGCTTGCCGGTAGAACCGGCAGCAGACTCAAACGCAGAAAAGAGCGACGGTCGATGCGCATACAGGTGATCTCCTCAAGCGCTCAGAATGGTTTCGAGATGTTCGAACAGGGTACCGGCGATATTGAGATGAAATTGCGCATCCAATTCCCGGATGCAGGTTGGGCTGGTGACGTTGATTTCGGTGATGTAGTCGCCGATGACGTCGAGACCGACAAAATGCAAGCCTTTGGCACGTAAGGTCGGGGCGATTTGCGAACAGAGCCAGCGTTCCCGTTCGGTGAGTTCCATGCCGATCCCTGTTCCTCCGGCGGCGATATTGCCACGGGTTTCGCCTTCGGCCGGAATCCGTGCCAGACTGTAATCGATCGGTTCGCCGTTGATCAGCAGGATGCGTTTGTCGCCCTG
Organism: Thiomicrorhabdus sp.; assembly: GCF_963677875.1. Classification (NCBI taxonomy): domain Bacteria; kingdom Pseudomonadati; phylum Pseudomonadota; class Gammaproteobacteria; order Thiotrichales; family Piscirickettsiaceae; genus Thiomicrorhabdus; species Thiomicrorhabdus sp. The sequence continues at coordinate 219,566 of NZ_OY782566.1, read as the reverse complement.
AGTGATTTCCGGCAGATAGACTTGAGCCATGATATGGTGCCGACCATGATCGGTCATGGTTTCGATGATCACGTTGGTGTTGGGGTCGTCGGAGCGCACCCGGAAAATCGATGCTCCGCCCATGGCGTCCAGCGGTTTCAGGATGGTGTCATGGTGTTCTTGAATAAAGCCCTTGATCTGCTCGGGGCTGGCGCTGACGATGGTCGGCGGAATGCATTGGGGAAACCAGCTGGCAAACAGTTTTTCGTTAGCATCCCGCAGGCTTTGCGGTTTGTTTACCACCAATACCCCTTCGGCCTCGGCCAGTTCCAGCATATGGGTACTGTAGAGGTAATCGTTGTTGAACGGTGGGTCTTGACGGATCAGAACAATGTCCATTTCCGCCAGAGGCGCATCAAAAGTTTTGCCGAATCCGAAGTACTGTTCCTCGGCAGGTCGATCCCAGACTTTCAGCTCACTGTAGCGGCCGAAAGGTTTGCCGTCTTTCAGATAGATGTCTTGAGGTTCCATGTAGCGTAATTGGTAACCGCGCCTTTGGGCCTCCAGAAGCATGGCGAAAGAACTGTCTTTATAAGGTTTGATCCGTTGGATCGGATCCATGACGATGCCGAGAATCAGGTTCATGCGAAGTCCTTAAATTGCGTTGATGTCCGGTAGTTCACCTTTCGAGTCGGCAATTTCCCGGGCGGCGGCCAATAACGCCAGGCGAGCGATCACACCGTAGGCGTAAAAACGGTTTGGTGTTGCATCCGGATTTTGCGAATCATCGGGAACGGCTCCGGACTCTTCGTAAGACAAGGGTTCGAAGTGCATGCCCGGGGAGTTCAGATTGTCGGTCGCGCCTTTTCCGGTATGAACCCGGTAGAAGCTGCCGATCACGTGGCTGCCGATCATGTAAACCACCGGTTCGGCTACGGCGCCGTCCAGTGTTTCGTATGTATAGACGCCTTCCTGAACCAGCATTTGTTCGACCTGCAGGCCTTCTTTGACGGATGCCATTTTATTGCGTTGCTTGCGATTCAGGTTCAGGATGTCTTCAGAGCTGTTGACCGACATGATGGCCATGCCGTAAGTGCCGCTGTCGGATTTCACGATGACGAAAGGTTTGCAGCCGATATCATGGGTGTCGTAGTAATCCTGAGTTTGCTGCAGAACGCGTTTGACCGAATTGGCCAGGTCTTCAATCCCGCTGCGCTCCTTGAAATTTACCGGGCCACAGGCGACGGAGGTCGGTGTGATTAACCAGGGGTCGATGCCGATCAGTTCGGCAAACGAAGCCGTCACGTCCGAGTAATGGGCAAAATGTTCGGTTTTATAGCGATCGCCCCAGCCGAGATCCAGCGGTGGTAATAATGTCTGGTCAAGGTCTTCCAGAATTTCCGGGCGCCCCCCCGACAAATCGTTGTTCAAGAGAACCGCGCACGGAAAGAAATCGTCCACGCCGACGCGATTGTCTTTGCGAACAATGGGCTTCATCGTCAGGGCATTGCCCGAAGGCAGTTCGATTATCAGCGGTGCATCCAGTTCGGGAATCAAAGAACCGATTTGTACCTCGTAACCGGCGTTTTCCAGAATGCTTTTTAATGCGAAAACGTTTTCCAGGTAGAAGAGGTTCCGGGTATGGTTTTCCGGAATCAGCAGGATGCCGTCGGCAATCGGGCAGATTTGCGTGACCGCCGTCTGAGCGGCGAGGACGGCTAAGGAACGCAGGTCCGGGTGCAGGTTATTGAAACCGGCGGGAAAGAGGTTTGTATCGACCGGTGCCAGTTTGTAACCGGCGTTACGAAGATCAACCGAAGCGTAAAATGGCGCTGGGGTGTTTTTAAACTGTTTTCGGAACCAGGACTCGATTTCCATATGATGGTTGAGTAGATGGCGCTCCAGTTCCAGCAGAGGGCCTTTTAAGGCGGTTTGCAGGTGAGGTACTTGAAGTGATGAAGGCATGATCTCTCTTCTCTGTAGCACAGAAATTATGTTTTATTCAGGGGGTGGCCTGACTTGGTTGCAGCTATTATACTGAATTTGCGTTCTTCAACAGGAATGTTCGCGGAATTCAGATGTCGCCCCACAACGCCTGAGTAATGGCGAGAAGGGCCGGGCCGGCTGTTTCGGTCCGGAGAATGCGCGGTCCGAGTCGGACGTTTTGAAAGCCGCTGTTGATGGCTTGTTCGACTTCTTTTTCGCTTAAACCGCCTTCCGGGCCGACGAGAAAGGCGACCGGAGTTTGCGGGGAAGTAAGGTGGTGCAACGTTTTTTCCGCATAGGGATCGCCGACAATGCCCAGGCAGTTTTCGGGTTCGAAATGCTGTAAATAGGCTTCTAGCGTGCAGGCAGGCAGAATTTCGGGGAGAGTATTGCGGTTGCTCTGTTCGCAGGCGTTGATGGCAATCTGCTGCCATTGCCGACGGCGTTTTTCCAATTTGTCGCCGGTCAGTTTGACTTCACAACGTTCGCTGAAAACCGGCTGAATTCGGCTGATGCCAAGCTCAACACTCTTCTGCACGCTGTAATCCATTCGGTCGCCTTTTGAAATGCACTGCACGAGGGTGCTGTTCAGTGGCGATTCGTTATTGTCTGGCAGCCGCTCTGTAATCAAAATGTCTGCTTGATGGCGACCGTGAGTTTCAATGGTCCCGCGGGCACAGCCGCCTCTGCCGTTGAAAATTTCTACGGTAAAACCATTTTTCAGTCGCAGTACCGTCAGGGCGTAATGGCACTGGTCTTTGGGGAGTTCCAGGCGATCAGCAGTGTAATCGCCCGGCAGATAGAAACGCGATATACGCATCGGTATCAGGACTTGAAGCTAAGGGATTGAGCGATTTCAAGAGTCGGCTCAATGCTGTTCATCGAGTAAAAATGCAGTCCCGGCGCACCGGCATCCAGCAATGTCTGGGACAGTTCCTGGACGACATCGCGTCCAAAAGCCAGCAGACTCTCTTTATCGTCTTCGAAAGATTCCAGACGGCATTTCAGCCAGCGCGGGACTTCCGCCCCACAGCCTTGCGAAAAACGGATCAGGTTTTCGTAGTTTGTGATCGGCATGATTCCGGGAACGATCGGCAGATCAATGCCGTGCTTTTCACAGTTGTCGATGAAGTAACGGTAACTGTCGAAGTTGTAGAAGTATTGGGTGATGGCCGAATCCGCGCCTTGATCGACTTTGTGCTTAAACCATTTAATGCCGACTTCGCAGTTGCGGGCCTGGGGATGGGTTTCCGGATAGGCTGCGACCTCGAGATGAAAGCGGTCACCTTTCTGCTGGCGGATAAAGGCAATCAGATCGCTGGCATATTTGAATTCGCCCGGATCCATCATCCCGGAAGGCAGATCGCCGCGTAGGGCCACAATGCGTTTTACGCCGAGTTCGTCATACTGATCGAGTAATTCGGAGACGCTTTCTTCGCTGGCGCCGATACAGGTCAGGTGCGGTGCTGCTTCATAATCCGTCTGGGTCTGGATGTAGCGCACCGTTTCCATGGTCTTTTCCTGCGTGGTTCCGCCGGCACCATAGGTTACTGACATGTATTCCGGTTGAATGGCTCCCAGTCCGTCAATGACGTTTTTCAGTTTTGTCATTCCTTGCTCGGTACGTGGTGGAAAAAATTCCAAACTGATGGTTTGCGGGTATTTAGCTTGTGACTGCATTGGAGGTTTCCTTTGCTTTTCTAGGTATATCACATAACTCTACTATGTCTTGCTGCAAAATGCTTTTTTCTGTCACGCGTTTGTACCTTTACTTCGTGCGAAAAGCGACGCGCTCTTTTCTAAAAGACTTTTTGCTGCATCCTGAAGAGTTTTGCGATATGTCTGTTATCCATTTCAGCGGGCATGGGGGCTCATGCCCTGGTAAATCATTACAGGCCGGCGTCGGCTCGGAGTGCTTCGGCTTTGTCGGTTTTTTCCCATGTAAACTCTGGAAGTTCACGTCCGAAGTGCCCGTAAGATGCGGTTTTCTGGTAAATCGGACGATATAGATCCAGCATGGAGATCAACCCTTTTGGTCTTAGATCAAAGTGTTCACGAACCAGTTTTTCAATCAGCGCGACTTTAACTTTTTCGGTTCCGAAGGTTTCGATGCTGATAGAGGTTGGTTCGGCAACACCGATAGCGTAAGAAACCTGGATTTCGCATTTATCTGCCAGACCGGCAGCCACCACATTTTTCGCGACATAGCGCCCGGCGTATGCGGCCGAACGGTCAACTTTGGACGGGTCTTTCCCGGAGAAGGCCCCGCCTCCGTGACGAGCCATGCCGCCGTAGGTGTCAACAATGATTTTTCGTCCGGTCAAGCCAGCGTCGCCAACCGGGCCACCGATGACGAATCGTCCGGTCGGGTTGATATGAAACAGGGTGTTTTTGTGCAGCCACTCGGCAGGCAGAATCGGTTTGATGATTTCTTCCATTACCGCTTCACGCAGAGTTTTATTGTCCACTTCAGGGGCGTGCTGGGTCGATAAGACGATGGCATCGATGGCGACTGGCTGGCCGTTTTCGTAGCGCAGAGTGACCTGGCTTTTGGCATCGGGTCTTAACCAGTCAAGGCGGCCGGATTTACGGACATATGCCTGACGTTCCATCAGGCGGTGGGCATAAAAGACCGGTGCCGGCATTAAAACGTCGGTTTCGTTAGACGCGTAGCCGAACATCAGACCTTGATCTCCGGCGCCTTGTTCATGCTCATTGGTTTCATCAACCCCCATGGCGATTTCCGGAGATTGTTTGCCGATGGAAGACAGAACTGCACAGGTTTCGCCGTCGAAGCCGAGATCGCCGTGATCGTAGCCGATTTCCTTGACGACTTTTCGAACCAGTTCTTCCTGATCGACCCAGGCTTCGGTAGTGATTTCGCCGCCGAGAATAACCATGCCGGTTTTGACAAAGGTTTCGCAGGCGACGCGCGCGCGCGGATCCTGTTCCAGGATAGCGTCCAGCATCGCATCGGAAATCTGATCGGCGATCTTATCCGGGTGCCCTTCGGAAACGGATTCGGAGGTAAAAACGGTTGTGTGGGTCATGTCGGTTCCTCGAGTAAATTTTTGGAATTGTTTTAACGAGGTACGGAAAATCGACGGGAAGATCGCAGAGATGATCTCGAGGCGGTTCCTCGCTTTAGCCGTACTTTTAATGCGCCCGCAAGCTGATAATCAAATCGGCGCTAACTTTTTATTATCTCAGTTTGTTTTTTACAGGTCAAGCCTAAAGGGTTTTGAATCTCGGCCAAATTCGTCAGCGGGTTTTGAGGGCGGGGACAGGAGATGCTGAGAAGGGGGGATGACGCGCACGGTGGCTTCAGGCAACTTCGGCATCAAAGACCAGTGAAGTATCGATGGGTTTTGAGAAGTAGTAACCTTGTGCATAGTCGATTCCGCTTTCAATCAGCCAGTCGCAGATTTCTTTGTTTTCAACGAATTCCGCGACCGAGAGAATGTTCATTTCTTTGCTGATGCCCTGAATGGCGCGAACCATGGCGGCATCGACTTTATCGGTCAAAACGTCACGGATGAACGCGCCGTCGATTTTGACATAATCGACTGGCAGATTTTTCAGCCAGCTGAATGTTGAGAAACCGGAACCGAAGTCGTCAAGCGCCAGTTTGCAGCCGAAGGTTTTGACGGTGTTCAGGAAGTTGATGCAGTCGGACATTTGAGTGATAGCGGTGGTTTCGGTGATTTCAAAACAGATTTTATCGTTCAGGTCAGGGTGGTTTTGCAGCTTTTTCAGCAAGGCATCGGTGAAGTGTTGATTGCTGATCGATTGACCGGAGATGTTGATGTTCAGAAGTCCGATTCTGTTACTGAACCGCTCCAGCCAGCGATAAGCATGCTCAATAATGTAGGTGTCCAGATCGCTCATCAGGTTGAATTTTTCCGCAGCCGGCAGAAATTGTGCCGGCGAGATGATTTGTCCGTTCTCGGTCAGGCGAACCAAGACTTCGAAGTGTTTGCCTTCTTCTGTCTTTTGCAGTGAAACGATTTCCTGAACCGACAGGGTGAAGCGTTCTTCTTTGATGGCATGCTTGATTTTGTTTACCCAATCCAGCTGCTGATGTGGCGAGGTTGATTTCTGATCGTCTTCCCGATAGACGTAAATGCGGTTTCCGCCCTGTTCTTTGGCGATATAGCAGGCGATGTCCGCTTGAGACATGATTACGGATTTGTTGGTGTGGGCGTGAACTGTCGCAATTCCGAGGCTGCTACCGATTGTAAAGACACGGTTTTCCCAGTAAAAGCGGTATTCATTGATTGCGTTTTTCAGTTTTTCCGCGGTTTGCGTTGCAGAGTCGACATCACAGTTTTTCAGCAGAACGGCGAACTCGTCCCCACCGATTCGGGCAATACTGGTGGCATCACTTACTGTTTCGATAAACAGGTTTGATACCTGACGTAGCAGTTCGTCCCCGGCAGGATGGCCTGCAGTGTCGTTGACCGCTTTGAAGTGGTCGAGATCAATATAGATCAGGCAATGCTGTGACAGGGGAGTTTCGTCACTGGATGCGACCAGTTCTTCAAGAATGTTTTCAAAGGTCTGGCGGTTGTGCAGTTGGGTCAGGCTGTCATGGCTTGCCTGCCATTTCAGGCGTTTGTTCAGTTCGATCTCTTCGGTTGCATCGTGGAACACCAGTATTGAACCGATCGCTTCGTTGAATTCGTCGATGATTGGCGACAGGCTGTAGATGATCGAATATTTTTGACCGTGACGGTTCTGCAGGACGGTGTGCTTGGCTAATCCCTGGCCTTTGTTGGACGACGGGAGACCGTGAATTGTCTGAACGCTTTCGTTGCTCTGTTCGTTGTAGATGGTGAAGACCCGGTTGATGTCCAAGTTTTTGGCTTCGTAGTTCTGCCAGCCTAACAGCTTGACCGCCACTGGGTTCAGGTACTGAATCATACCGTGCTGGTTGGTGGTGACGACAGCGTCGCCAATCGATTTCAGGGTAATTTGTGCCCGTTTTTTTTCTTCGTCGAGTTCTTTTTCGTTTTTTGACAGGTCTTCGAGCATGGCACTGAAATTATTGCCGAGAATGCTCAGTTCGTCACGGCCTTGAATGCCCAGGTCAATATTGCGCTCGCCCTGACGGATCAGCTGAGTGGCATGGATTAACTTGTGTATCCGGGTTGTCAGTGTTCGGCCCATGTACCAAGCAACCAGACTGCTGAATAGAATGGCGATGGCCGTGTAGATTAAGAACTCGATATGAATCAGTTCAATGCTGCTTTTCAGCGAATCACGGTTGATTTGAATACGGGACCAGCCCAGCAGAGTGTTCTCAAAGGAAACCGGAGAGATGATGTCGATGACGTTCAGGTCGTCGTGAACGATGATCGGGCTGTTGTCGGGCTGTTTTTGCGGGGGAGTGACATATTGACCGACCCGTTTTTCTTCCGGCGACAGTTTGTTGTGATAGGCGAGAACTTTGCCTTCCTGATTGAACAGCATGGCAAAGTTGAGATTGGGGAGCTTGCTTTCCGAACGGACGATTTCTTCCAGTCCGGCAAGGTCGTTTGACAGCATCCATGGCCGACTGCTGATTGTCATGCTGTTTGCCGTGCCGATGGCCAGTTCTAGCGTTTCCTGTTTCAAGAAAGTTTTTTGGCGTTCAGTGATGTCCCATGCGAACAGGCTGATTAAGATCGCTTGAGTCAAAATGACGATAATGATCAGTCTGTTTTTAATGGAGGAAAAACCCAGGCGCATCATGTAAAAGTCTTAACCGTTTTTATCTGGGTCGCGAACCTGTTCGCGAAACTGTTGGATGAATGAAGCCACTTTATCATAGGTGTGGTTGTTTGCTTCCTCAAAGCGGGAAATTTGCATCAGTTTTAAAATGTCCCGGCCTGCTCGGCTCAGGTACATGTCGCGCAGTGTCAATTGGACTTTTTGCACCAGTTCCGGCGGAATCGAATCTTTGGCGATTACGCTGTTATTCGGCAAAGTCTGGGTCTGCCAGATCACTTTCAGGTGTTTTTTAAGTTCAGGTCTTTCTTCTGTCAGCGTCAGCCAGGGAATCGGCCAGGTCGCTCCGGCATCGGTTTCGCCATGGAATACGTTCATAATAACCGATTCCTGAGAACCGACGTAACGATTATCTGCTTCGTGCAGGACATCCAGCCCATGCGTTTTCAGGAAGAACTGCGGTAGCATGGTGGCGGCAAGTGCGGTCGGAGCCGGATAACTGATGGATTTTCCAACCAGATCGGCGGGGTGCTTGATGTTGCTGTCCTTGCGTACCAGAATCAAACCTCGGAAATTGTAGTCATCGCCCATTTTGGCAAAAACCCGGTAGTCATGCTGAATTGCCAGAAGCGTCTGATAGGGGTTGGGCAGAGCAAAATCCACGCTTCGGTGTTTGAGTTTTTCATCGAAAGCGGGATAGTCACGGGAGGCTTCCAAAGTGAAGTGTGCCTCGGGAATATGCTGATTCAGATATTCGATCAGAGGGTTAAAGATTTTGAAGAGCCGTTCCGGGTTGTGCAGAGGATGGATGGCGAAGTGATATTCGTGCTGCGGAACTTGGCGCTCTTTAAAAAAGACAGGCTGATAATTTTTTCCGACAGGATCGTGATCCGAGCAAGCGCTCAGAGCAAGGGATAATATGATGCCCAGCCAGAAAGCCGGTGTTTTGAATAGCCGTCGAGACGTCACCCGAAATAACCTCGAAATGGAGTTTTCTTGATTCTAACAAAGAGCGATGTTCAAAAAAAACATTTTAATTAATAGGGGTATCGGTTATCGCCGGTTAAGTGCGGAGTCTGGATAAAAATGTGTCTGCCGGGGCTTGCAAGTCGGCGCAAAAGGGCGTGTAATTCGTTGGAAATAAAAATTTTACTAAGTTGTTGAACTATTAAGAAAAACCGGTATAATTCACCGCTTTTTAATCCTCAGGGTAATCGAGATGACCGAGCAGCAAAAGCCTTTAGTCGGTGTGATTATGGGCTCCAAAAGTGACTGGCCGACCATGCAGCACGCCGTAGATATGCTGGAACAGTTTGGTGTCCCGCATGAAGTGAAAGTGGTTTCCGCACACCGTACGCCGGACTTGATGTTTGAGTATGCCGATGAGGCCGAAGCCCGCGGTTTGCAGGTGATCATTGCCGGTGCCGGCGGTGCTGCTCATCTGCCGGGAATGGTGGCTGCGAAAACGACGATACCGGTTTTGGGTGTCCCGGTTCAGTCTCGAGCCTTGAGTGGTAAAGATTCTTTGTTGTCGATTGTGCAGATGCCGGGCGGGATTCCCGTTGGAACTCTGGCGATCGGCGATGCAGGTGCAAAGAATGCGGGTATTCTGGCGGCGCAGATTGTTGCTAATCAGAATGCCGCAGTCCGCGAAGCGGTAAAAGCCTTTAGAGCGCAGCAAACTCAGACGGTTCTGGAAAATCCCGATCCGAGAGTTGATTAAGCGTTTGATCCTGAAACCGATGACTCGGTTTTGGGTGTTTCCTTAAAAGTTGAGTATACATTTGAACCGTAGAGGCGGCATTTTGCTAAAATGCTGCCCTACGGTTTTTTTTATTTTGGAGATGATGATGACACCGATTAGTAAACGGGTTGGCGTCTTGGGTGCGGGTCAGTTGGGTCGAATGCTGGCCATCGCCGGTTACCCGCTGGGGCAGAAATTCGGTTTTTACGGTATGAGTGACGACGAGCCTTCGGCTTTGTTGGGACACATGCATAAGCAATCCGACGATACAGATTCGTTACAGAAACTGGTCGATTTTGCCGATGTCATCACCTATGAAAGTGAAAATACCGATGTGGAAACGGTGCGTAAAATCAGCCAGACAACGCCAGTCTATCCGGGGGAAAAGTCGCTGTTTGTCACGCAGCACCGGGGACGAGAGAAAGGCATGTTCGATCAGCTGGATATTCCGTGTGCGCCTTATCGGATTGTGGATTCTCTGGAAAGCCTGCAACTGGCAGTTGAAGAAATCGGTTTACCAGCCATCTTAAAGACCTCTACCGAAGGCTATGATGGTAAAGGGCAATTTGTTCTGAAGGCAGGGGAGCAGATTGATGAAGCCTGGAAAGCGATCGGTGAGCGAGAGTTGATTCTGGAAGGCTTTGTCGAGTTTCAACGTGAATTGTCGATTGTTGCGGTGCGTAATGCCAATAACGAGCATGTTTATTATCCGCTGGTTCAGAATGTTCACCATGAAGGCATCTTGCGTTATACCATTGCGCCGGCTCGGGAAGTTTCTGAGGAAATCCAACAGCAGGCTGAACAGTATATGCAAAAGCTGTTGGACGAGTTGGATCACGTCGGAGTCTTGACCCTGGAGCTGTTCGAAACTGTGGACGGTCTGGTGGCCAATGAAATGGCTCCGCGCGTGCATAATTCAGGGCATTGGACGATCGAAGGCGCTTTGACGAGTCAGTTTGAAAATCACATTCGTGCCATTTGCGGATTGCCTTTGGGTTCCACCGAGGCGCGTCAACCGCTGGCGGCAATGATTAATATCATCGGTGAAACCGGGCCGGTAGAAAAGGTGTTGACGATGGAAAATGCTTTTCTGCACCTTTACGATAAGGCGGAAAGAAAAGGACGCAAGCTCGGTCACATCAATCTGATTGCCGACGATGAAGAAGCTCTGTTCAGTCTGTTTAAAGAGCTGAAGGATTTCTTGCCGACATAATCGGCGACCAATGTCTTTCGTATTTTTAATCCGTGTCTCAGCCGATCAGGCGTCCGATTTTTGGTGGTAGCAGCGAAGGGATTAAACCGGCTGCTCCAGTTTCTTTGAAACATTCGTCTGCAGCCGCAGCATGGATATAAACGGCTGCGCAGGCGGCGTCAAAAGGCGTCATGCCCTTTGCCCAAAGCGCGGCAACTACTCCGGTCAATACATCTCCCATACCGCCGACAGCCATTCCCGGATTCCCTAGAGGGCATAATTCTAAACGATTACCGTCATAAATCAGGCTGCCTTTGCCTTTGAGAATCACCACGCCGCCGTATTTTTTTTGGATTGCTTTGATGGCGCCGACACGATCTTGTTGAATGCTTTGGCTGTCACTGTCGAGCAGAATTGCGGCCTCGCCCGGGTGTGGGGTGAGAATCTGCCGGGGATTGAGCGTGGGCATTTTCGCCAGCCACTTCAAAGCATCGGCATCCAGCACTCTGGGGAGATCATTCTGCATACAGTTTTGGTAGAGTCGAGCGCCCCAGTCGTCTAGCCCTAGTCCCGGACCGAGAGCGAACAGGTCGCTTTGTTGCAGTTGTTCGTCCAGTTTTTCCGGCGGGTAGCACATCAGTTCCGGCTGTTGTTGAGTCAGCGGGATGAGGTGTTGTGCATCGCTGATGACTTTGGTCAAACCGGCGCCACCGTGCAGACAGGCCGAAGCGCTTAATTGAATGGCTCCCATCATGTTTTGATGGCCTCCAATCAGTAGAACTCGCCCCATGCTGCCTTTATGGTTGTCGGCTCTAAGCGTTGGTATCCGCTGTCGCCATTCATTTAATTCATGGCTGGAAGCCACGGGTGAAGTTTCTAGCAGTGGATTCGTGTGCAGGTTGAAATAATGTATCTGGCCGCAAAAATCCGGGCCGAGATGAGTATAGAGGCCGATTTTTCGGGTAAGGAAGGTGCAGGTGTGTTCGGCTTTGATTGCATTGCCGAAGTGCTTGCCGCTGTCGGCATCCAGCCCGCTGGGAAGGTCGGCGCTGATCACCGGGCAGGAAGCGGCGTTGATTGTTTCGATCAGTTGGATGTTTTCCTGTTTCAACGGGCGGTTGAGCCCGATGCCGAAAAGGGCGTCAATCAGTAGATCGGTCTGGCCCAGTTCCTGCGAAAAAGTTTCTAAGTCGACCGGAGATCGAATGTTGGTGTTGAGAGCTTTAAGTTCGTTTAAACAGCTTAAAGCATCGCCGTGCATCTTTTCATCGGTCAGAAATACGCTCACATCCAAGCCGGCAAGCAAGGCGAATTGCGCACAGGCCAAGCCGTCACCACCGTTATTGCCCGGGCCGCAGAGAATCAGCCATCTTTGCGTTTGTGGATAATGCGCTCGGGCGCATGCAAACAGATGCCAGGCCGCACGCTTCATTAAGAGCAGTCCCGGCGTGCCTTCTGCGATGATTTGCTGGTCAAGCTCTTTGCTTTGCTGTGCGTTAAATAAAGGGATCATAGATTCTCCACGCTGGCATCTGTTTAGCCGATAAAGCGCTTCAGGCGATCGGCTCCGTGATTGGCGAGTAACCACCCCAGTAAAACTCCGCTGCTGTTGGCCGCCATGTCGAGTGGGTCGAACTGCCGGTGAAAATAAGGCTGTATCCACTCCATCATAACGCCGATAACCATTAAAAACACGGCAACCGTTGCACGCTTTTGTGATCGGTATGCTGGGAGAACCACAGCATAGCAATGAAATAGGCCAGGAAATGATCAACCTTATCGATAAAGCGCATTTCGATCGGGTGGTATTCGGAAAACAGTGAGAGGTAGGCGATGATCACGAGGATCGACCAACCTCCAAAAACCCATAATTTGCGGATCATATGAACAGGTAGATCAGAATGGCGCCAAGAACGAAACGATACCAGGCGAACGGCGCCATGCCGATGTTGCTGATCCATTTCAGAAACAGGGCAATAATTAAATAGGCACTGACGGCGGAGATTATCACGCCGCCGATCATTGCGTCCCACTGAACCGGAACCGTACTTTCCAGAAGGTCTTTCAGCTTGAGTAAGCCTGCGCCGGTGATAATTGGGATTGACAGCAAAAATGAGAAGCGGGCGGCGGCTTCCCGTGTCAGGCCGAGCATCAGAGCGGCAGTAATGGTGATCCCTGAGCGGGAGGTGCCGGGAATCAGAGCCAATGCTTGGGCGACGCCAATGATCATAATGTCTTTGAAGCCTAAGCTGTACTCGTCGCGAATGCGTGTGCCCTTGATGTCCGACCACCATAGAAGTACACCGAAACCGATGGTGGTTGCTGCAATGATCAATGGGTTTCGCAGGCTCTCTTCAATACCGTTGTTGATGAATAAGCCAAAGGCCACTGCCGGGATGGTGGCGAAAATGACCCACCAGGCCAAACGGCTGTTTGAAGTAGGCTGGCGCTTAACGATGGAGAGGCTCCAGTCCCGCATCATCAGCCAGATGTCACGGCGGAAATAGAGAACGACCGCGCTCAGGGTACCGATGTGAACCGCGACGTCAAATGCCAGTCCCTGATCTTGCCAGCCGAAGAGTTCCGGAACCAGAATCAAATGCCCGGAACTTGAGATCGGGAGAAATTCCGTTAATCCCTGAATAAGGGCCAAAGTAATGATTTGTAACCAGTCCAAGGTTGCAGATTCCATGTTTATGTATCCTTACAGTTGATGACGAAGGTCGCGAATCGAAAAGCCGATCAGCGATTTTTCGATGCCTTTGGTGAGAGCGATTACTTTGAAGGTTTCGCCCATCTCATCCGGTAGGGTGAGTGTTTTGATCTGTTGAGCCGTTCGAATCTGCTCGCTGAGTTCCATGTCGGGGTCAACCGACATCTCCAGCAGACCGCTGGCCATTAAAAAATGTGCTTGAGTCGTAAAGCCGGCCACTCTGAAACCGTTGTTGTAAGCCGCTTCGGCAATCGCGGTAAAATCAACGTGGGCGGTAATGTCCTGCAGGCCGGGGTAAAAGAACGGGTTCTGGTGTGCGCGGTGCTGGTAGTGGCATCTTAAGGTGCCCATGACTCGAGCCGCCTGGTAATACTCTTGTCGGGTGTAGCCGTAGTCGACCAGAAGCAGGGCGCCTTGAGTGATGACCGAGGCGAGACTTTTGATCCACGGTGACAAGTTGAGGTTGATTTCCGTTTCGTAGCCGAGGTCTGAGACCTTACCGATGTGTTTGATTAATTGGTTGGCAAATTTTTGCAGGGAATGATCGGTTATCGTTTGATAGTCCCAGACAAATTCGGCATTCGATTCGTCGTAATCGACAAATCCCTGCAGGGCGCGATCCGGCTCGATTCTCAAGCGCTCGAAAGGCATGGCATCCAATACTTCGTTGGCGAGTACGACAGCGGAAATCGGTGAAGTCGGCAGCGACTCCAGCCAAACCACTTTTTGATACAGTGCTTCAGGGAGGTGTTGTTTGAGCGTCTGCTGTTGCCGCTGTTTCAAATCGGCGCTGAGTTCGAGAATATAGTAGCGTTCAAGGTTTTGTCCGGAGGCCGATAACTCTAGAAGGATATCTTTTGCCATTACACCGCTCCCGGCGCCGAATTCCAGAATGTTCGGCTGCGCCATCTCCGTCAGAAGTTGCGCACTCTGGCGAGCCAGACAGCGAGAAAAAATCGGAGAAACTTCAGGCGCGGTGATGAAGTCGCCCAGGGCGCCGATTTTAGGCAGTCCGCTGGCATAGTATCCCAGCCCCGGTGTATACAGCGCCATTTGCATGTATTTTGAAAAGCTCATGGGGCCGTGGCGTTTTATCTGTTTGGCGATGAGGTGCCGAAGTTGTTCGCTGTGCGCCTGGGCATCGGTGGTTGGAAGAGGGAGGGATTTGTGGTTTGCCATAGTGTCTGTTTAAGTGAATGATTAAAAGGTTTTCCGTATTTGCGGCGAACCGGTCGGATATGTTTTGCTATTATGCAATAAAGCTCGGGCGACAACCACTAGAAGCATGTTTTAATGATCTCTTGAACGAACTCTTGCCGGGTAAAGCGGCAGAGGAGGGGGAAATGAAAGTCGGTATTCGGAAACTGCATGAAAATGAATGGCTGGTGCATGTCGGATTTGCCAGTGTCAGAATGGATCGTTTTTCGGTTGAGCTGCTGGCGATCACTCTGGAGAGTCTGGGGGTATTGAATCACGGCGAAGCGCATTCCGAGCTGAATGGCTATCTGAAACTCGGCATGCGAATCAAGGCGTTAAAAGATCTGGATCTGCAGAAGTTGCTGGCGGAAATTGAACTTGGCGATCTGGTGTACTTCCTTTTGGCGGCGGAAGACGACGATTTAAAGGCACAGGTTGAAGGTAATATGGGGATGATGCTGGCCAAGCAGTTGAACGATGACTTGAATTTGACGGCGCACCCCGGTGAAGAACCTCTGAAAGCGGCGATTCGCCGTATAGTGGAAAAAAGTTTTGAATTGGAAACGCGCGGCATTATTGAATTTGCATCAAAAACGGCACGCTACATCTGAGTGACGTTTTTTAACGGCGGATGGCAGGAGGAAGCTATGGAGATTGCGGCAAGACGGGGTGAGGACGGTGCTTATATTCTGGAGCTTGGAAATGTTGAATTCGATCTGCCGGAAGAGGCTGTAAATGCGTTGTATCAGGTGCTTGATCAGCGCTTGCATCACGCTGAAAGTCTGGATGACGAAAATCTGAAAGAGAAAATCGTTTTTTATCGGGATCTGGCGACGAAAATCGCCGGAGTGGATGATCGTCTGGTTCAGAAATTCGCGCCGATGGTGTCTGCGGAGCAGTTGGTGACCATTGCCCGTTTGGCAGAGGGCGAGGTTCTTTACCATAAAATTCTCCGGAATTTGTCACGCCAAAACCGCCGGCAGTTTGAAGACGATTATGCTCAAATGGATAAAATTACCGAGCAGCATGCCTGTTATTTCATGGAGCAGATGGTGCCGTTGATCAAGCAAGCGGCTGCCGAACATAAGGCGTTGCAGGAAGAGATCGAAAAAGAGCAGTTGGGGCAATTGGAGTAAATGCCGTCAAGCCGTTCAAGGTTTCCAGCATTGTTTGTTTGATTTTATCGACGGCGAAAAAGAATCAGTCCTACGGTATCCGTTTCTTCGACAGCCAGCGGCTTGCCGACTTTTAATCGGATGGTCTCGATCAAAGGGTGACGGGCAAACAGAAAGCGGCAGATATTTTCGCACAGGGTTTCCAGAAGTTCGACTCGGCTTGCGCTCACCAGATCGCGAACCTGATCGGAGACTTCTTTGTAGCTGACGGTATCATCGATGTCGTCACTGTCGGCAGCCGGTTTGATCTTTACCCCCATTTCGATGTCAAAATTCAGCGGCTGGGTTTGTTCTCTTTCCCAATCGAAGATGCCGATAATGGCTTCGGTTTTCAGTTGATCAATGTAAATGATGTCCAGGTTGTCAGGCATATTTTGTCCGCTATAAGTGAGTTTGTTTGTTGGCGAAATGAAATGTCACGACATCATTATCTACTTCTAGTAGAATCATGCAATTCCAAGAAAAGATAGAAATCGACAGCCGCACCGGAAATGTAATAAACGGCAGGTGCCGGTATTGCATAGAGAGGGAGTAGAAAATGGAATTGGCGATCGGAATTGTTGCAGCCTATTTACTGGGGTCGGTTTCGGCGGCGATCATCGTTTGTCGAATGATGGGATTAGCTGACCCGCGTTCGGACGGTTCCGGAAACCCCGGCGCCACGAATGTTAAACGTTTGTACGGCAATAAGCCTGCTGCGATTACTCTGGCAGGAGACTTTTTGAAAGGGGTTGTTCCTGTCGTTATCGGCCACCAATTGCAATGGGAGCCTTTGGGGATTGTTCTGCTTGGTTTTGCTGCCTTTATCGGTCATCTGTATCCGGTTTTTTTCGGGTTTAGAGGGGGGAAAGGGGTCGCGACCATGCTGGGTGTCATGCTTGGCCTGGCTTGGCCGATCGGTCTGGCAGTTGCCGGAACCTGGTTGTTTGTCGCCAAAGTGTTGAAAGTGTCTTCTTTGTCGGCTCTGGTGGCGACCTTTTTAGCACCTTTTTATCTGTATTTCTATGGTTCGGACTGGAGCTGGGTTTGGGTGACGGCGGGTATGACCGTCATTCTGTTTTGGCGTCACCGCAGCAATATCGGTCGTTTGTTACGGGGTGAAGAGGGTTTGATTAAAGCGAAATCGGAATCCAAAGAATAAGCGCATTTTGGATAGCACGTGGTCACCGATTGGGATCAGAGGATCGGCTCAAGCTCTTCCAGTGACCAGCGCGGTGTAGCCGCAAAATTCAGATCGCTGTGCTGGCCTGCCTGTAATCGTTGCGCGCCGGCATAGGCGATCATAGCGCCGTTGTCGGTACAGAATTCCAAGCGCGGGTAAAAAACCTCCCCTCGGCGTTTTTTCATCAGCGTATCCAGTTTTTCACGAATTTCACGATTGGCGCTGACCCCACCGGAAACTACGAGGCGATTTAAACCTTCCTGTTCCAAAGCGCGTTTGCATTTGATGGTCAGCGTATCGGCCACCGCCAATTCAAAGGCTCGGCAGATGTCGGCTTTGGTTTGTTCTGTTCCATCCTCTTCCGCCAGCGCCGCCTGCCAGGTATTCAGAGTATAGGTTTTCAGACCGCTGAAACTCATATCCAGGCCGGGGCGGTCAATCATCGGACGCGGGAATTTATAACGTTCGCTGTTGCCTTGCAACGCCAGTTGGGAAACCTTCGGTCCGCCCGGATAGCCGAGATCAAGCAATTTTGCGGTTTTATCAAAGGCTTCACCGGCGGCATCGTCCAGCGTATCGCCAAGTAATTTATAGCGTCCGATGCCGTCGACACGGATCAGCATGCTGTGACCACCGGAAATCAACAGGCAGATAAACGGGAACTGTGGTTTTTCTTCCTCAAGCATTGGCGCAAGCAGGTGGCCTTCCATATGATGTACGCCGATGGCCGGAATCTTCAGCGCGAAAGCGAGGCTGCGGGCAACCGATGCGCCGGCCAGCAAAGCGCCGATCAGGCCCGGGCCGGCAGTATAGGCAATGCCGTCCAGCTCTTGAGTCTGTTTTCCACCGGCCTGCAAGGTTTCAAGAATCAGCGGTGAAAGCTTACGGATATGGTCACGAGAAGCCAGTTCGGGTACCACGCCGCCATACAGAGCGTGTAGTTCCATCTGTGTATAAAGCCGGTGTGCAATCAAGCCGCGATCCGTGTCATACAGGGCGACACCGGTCTCGTCGCACGAACTTTCGATTCCCAGAACTAACATTTTTGACTCGCTTGTTGAAAAAGTGGCTGAATTTTAACAAATATTTGAAATTTTTATCGGAAAAGGTTTGCAAATGAGAGGCGGGAATTTTATAATTCGCGGTTTCTAATATTTCCTATTTCTTGCGTGGGAGATATGAAACCGAATGCTAAAATTGAATAGGTAATAGTTATGCCAAGCGTAAAAATCAGAGATACTGAACCATTTGACGTAGCACTACGTCGTTTCAAACGCGCATGCGAAAAAGCCGGTGTTTTGACCGAAACTCGCAAGCGTGAATTTTATGAAAAGCCTACTTGGGCTCGTAAGCGTATGAAGGCTGCTGCGGTTAAGCGTTTAGCCAAGCGCCTGTCTCGCGAAAACCGTCGTACTAACCGTCTGTACTAAGAGTTTTGCCCGTGTCGACTACAATGAAAGAGCAGCTGACCGCCGAAATGAAGGCGTGCATGAAGGCCAAGAATAAAGAGCGATTGACGGTTGTCCGTTCGCTTTTGGCCGCCATTAAGCAGGTTGAGATCGATAACCAGGTAGACGTTGACGATGCCGGAGTTTTGGCGATTCTAGATAAAGCCATGAAGCAACGTCGTGATTCTCATCAGCAATATGTGGACGCCGATCGTCCCGATTTAGCTGAGCAAGAAGCCTACGAGATGTCGGTCATTCAGGACTTTATGCCTCAGCCTCTTTCCGAAGCGGAAATCATCGCATTGATCGAGGAAGCAATGGCTTCCAGCGGTGCTTCCAACATGCAGGACATGGGCAAGGTGATGGGCTTGCTGAAACCGAAAATGCAAGGCCGTGCCGATATGGGCGAAGTGAGTAAACTCATTAAGGCGAAGTTGGCAGGATAATATCGAACGCGATTTGATTGCAACAAATCCTGTTAATTGCGAGAGAAAACCCGTTAGTTTGAAAGAGCTAACGGGTTTTTGCGTTCCAAGGGTTTCGTTTGTGGATAAGGTGTGAATATGTCGATGAAGTCCGGCTCGATTCCGCGAAGTTTTATTGAAAGTCTGCTGGCTCGAGCCGACCTGGTTCAGGTCATTAATCAGCGCGTTCCTCTGAAAAAAGCCGGTGCAACCTTCAAAGCCTGCTGTCCGTTTCACAGCGAAAAAACCCCTTCTTTCAATGTCAATCCAAGCAAGCAGTTTTATCATTGCTTCGGTTGCGGAGCCAGTGGCGACGCCATCAAGTTTTTAATGGATTATGACGGTTTATCTTTTGTTGAAGCCGTGGAAAGTCTGGCGGCCCAGTATGGGATGGAAGTGCCGCGAGAGCGCTTGAAACCGGAGCAGCAGAAGAAAGTCGAACAACAACGCCAGCAGCAAAGAGATCTGTATGACGTCCTGTACATGGCGGCGAAGTTCTATCGGCATCAATTGCGGGATCACCCGCAATCCCAGCTAGCCAAAAGCTATCTGAAACAACGCGGGTTGAGTTCCGAGATTGCTAAAACGTTTTATATCGGGTTCGCGCCACCGGGTTGGGATGGTCTGATTCAAGGTCTTGGAGAAGGTCAGATCGATCCCGTGCTGATGCATCAGCTGATCGAGTCGGGCATGGTGGTTGATAAATCTGTGGATAAACGTTACGACCGTTTCCGAAATCGGGTGATGTTTCCAATCCGAGACGGACGCGGAAGGGTGATTGCGTTCGGGGGGCGTGTGCTGGGAGATGACCAGCCGAAATACCTGAATTCTCCGGAAACGCCGATTTTCCATAAGAGTTCCACTTTGTACGGTCTGTATGAGATGCGCCAGACGAGAGAGCATTTCGATCAGGTGCTGGTGGTCGAAGGTTATATGGATGTGGTTGCGCTTGCTCAATACGGCATTCGAAATGCGGTCGCCACGCTCGGTACAGCGACCACCGCAGAGCATCTGCAGATGCTGTTTCGCCAGTTTCGCGAAGTCGTTTTCTGTTTTGACGGCGACAGTGCCGGTGTGAAGGCGGCTTGGAAGGCGTTGGAAATTGCTTTGCCGCTGATGCATAAAGAGCGAGTGGTGAAGTTTCTGTTTCTGCCGCAGGGGGAAGATCCGGACTCGACTGTCCGCAAGGAAGGCGTTGACGCCATGCGTCAGCGTATTTCAACAGCGCTTCCCTTGTCGGGCTTTTTGATGGAGGGTTTGCAAGGACGCCTGACTTTTCCGGTTCACTCGATTGAAGGGCGTCAGCAATTGGTAACCTTTGCGGAATCTTATATTCGATTGGCGCAGGGATTGTATCAGTTTCTGCTGCTGGAAGGGCTTTCTGAGCTGGTGGATTTGCCGGTGTGGCGTCTTGAGCGCCAGATGGGATTGAAGAGCGGTTTTGCGCCGCAACAAAAAAAGAGTGTAAAAGGAGCCGGATCGGCCGATACAGCAACTCGGAACGTGGTCGGAGTCCCTGTCAAAATATTGCGTGTGCTGACCAAACGCCCGCATTGGACTGAAATGTTCAGCGAAGCGATGATTGCCGATTTGTATCGATCTTCCGATGCCGATGAGCGTCTTCTTGGGCAAAGTGTCGCTTTTTTAAAGCAGAACAGGTTCGATCTTGGTGCATTAAAAGACTGGCTGTTAGCAGAAGGCCGTAGTGAGGCCTGGCAGAAGGTGGAAGAAAACTTGCTTCAAGACGACGAGCAATTTTTGCTGGCCGAGTTTGAAAGTTTGATGACTGCGCTGGCTCGGGAACTGAATTATTCGCATCTGGGCGAAAACGGATGGGATAGCGAAGCTTTAAACAAGCTGCAGCGATCTTTACAGAAAAGGTCGTGAATTCCCCCGAAAATCCGGGAAAAAAACAATAATTTTGCGAATTGCCTTTAAAAGTGCTTTTGCCGTTCTTATATAGGAGGCATACCCAGCAAAGGCAGAATGCTTAAATCACTCTTTTTTCAAGGAATCTTTTCCCGGTTACGTAAAATTTTTTGTATAATTTCGTGTTCTGTTTTTTTCGTTGCATATCCGTCCGGCGAAGAAAAACAGGCGATACTTTAGGGTTTTATTCGAGGCAAAACATGACAAAAGTCGAAAGAAAACAGCAGTTAATTGATTTGATTGAACGCGCAAAAGAGTTGGGTTACCTGACTTTTGCGGACGTAAACGATGTTTTGCCCGACGATATCGAAGAAGATCAATTGGGTCAGGTTCTCACCATCCTGAAAGATTTCGGTATCAAACTTTTTGATTCTCCGCCGGACGAAGATGAGCTGTTGACTCAAGAAGGCGAAGCCTTTGACGATGCGGCTGCAGAAGCGGCACTTGCTGCGTTGGCCGAGGTTGATAGTGAATTCGGCCGCACCACTGATCCGGTTCGTATGTATATGCGCGAAATGGGATCGGTCGAGCTTTTGACCCGACATGGCGAAATCGAAATCGCCAAACGCATCGAATGGGGTATTCGCGATATGCTGGATGCCTTGGCGAAGTACCCGAATTTCTCGCGGGAAATCCTCGGAGCTTTCGATAAGATGGAAGAGGGCGAAGGAAAAATAGCCGACGTTATTCAAGGATTTGTCCGTCCGGAAGATCTGGTCGATGTCCCGGTTGAAGAGCTTTCTCCTGATAACGATTCGGGTGAGCCGAAAGAAGATGGCGTGAATCAGGAAGAACTGGATGCTTTCCTTGCGCAGTTGCGTAAACTGAATGACGAAGCGCTCAAGCTGGAAAGCGATTTCGGTGCGGAGGACGAACGCGCCGAGAAAAAACGTAACGAAATTGTCGAACTTCTGAAAACCGTAAAAATCACTCCGCAATTTTCAGGCGATTTGATTCGGGATATCAAGCGCAAAATTAAGCAGATTCGCGAGCAGGAACGTATTATCGTCGATTTGGTTCAACGTAAAATTCGTGTTCCGCGTGCGCAATTTCTGGAAGCGTTTATCGGTTCGGAAACCGATTACGGCATGCTGGATGGCTTGATCGAAAAATGCCCGGATCTGGCTTCCGCTTTGGAAGATGCGCGTTTGGAAGTGAAGCGCGCTCAAAAGCGCCTGGCAATGATTGAGAAATCGGAAAAAATGCCGATTTCGCTTTATAAATCGGTTTACAAGGATTTGAGTAAAGCGGAAAACAATACCCGTCTTGCCAAGCGTGAAATGATCGAGGCCAACTTGCGTCTGGTCATTTCGATCGCCAAGAAATACACCAACCGTGGTTTGCAGTTCCTGGATTTGATTCAGGAAGGAAATATCGGTTTGATGAAAGCGGTCGACAAGTTCGAATACCGTCGCGGGTATAAATTTTCCACCTATGCGACCTGGTGGATTCGTCAGGCAATCACGCGTTCGATTGCCGATCAGGCAAGAACGATTCGTATTCCGGTGCATATGATTGAAACCATCAATAAGCTGAATCGTATTCAGCGCCAGCTGTTGCAGAAGATGGGACGTGAACCGACTCCGGAGGAGCTGGCGCATGAGATGGAAATGCCGGAAGATAAGATTCGCAAAGTGATGAAAATCGCGAAAGAGCCGATTTCCATGGAAACGCCAATCGGCGATGACGAAGATTCTTCACTGGGGGATTTTATCGAAGATTCGAATATTCTGTCTCCTCAGGATGCTGCAGACGCGGAAGGTATGAGCGAAACAGTTCGTGAAATGCTGAGTACTTTGACGCCTCGCGAAGCCAAAGTTTTGCGTATGCGTTTCGGTTTGAGCATGAATACCGATCATACACTCGAGGAAGTCGGCAAGCAGTTTGACGTGACGCGTGAGCGTATTCGTCAGATTGAAGCCAAGGCACTTCGCAAGCTTCGTCATCCAAGTCGTGCAGAACGCTTGAAAAGCTTCCTGGACTGATCTTTAGGCCCGCATTCGCGGGCGATAAATATTTCCAAATTGCCCGGCGGCCGTTATAATACGCACTTTCGCCGTCCGGCAATCCTTTCTTTCCCGTCAGGGGCCCTTAGCTCAGTTGGTTAGAGCATCCGACTCATAATCGGCAGGTCCACGGTTCAAGTCCGTGAGGGCCCACCATCCGTTTTTTATCTTTGTCTTAAACAGGGGCGTTTGATTTTTCTGGTGGCTTCGGTTTAAAGCATTTCGCTTCCGTTTTTGAAACTCTGCCCATCGAAAAATGGTGCGGAGCAAGTGCATCAGGTTAGCGGGCACTCAAATTCCGGTGCGTTGTGATGCGAGATTCTCTGTTTACGGACTAAAGCCATTCCGACCAGGCGAGTAAAACGTATGCCAGAATCAGCCCAACGCTGGTAAAGCTGAAGAGTTCAATTAGAAAATGTTCCATTTTGTGCTGAGTTGTGTGCTGTTTCATCCTGCAGACCTCTTATGTTAACGATGATGTGTCTTTCATTGAAAATATCTGCAAACAGAGGATTTTCTTAATTGAATTTCTGCAAAAGATGCGATTTTTCTTTAAAAGAATTAACAAGTTAAAGATTTTTATGTGTCGGCCGATAACTTTGGAAAAGCCGGCTTTAATGGTTAAAAAGAAGGTTGTGTGAGCGTGCAGAGTATTGATCATATTGGAAGTCTCGTTTCCTTCGGGATGGTGCCGAAATCGTTGATTGATCCCGGCGTTGAACCGTCGTCGAATGTTATTGTGGATGCGAAAAAGCTCAGTAATGACATTGCAGATCGGCAGCTGGAAACGCGCGCTCCTGAGCGTCAGGAACTCATGCAAAATCCGCTTTCAGGGCTCAATGGGGAGACGGAAGCCCGACAGAATCGTGCGCTTGAACAGGTTCTAACGCAGTTAAAAACGCGTGATCAGGAAGTGAAAGCGCATGAGGCGGCGCATCTTCATGCGGCTGGGGGCTATGCGCGTGGGGGCATGTCCTTCAGCTATCAGACAGGCCCGGACGGACAGAAGTATGCTATCGGCGGTGAGGTTGGAATTGATGTTTCGCCCATCGCGGGAGATCCGCAGAAAACCTTGGAAAAGGCTCGTCAGGTTCATGCTGCGGCTCTGGCTCCCGCACAACCTTCAACGCAGGATTTTCGAGTCGCCGCACAGGCGATGCAAATGCAGCAGCAAGCTTTGATGGAAATGCGCGAAGCGGCGCAGAGCGATATCGGAAGAATGGAAAGGCAAGGCTTTGAAACGCGACAGAGTTTCTCCCCTGCGGACTGAAACAGAACAGCCCGCCGATGGAAAGCGTTTTAGGATAACTCGCCTGTCGGGCAGAATGTTTCTTGCATTACGCCCATTAACTGGAGAATGTTGTGATCACGCACCTTGCACAAAATTTTACTGCCTTCGCGGCGAGAAGTGATGATCTCTTTTTCTCTTAAAATGTCGATGTGTTGAGAGATGTTGCTTTGCGTAGTACCGACCTGTTTCACAATGTCCATGACCGGTAGCTCATTTTCGCCGATGACGCAGAGAATTTTTAATCGCAACGGATGCCCCATTGCTTTCAAGGCTTTAGAAGCTTTGTTGATGTTCTCTTCTTTCATCTCAAAAAAGTTAGCGTCTAATTTTTCCATTATTATTTCTTTACTATATAAATATATTATGAACTTCTAAGGGGATTCTAATGAAAAGCCGCACTTATGTCACTTAAAGTTAATTTATAATGGACAAATATTTTTTTAGAAAAAAGTTTTTTATTGTCGAACGATTCGGGCAATAATGGGCTTCAATTGAAAGATGTGGAGAAAAAAGTGGCGTCTTCTGGGTTTAAGAAAACAGTATGGTTAGGTTCCGGTGTGGTTTTAGGGGCGATGATTGCCGTGGGTTCTACGGTCTGGGCCGATAAAGAAGCCAATCCACCGCAGGCCGTTCAAGCCGAACAGCAGAAGATGACTTTGCCTTTACAGGATTTGCGCGCTTTCGTTGAAGTGTATGAACGTGTTTACCATGATTATGTCGATCAGGTCGATGACAAAAAACTGTTGGAAGGGGCGATCAGCGGAATGTTGTCGAGTCTTGATCCGCACTCCGCTTATCTGCCGCCGACAGACTTCAAAGAGATGGAAGAGCATACCCGTGGCGAGTTTGGCGGCCTCGGGATGGAAGTCGGGATGGAAGACGGTTTCGTGAAAGTGATTTCCCCGATTGATGATACCCCTGCTCAGAAAGCGGGCATCAAGGCCGGTGATCTTATTATCAAACTGGGCAGTGAACCGGTTAAAGGAAAAACCCTCAGCGAATCGGTGAAGATCATGCGCGGCAAGCCGGGAACCAAGATCATGCTGACCGTGGTTCGTGAAGGAGAAGATGCACCGATCAAGGTGGAAATTACCCGCGCGGTGATCAAGGTCAAAAGCGTCAAGCAGCGCCTTCTTCCCGATGGTATCGGTTATGTGCGTATCAGCCAGTTTCAGATTCGCACCGGTCAGGATTTACAGAATGCTCTGACTAAGCTGGAAACCGAGAATGGTTCTCCTCTCAACGGTTTGGTTCTGGACTTGAGAAATAATCCGGGTGGCGTGTTGAATGCCGCAGTACAAGTGTCGGATGCTTTCCTGAATGACGGTTTGATCGTGTACACCGAAGGGCGTATCAAAAACTCTAAAATGCGTTTTGAAGCGGAAGAGGGCGATCTGATGAACGGCAAGCCGATTGTGGTTCTGATTAATGAAGGTTCGGCTTCCGCTTCGGAAATCGTCTCTGGCGCTTTGCAGGATCAGAAGCGCGCAATCATTGCCGGCCGAACCAGTTTCGGTAAAGGATCTGTGCAAACGCTGTTGCAATTGAATAACGGGGCAGCGATCAAAGTCACGACGGCGCGCTACTATACGCCGTCAGGCCGCTCGATTCAGGCGGAAGGGATTGAGCCGGATGTGAAAATCGATTTGGTGAAAGTTGAAAAGGTCAAGCCATCCGAATTCGGCAACATTAAAGAAAAGGATTTGAGCGGTCACCTTGAAAACGGCGAAGCGCATGAAGAAGCGAAAATGTCGGATAAAGATAAGTCTGACAATGATGTCAAACAGCTTCTGGAAAAGGATTTCGAATTGAATGAAGCGTTGAGAATCGCGAAAACCATGATTATTGCCCAGAAAATGCAGGCAAAATAAGGAGCAGGGAGCGAATTATGGCAAACGTTCTGATTCCTTTGGCACAAGGCTGCGAAGAGCTGGAGGCCGTCACTTTGATCGACCTGTTGGTTCGAGCCGGAGTCGAGGTCATTACCGCCAGTCTGGATGATGAGCGGATCATTACCGCCAGTCGGGGTGTGCAGCTGATTGCTCAGACAACACTGGATCAGGTTCTGGGACAAGAATTTGATCTGGTCGTGTTGCCGGGCGGGCTCCCTGGAGCGGACTATCTGAATGAAGATCCGCGGATCATTGAATTATTAAAGAGAACGGTTCAACAGGGCGGTTTGTCAGCGGCAATCTGCGCTGCACCGAAAGTGCTGGTTTCGGCCGGATTGTTGGATAATCGCTCGGCAACCAGTTTTCCGGGTGTAATTGATGAGAATCCTGCGCCGGGAATGCAGTACCTCGATCAGCCTGTGGTGGATGCCGGATCGGTATTGACTTCCAAAGGACCGGGAACGGCAATGGAGTTTGCTCTGGTTTTGATTGAGCGTCTGTGCGGTGCCGAGAAACGTCTAGAGGTCGAAAGCGCATTGCAAAGGGCGTAATTTCGAGAAAGGTGCTTATCAGACGGCGGATTTTATCCGCCGTTTTTTATTGGTGATTTTGTTTTCGGGTCGACACTTTTTTATTGATTTTTTATCGATTAGTGAAAGAATGCATAATGAAACGGGTCTTCTGTAATGAACGGACCGACCGTTTCGATTCATTTCAGAGGGAGATCAATACATGAAATCAGTTAAATCCATTACGTCCATATTGGCAGCAGCGCTTTTGGGCCTAACGATGTTGAGTGCCGCTCAAACGGCTTCTGCGGCGGAAAATCCATTCGGTTTTGCCAGTGAGCAAGGTGCCCTTATTCAGTTGGCATCTGAGAAATGCGGTGCCGGTAAATGCGGCGCTGAAAAGCCAATGAAGTGCGGCGCGGGTAAATGCGGCGCTGAAAAGCCGATGAAGTGCGGAGCGGGTAAATGCGGTGCTGAAAAACCATCGAAGTGTGGCGCAGGCAAATGCGGTGCTGAAAAGCCATCGAAGTGTG
The DNA here is from genome assembly GCF_963677875.1 of Thiomicrorhabdus sp. Classification (NCBI taxonomy): domain Bacteria; kingdom Pseudomonadati; phylum Pseudomonadota; class Gammaproteobacteria; order Thiotrichales; family Piscirickettsiaceae; genus Thiomicrorhabdus; species Thiomicrorhabdus sp. The sequence continues at coordinate 192,637 of NZ_OY782566.1, read as the reverse complement.
GTGCAGGCAAATGCGGCGCGGGTAAATAAGCGTTTGTGACGTGAAGTGAAAAAATGCCAGCGTTCGCTGGCATTTTTGTTTTCAGCCCTGGAAATTTGACGGGGGTTTTATGTTTTTTCTTCCATATCGATTTCAGCTTCTCCATAACCGCCTCCACCGGGCGTGACCATTTTGAAACGGTCTTTCTTCTGCATCAGCAGAGTCACGGTACTCGGCAGATTTTCGCTTTCCACATAGCGGTTGTTTTCAAAGCGAATATGGCGATGATAACCGGTTTTTCCGTTTTCCCCTCCGCCAAGGCCATAGGGGGCAACGATCCGGTGATTACTCAGAACTGACAGCGTCATGGCTTCTAGAAACTCAAATTCGCGAATGCAGCCGTTGCCACCGTGGTGCAAGCCTTTGCCTCCGCTGTTTTTGCGGATTTCGAAACGGTGCAGGCGAACCGGATAACGGCTCTCTAAGATTTCCGGATCGGTCAGGCGGGAATTGGTCATGTGGGTATGCACACTGTCACAGCCGTTATAACCCGGCCCGGCTCCACTCCCGCCACACAAGGTTTCGTAGTATTGCCACTGATCGTTACCGAAGGTCAAATTATTCATGGTTCCCTGCGAGGCTGCCTGAATTTGCAGAGCGGCGTACAGGCAATCGGTAATCACCTGCGAGGTTTCGACATTGCCGGAAACCACGGCTGCCGGATAGCTGGGATTGAGCATACAGTCCTCAGGCATTGAAAATTCGACCGGGCGCAGGAAGCCGTCGTTCAGCGGAATTGGCTGATTGATCAGCGTTCGCAGAACATACAGCGTCGCTGCGCGGGTAATGGCAAAAGGTGCATTGAAATTATTCTTCTGTTGTCGGCTGCTTCCGGAAAAATCCAGACGTATTTTTTTGTGATCGGGATCAACGGACACTTGAATGCAGATTTGGGCGCCCTGATCGGTTGGATAACAATAGCGGCCGGTTTTAAGTTGCGGTAACAAAGCCTGCACTGCCTGCTCCGAGTGAGCCAGAACGTGTTGCATGTAGGCACTGACGGTTGCCAGGCCTTCCTGACGGCAAAGCGCCTGCAAACCGTTGATCCCTTGGCGGTTGGCGGCAATTTGTGCATGCAGATCGTTAAGGTTTTGTGTCAGGTTTCTGACCGGATAGGTGGCCTTTAGAAGGGCATTACACACCGCTTCTTCCTGAAATTGCCCCTGTTTCACTACCGGAAGGCAGTCCAAGAGGATGCCTTCCTGCTCAATATGCGTGCTGTTGGCGGGCATGGAGCCGGGTGATATGCCCCCGACATCCGCATGATGCCCGCGCGATGCCACGAAGAAACGGCATACGCCTTCGACGAATACCGGAGAAATCAGTGTAATATCCGGCAGGTGGGTTCCGCCGGCATAGGGATTGTTCAGCGCGTAAACGTCATCTGCCTGGAGATCTTTGCCGATGCGGCGAATTAACGTTTTAACCGATTCCCCCATGGAGCCGAGATGCACCGGTACATGCGGCGCATTGGCGATCAGTTGTCCCTGATCGTCGAACAAGGCGCAGGAAAAATCCAGGCGCTCTTTGATGTTGACCGAATGTGCGCTTTTGGCGAGCGTAGCCCCCATCTGTTCGGCGATGGCCATAAAGCGATGATTGAAAAGTGCCAGACGCACCGCATCGGCAGAAAGTTCTGTCTCAGTTTCATTGACCGGAGAACCCGGCTGGTCGGATTGGCAAGCATGCGTTAAATGCAGCTGGGCGCCTTCAATCACCTGCGCGGTCCAGCCGGGGGCGAGAAACAGGGTTCCGGTTTCTTCAAGCAACAGGGCGGGGCCCTCCAGTTTTTGTTGCGATCCGAGTGTTTCCCGTCGGTAAACCGGGATTTTTTCCCAGCCGCCGTCCAGATAGCACTCAACCTTAGACAGTGGTCGCGCATTTTCCGCGACAGTCGACGGTTCTGCTCGGTATTCCGGTGCTGCGGACAGGGCTTCAACGCTGACGCTGTTGATCATAATGGTCTGTGATGCCAATTCAAAACCGAACTGTTGCTGGTGTTCGCGGCGAAAGGCTTGAACCAGCTGTTCAACCGGTTCGTTCAGGTCGGTTTCGATATCGATGAGGGTATCGCTGCCCTGATACTGCAGGTGAAGACGGATTTGTGTTCTATCGGGAATGACCGATTGTTCGATCAACGCCTGCTCGGCACTGTGAATCTGATAACGGATGTCCGTTGCGATCTGAGCCATTTCTTGGAGTGGACGGTCGTAAGCGCGAGTTTTGATGACCCGGCTTTGTGCCAGTCCCATTCCGAATGCCGACAGAACGCCGGCGAAAGGGTGTAACAGGATCTGTTGGATACTAAGGCGTTCTGCAACGGCACAAGCGTGTTGTCCTCCGGCGCCACCGAAGCTGACCAAGGTGTAATTTTGGAGATCGTGGCCTTTTTGAGTGGAAATGGTTTTCACCGCATTGGCCATGTTTTCGACAGCGATATCCAAAGCTCCCTGAGCTGTCTGTTCTGGGGTTAAGCCAAGTTTATTGCCCAGTTCGGCGAAGGCATCGGCCAAACCGTCACGATCCAGTGGCTGATTGGCATTTTCTCCGAACACCCGGGGAAAATATTGCGCTTGAATTCGTCCGAGAAAAACATTGCAGTCAGTGACCGTTAAGGGGCCGCCGCGCCGGTAACAGCGCGGGCCGGGAAGGGCACCGGCGGAATGCGGGCCGACCTGCAGTTCACCGTGAAGGTCTTCGAGAATCGAGCCGCCACCGGCTGCAACCGTATGAATGTCCAGCATGGGAACGCGAACCGGCAAGCCGTCGATTTCGGTGTCGAAACTGCGTTCAAGCCGACCGGCATAGTGAGAAACATCTGTGGAAGTACCGCCCATGTCGAAGCCGATAATATGTTCGTGTCCAGCTTGAAGCGCGGTGGTTACAGCTCCGATAATACCGCCGGCGGGCCCGGAAAGAAGTGCATCTTTGCCAGTGAAGCGCTCTGCCGCCGTCAAGCCGCCGTGAGACTGCATGAAACGTAAATCGACACCGGGCAGGCGCGATGCGACCTGATCGACGTAGACCTTGAGAACCGGACTGAGATAAGCGTCGATGACACAGGTTCGGCCGCGCGCGATATACTTGATCAGCGGAGCGCTTCCGGCCGAGGTGGCGATGTAATCGAAACCGATTTCCCGAGCCCATTCGGCAATCCGGTTTTCATGTTGCGGGTTGAGGTAAGCGTGCAGAAGAACGATGGCAAGGGATTTGTAGCCTTGTTTTTTCAAGGTTTGCAGAGCGCTGACGACTTCCTGTTTGTCAAGTGCCTCGATTTCTCGTCCGTGGGCATCCAGACGTCCGGAGATTTCAACACTGGTTTGATAGAGTGCTTCCGGTAGCTGGATATCCAAAGCAAAGATATCCGGGCGATGTTGATAGCCGATTTTAAGAGCATCGGCAAAACCACGGTGCGTGATCAAGGCGACGGCTTCGCCTTTGCGTTCCAGAAGGGCATTTGTCGCGACGGTGGTGCCCATCTTGACGCAACCGATTTTTTCGACCGGAATCGGGTTTCCGGGAGGAACCTCTAAAAAATGTGCAATACCAGCCACGGCTGCATCGTCATAGTGTTCGGGATTGACGGACAGGAGTTTGCGGGTCTGTAATTTTCCGTCGGGAGCCAGAGCGACCAGGTCGGTGAAGGTGCCGCCGCGGTCGATCCAGAATTGCCAAGTTTTTTGGGTCATAAATCAACATCGTTTAGAATAGGTATGCCCGCTATTATAGCGAAATCGTGGGGCGATGCCCCCGTCCTGTCGGGCGCGAGAAAAATGCGCCAAGTGCGTGAAGAACGAAACGGCTACCGCCGTAGCATGAAGGAATATCGCATGGCGACTCACTCCAAACAATCCCTGACGTCTCTCAAGGTTTTGCCGATTCTGTTTTCCTGGCGTTTCTGGCTGAAGGTTCTGGTTCGTTTCCGCCAGCGTAATGGCAGTGATGCCGTGTCGATTCTTGCCTATACCACGCTGATCGGAATCGTGCCGATGCTGGCGGTGATGTTGAGTCTGTTTTCCGTATCCCCGTTTTTTTCCGATTTTGAAGATCTGGTGATGGATCAGGTGGTACATAATCTGATCCCGAGTTCTCAGCCGGTGATCGAAAACTATCTGCTGCAATTTTCCCAGCAGGCCGTGCATTTAAAAGGCCCGGGACTGCTGGTGATGTTTGTCACGACTTTGATGTTGTTGTGGAAAGTGGATGAGAAGCTGAACGCGCTATGGGCCAGTCCGATCCGCCGAAAGTGGTGGGTCAGTCTGCTTCACTATCTGGGTGTCAGCCTGATGGGGCCGATTTTGCTCGGTTTGAGTTTGGTGATCAGCACGTCGGTGATGGCGATTCCACTGCTGGCGGAGACGACGCCCTTGATTGAAAAGCTCATGTTCGGTATGAGCTTGCTGCATTTTGCACTGGGTTTGCTCGGGTTTGCGGCCTTGTATAAATTTGTTTCAATTCCCTATGTCCCTTTTCGTGCGGCACTGGTTGTCGGACTGATGGCGACCTTGCAGATGGAGCTGCTTAAGAGCGGTTTTGCGTTGTATGTGAAGTGGTTTCCGACCTACGATCTGATTTACGGCGCCTTTGCTGCCGTGCCGCTGTTTCTGCTCTGGTTATATCTGATCTGGTTTATTGTTATCTGGAACGGAGCCGTTGTGGCGACGTTGGTGACTTATCCGACCTTATCGCATAAAAATGATGACGAAGAGGCTAGGGTGACGCAAAACGGTTCGGGCGGCGCATGAATTTTCTTTCAGCCTGGTTCTTTATGATGGTGGCGCTGGTTGGCGTTTCTCTGCTGCATTTAACTTTTGGTGCCAGTTGGGTTTTCTCGGGAGCCGATAGCTGGAGTCCGCAAGAACAGTTGATTTTCTGGGAAATTCGTTTGCCGCGTTTATTCACCGCGCTCAGTGTCGGAGCCGGACTCGGCGTCGCCGGGGTGGCACTGCAAGCGCTGTTTCGCAATCCGCTGGCCGAGCCGGGATTGATCGGAGTATCGGCTGGTTCGGCTTTTGGAGCCGTGTTCGTGATGGTCTTGGGAAGCTTGCTTTGGCATGAAATTACCTGGTGGCAGATCGGAGCGGCGGCGTTTGTCAGTGGACTGCTGACCATCGGCGTCTTGTACGCCATTGCCACACGCAACGGCCGCACCGATGTGGCTTTGATGCTGCTGGCCGGTGTCGCTTTTAATGCGCTGTTTGGGGCCTCTACGCAGTTTTTAATGACGCTTTCCGATGCGTTGCAGCTGCAGACCGTCACTTTCTGGCTGATGGGCTCTCTGGCAAACCTTTCCTGGCAGTCGGTCATGCTCCTGATGTTTGTCAGCCTGGTTGCGCTGATGGGGTTGCTGACGCAATTGAAACCGATGAACGCGTTTGTGCTGGGGGAAGAAACCTGTCTGCATATGGGATATGATCCGCGCAGTTTCAAATGGCGGGTGATGATTTTCAGTGCTTTGATTGTTGCCGGCAGTGTGGCTGCCGTCGGAGTGATCGGTTTTGTTGGACTCGTGGTACCGCATATTGTCCGTTTGTGGATCGGGGCCGACCATCGAGCGGTTTTGCCGGTCAGTGCTTTGGGCGGTGCTTTTCTGCTGGTGACAGCGGATTTGTTTGCCCGACAGCTGCTGGCTCCGGTCGAGTTGCCGATCGGACTGTTAATGGCCATGCTTGGCGGCCCGTTTTTCTTGTGGCTGCTGCTGCAAAGCCGCCGATCGGTGTAGTCTTTTGAAGGAGCCAAAGTGTTTGAAGTCAGGCAGTTGAACTATATCGCAGGAGGTCGGTTACTGCTGCATTCAATGGATCTTGTTCTGCAACCGGGGCAAATTCATGTGCTTCTTGGCGAGAACGGGGCCGGGAAATCGACGCTGTTGCGTTGCTTGAGCGGCGCTCTGACGCCATCTTCCGGAGAGCTGCTTCTGGATGGAAAGGGCTTGCACGACTGGTCGCTTCAGGCGCTGGCAAAAAAGCGTGCCCATTTGGCCCAGAGGTTGGAGAACACGTTTGCTTTCAGTGTCCGGCAACTGGTTGGACTCGGTCTGGAAATTCAAGAAGACAAGGCTCATCGGCATGCTCTTTTGCAGGACATTCTGCAGTGTTTTGATTTGACCTCGTTGGCGGATCGTTCGATTTCGACTCTTTCGGGAGGCGAGTTGCAGAGAGCGCATTTTGCCCGGGCGATGGCGCAAATCTGGCCGAAGATCGACGAGCCGACACCGGATTTCACCGGCAAATGGTTGCTGCTTGATGAATGGAATGCCGGATTGGATCTGAGACATCAGGTTTCCCTCGGACGTAAATTGAAGACATGGCGTTCTCAGGGGTTGGGAATTGTCATGGTTCTGCATGATCTGTTTCTGGCTCAGGCTCTGGCCGACCGGTGTTTGCTGCTGAAACATGGCAAATTACTGTTCAGCGGGCCGGTGGACGAAGCCATGCAACCGGAACGGATGCGGCAGTTGCTGGAAGTGGAAGTGTACCGGGATACGGCTCGGCGCTATCTGTGGGTTGATTTTTGAAGGCGGTTAGGCTCGCGCCATAACGGACGTTCAGGCAAAATTTTTTAAATGCGGGTGAAATTTTTTTCAATGCGAACGGTCTTGGTTATTAACTATACTCAAGGAGAGTTTTGGGCTGTCGGATTCCGTGTTGACTGTCCCTGATGGCCAATTTTCCGAAAAGGAACGCTATGCAGCATAAACATCGATTTTTCGAGCAGCTGGTTTCGGCTTATGCCAACGATCTGTATCGATATGCCTTCTGGCTATGCAAAAACGCGACCGTTGCCGAAGATCTGGTGCAGGAAACCTTTTCCCGTGCCTGGAAAGCGCTGGAAAGTTTGCAGGACGAGCAGGCGGCCAAGGCCTGGCTGCTGACGATTTTGCGGCGCGAACACGCCCGGTTGTATGAAAAATATCAGCCGCAGCTTCTGGAAATGGACGAATCCATCGCTTTGGAAGACCCGGAACATGATCCGCAGCTCGATGCCGAGCGCCAGCAGTTATATCAGGCAATGTTGCAGTTACCCGAGGAGTATAAAGAGCCTTTGATGTTACAAGTAATTTGGGGTCTGAGCGGTCAGGAGATCGCGGATCAGCTGGAATTGAAGCTGGCGACGGTGAATACGCGCCTGTTTCGTGCCAGACAGCAGTTGAAGCAGCTGTGGGATGGTCATGCGATCGAATCCCGGGAGGTGGTGCGATGAATGAATTGAAGTTTCGTCAGAAGTTGTTGAGCGATCCGAATGCTCTGGATGACGAGATGCTGGCGTTTTTAGCGCAGCATCCGGAACAGGCGCAAAGTGTTAAGCGAGTGCGCCAGTTCGATCAGGTTCTCGAAGAGCTGTTCGACGTTGAGCCTCCGGAAGGATTGAAAGAGCGCATTTTGCTTAAGAACAGTTATGAGCTGGTGGAAGCGGCCCAAAAAAGTTCGCAAGAATCTTCCACGGTCGAGAGTACACCTGAAACCGATTCAGCCCCGGCGTTTAAGGGCGTGACGGTCATGCCCGAAAAACGCGAAGAGGTGCGCCGACTGTCCTGGATTATGCGGTTCCCTTCGCTGATGGCGGCCAGCGTATTTGCTTTGGCATTGTTGGTCGGCGGGTCTTTGTATTACTCGCATCAGCATCGCACGCTGGACGGGCAGGATTACATTACTCATATCATCAAGCATATCGAAGCCGATCCGGAATTGATGACGGCTTACAAGGTGCCTGAAAATCCGCATGAAATTCAGGCGCTGTTCTCTAAGGTCGGCGCGCAATTGCAGAAGCCGATTGAAAGCATGAGTTACGCCGGAGAATGTGATGTCGAAGGACAGAAAGGCCTGCATATCGTCATGCAGGATGAGCAGGGACCGGTGACGATTATTGTGATGCCGGGAAATCGTCTGAGTGCCATGCAGGCGTTCCAGTCGAGCGGTTATCACGGTGAATTGATTCCGGTGAAAGGTGGAGTGGTTGCGATTGTGGCCAATTCCATGGAGCAGATCGCTCTGGCGCAACTGCGCTTCTTTCAGGCAGTGCGCTTTGTTTAAGAGGATTTGAGCTAAAGCGCGAGTGCCTGCAAAATCAGCTGTTGAGCGCGTTCAAAATCGATATGGCCGCTCAATTCCACGACTCGGCATTTGTTGAGCAGTTTGCGGTAAGCCTCCCGTTGCGGTTGCTCGCCGTTTTTCAGGAACCCTTTATCATCGGCAAAAAACGGTCCGGGTGTTTTCATTACCGCCGGGATAAGATCAGGCCGTTCTTCGAGTTTGACGTCTTTCAATTCGGTTGGAAGGCTCGGGTTCAGTTGCCAGTTCAGAATGACCAGCAGATCCAGATTAGCCTCCTGTCTGTAGCAACCCGGTCCGAACAGTCGATCGACATCGGCATCAAATTTCTGCTCCAGATAACGCAGTTCTTCGCTATCCATCTGTAAAAACCCGGCGCGCCGGGTTTCATCCAACAGCGGATGCAGCTTGGGGTTATGCACAATGGTGCCGGGGTTGATTCTCGGCTGTTTGGGAATGCCGCGCATGCGGATTGTTTCGGCATCGGCTTGCAAGAGCAGGCGGTCATTGCTGATAAAGTTGCTTGAATGCCGGTCTTGAGAAAGCAGGTGTAGCATCAAGGTGGATTTTCCTCCGCCGGACAGACCGGCGAAGGCAATGCCTGTTCCGTCCAACAGCATGCCGGAGGTGTGCGCCAGCAACCATCCAGTGCGCAGATGATGGTTCAGATATTGGGTCAGAATAAAATTGACGATCTGATTCGGATGTTGTTCGGCGTCACCGAAAGAGGCGGCGTGCAATGAGGTTTTTTCTGGCATCGGCTGTAGAAACAGCATGCCGGTTTTCACCTTGTGCAGCAGACGGACAGGCTGTCCCTGATATTCGCTGTCGTAAATGGCATCTTTGCGCCCGCTTTTTCCGGCTTCGCGTTGCCAGTCTTTCCAAGGGCAGCGAGTGATCAATTCCTGGGTTTTATCTGTCTGATAGAGATGAATCCTCTGAGCTGGCGTCTGATGGATGTCGGCCTGCTTGATCGGGTGAGCTAAGGTTCCGAAATAATCGGCCAAGATTGCCATAAGCTCAGGCGAATTGCCAAACAGGTCGATGGGGTAGGATAAGAGTTCCAGACGCAGGCCGTCGGCTTGCAGAGGAAGTTCCTGCTCAATCTGCAGCAAAGTATCAAGATACGGCATTTTCTTCCTCGGATCTGGCATCCAGAAGTTGCTGGATTACGTAATCGGCATAGCGGCTGGCCATATTGATTCCCAAGCCTTCCTGAGCGCCTTTGAAACCGCCAAAAGCGGAGACTTCAAAGCAGATGTAACCCTGGTCGGTTTCGGCAACATCGACCGTCGTATAAGAAAGATCGAATTGAGCCTGGGCTTTACGAGCCATTTCGATGACATCGTCAGGCGGACAGACCTGAGCATATTTCCCGCCGGAATGGATGGTGGTATTCCAGCTGGCACCGTTGCCGACACGGGCATAAGCGCCTTGGTATTCACCGCCTAGAAAGACCAGCCCCATATCGTGTCCGGGTAATTGAACTTTTTGTTGAATGTACAAGAAGCCGTGTTTTTCCTTGTAATCTTTCAACTGAGTCAGCAAGGTTTTTTTTGTCGCTGCTGCTTTCCAGCACTTCCATACCGCGGGCTTTTGTTGAGAAGAGTGGTTTGAGAACCACACTGCCGAAGCGGTGAACGGCATCGTAAGCCGCCGAGACATCTTCGGTAATCAGCGTTTTCGGCATGGGAATTTGGGCTTTTGCCAGTGAGACGGTGCAGCTCATCCGGTCGACCAGCTTGAGAATTTCCGCCGGTTTGGAATAAATTTTGACTCCGCAGCATTCGGCAAAACGCAGGATTTCCAGGCGATCCAGAACCTGCGGACTGTAGGTTTGCGAAATTTTCTTAATGATAATTCCATCGAGTTTGCACAGACACTGATCTTTGTAAAGAATCTCCGGTGTGGACAGGTCGGCGACAACTTGCTCGATGTCAATGACCAGGCGGAATCCCGTACGTTGTTCGATTTCGTCGGCGAGGACTTCTGTGGACCACTTGCCGGGAATTCCGACGACGCCGATTTTGAGGTTAGTCATGGAAAATTTCCTTTGGAATCATGTAATTTTTGCGTTGAGTTTGATCGAGTTGAATCAGTTGTTCGATCAGGAAACGGCCTTTATGGTGCATGGATTTGGCATGTTCCTGATCCAGAACGAAGCGGGTAGAGCTTAAAAAGGATCTCGCCAGGCCGAGAGCCATACGTAATTCGTAGTCGCTGTCTTTGATCTGATCGGCATAATCGTGCCCGAAGTCATAGATGGCGGCCATGGCTCGGGCAATGCGTCCGCGAGTGTCCGGGTCAAAATAGGTCAGACGGTAGAAAGAAACAATCAGGACGGAAAGGTCTTGAACGTAGTCCATATATTCGGAACGGTGCAGATCAATAAAGCTGATCTGGTCGGTCAGGGCATCGTAAATAATATTATCGGTATTGAAATCACCGTGAATATAAACCGCGTGCGGAACGGTCAGATCGCGTTCGATCTTTTCTGCTTCTTCGACCAGTTTTTCCAGAGACGGCTGTTTGACGCTCCCGATCTGCAAACCTTTTAAGTTGAAGTTCGGATGTACTTCGTAAATCGAGCCGAGGCGCTTGCGCAGCTGGCGCATAAAGTCCGCAGAACGCTGTTCGTCAATGCGAGTGGTTTGCCAGATGTCCAGCAGGGTTGAAAACAGGGTGTTGAGTCCTTTTTTCAGATGTTTATTGTCTTTTTCGAGCAGCAGTTTGTCAAAGGTCTGGCCGGTGAGATATTCGAACAGCAGTGACGCCTTGTCTCCCTGTTTTTGATAAGAATAGACTTCGGGAGCGATTCCGGGGAATTTTTTGTGCCAGCTTTCGATACCGGCTTTTTCTTCCTGAAGTTTGTGTTTTTTGCCTTCCTTGAAAATGGCCAGGATCGAATGTTCGGCTTCACTGGCGGTGCCGACGCCGGAAATGGTGCAGCCGGATTTGGTTTCGCCCATCGAGTGAATTTTCAGTTCGTTGCGCGACAGTTCGTGATTGAGTTCCGACAAGCTGGCTTCCAGCGCCTGATAACGGTCAATCTGGATAAACTGACCGACGTTGGCGGAAATGATGCCTTCGCCGACACGCAATAATGCCTGCCCATAATTGTGACGTCTTTAAGGATGAAGCTGGCTTGCAGAAGCGCTTCGGTCTGCTGGCCGGTTTTGAGACGTTTTTTGTATTTTTCCAATTGCTGTTCGCAGGTCGCGTCGATGCGTACCTGCAGACGACAGATGTCGATGGCCAGGCCCAGTCCTTCATTTTCGATTGCAGCGCTGATCAGAGACAGGCCTTTGTTCAATGCATCAAATGCTTGATAAACCGGTTTTTTGCGGATCAGTTTCAGGCTTCTCATCTGCTTGAGCTGGTAAGTCAGTTCCTGCAAACGGGTTGACAGCGATTTCAAACTGGTGCTGATGTGTTCATAGCATTGAATGTCGAGGCGATCTTCGCGGCAGTTGTCGTCGCAATAGGTAGCTCCGGCACGGTTGAGCAGATTGATATGGGCATTTTCAACGTAATCGATACGTTCCAGACTTTTATCGAACAGGGCGGGATCTTCGTTTTCCAGACCGTCCTGAATCGTTTGTAGCTGCTTCTGGATATCCAGAATTAAGAAACGCAAGGCTTCGTAGAGCGGCGGTAAGATTTTCATACGACTCTCGAGATAGTTAAGGGGTGCTTCGGGAGCAAAGCGTCAAGATTTCGATTTCGAAGCTTTTTTAGCCTTAATAAACAGCGGAGCGTTCTGATCCGAATCGGCTTCGTAGTTCGACCAGCTCAGACGCAGACGCAGTTCGCTGTTTTTCTTGCTGTTGCTGGCTTTGATTTTGAGCAGGCCGATTTTTCCGGGATTCAGGAGCAGGGTATCTTCTTCGTCGGAGAGGAGAATTTCACCTTTCTCGATTCCCTGTGTCAGGGCTTTGAGATAACTGATGATTGCATCCCGATCTTGCAAGGATTCATGCTCGAAATACTGGTTATTCTTCGCCATCACACTCTCCGGACGGATGATTAGGCGCTTAGGCGCGCCGGATGAAAAGATTTCGCGGCCGGCATATCGCTGCAATAGGCAAAGACCGTCCCCGAAGGAGAAAATATTGTAACAGCTTCGCCTTGGGGTTTCATTTTGGATTTTTTGCGGCAGTTGGCGTTCAATTGCGTATCGCATTCGAAATTTAACAGACCTTCGCGAACGAACAGCTGTTGTCCGTTTTCATGGCTGCGGTGACCGTTGACCAGAGCGTAAATGCCCTGTTGGCGGAGTGCTTCTGCGCCGGACGGACTGAATGGCCAGTCTTTTTCGCGGTATTTGGTTCGGAAAATATTGCCATAGGGACTGTAATACATTTCGAAAATCTGTCCACTGCGCATCTGGTCGCGGAATTGGCAGTTAAGACTTTCGGCTCCGCTCTCCTGCAGACGCACGGCGATGGAGTCGTCAACGCCTGCGTGGCAGAAGAGATAGCTGCCGCTGTGATGTAACAATTCAAGGTTCTGGAAAAACCATGCGAATTCGCCATCGGCGTCAACAAACAGCTCCTTGGCTTTCAAAGCGGCCTGATAAACCTGCTTCAGGTTTAAGCCCATTTCCCGACAGGCATCCATGAAGTCAATGCGTTTGCGACGAATCTGTTTGATCTCTTTTTCGATCTGTTTGCGCTGCATGAAGTATTGGGCGTATTGCGGGAATAAACGATACCAGTCTTCATTCGGAAACAATGCTTCCTCAATCAGGCTGTCGGCGAGTTTGGGGGCGGCTTCATCGCGGCAGTAACGGTGATGAATTTCGGCCAGAAAAGAGGCGCATTTTCGTCCCATACGCACAAAAAAATGTGCCTGACGCAGATCATGCATGAAATCCAGAGATAGAAGACCGGCATAAACGCGGATGTCGTGATTGCCGGCGAGCAGAATCAAATCCAGACCGGATTGACGCAGTTGGTTAAGCAATTCGAAAAGCTGCAGATTACTCGGCCCTTTGTCAAAGCAGTCACCGCCGATCAGAATGCGCCCTTGAAAAGCCTTTTCAGTCAGTTCGATCTGCGTCAGCGAACTGTCTTCACTGACCAGTTTGCTGAGTTTCAGAGAGCGCAGAAAGGCTTCGGCATCCGCATGCAGATCGCAGAAAAAATAAGTCTCTTTATCCGGTGAAAGCCAGCTTTGAGGGAAGTAGTTATACGGTTTTTCGGGTTGCCAGTCGATCATGGTTTGCATGGCAGTCTCCTTAATCTATTAAGGGCGAAAGGTTCGCCTTGTCGCGTCGTTTCCATTGGCCGCTTTGCAGGCAAAAGCCGCTGTCCGGCTGATATTCGAAAAACAGCGGTTCGGCGTGGTACATGGAGTAAAGCGGGATGTCTTCGGTTTTCAATATGCCCATCTGTCGAGCCGCATGGCGGAAGGCGGCACCGTGACCGCAGACAATCCAAAGTGTCGGTTTTGTTGTCCGGTGATAAAGTTCAAAACAACGCTGTTGCAGATAGTCTGCGACTCTTTGGCCCGCCTGATTGAGGGATTCGGCATTAGGGCAGGGTAAACGGTAATCACTGGCCGATTTCCAGCCGTCGGGCGGGGGCGGAAAGCGCGGGTCTTGCCGTAGTGCGGTTTCGATTTCCGAGACCGTCAGGTTGGCGAAACTGCCGACACTGCGTTCGTTCAAACGGGCGTCGCTGTCGATGACAAAGTCTCCGCCCAGTTGACCGGCGATGAGGCTCAAAGTCTGCCAGGCACGCAGTAAGGACGATGCTTGAAGCGAACGGTGGATGTTCAATCCGTTTTCTTCAGCAAAGGCTTGCAGTTTTTGTGCGGCAACGCGAGCTTGCTGTTCACCCGCTTCGTTTAATCCCAAAGGTTGCCAGGCGCTTGGAGTATGACTCCTTTGCTGGTAATCGCCGTGGCGTAAAAAGGCCAGATAAAATTTATTCATCCGGCCTATGCTAGAAAGCAAAGATGAAAGGTGTTTAATGGTTTTTTGAAGCTTTTGTTACGAAGCGGTGCCGGGCGAGGAAAAGAGAGAATGGAAAAGCGGAAAAGGAAAAGCTAAACACTGGTCGCCGATTGGTGTTTGTTGGATATTTTGCCAGAAATATTCTGGGTAAATGGTTGTTCAGCACGGCGTTTTTTCAGAAAAACGCCGTGCCAAAATGCGGATTACAGATCGAAATCGCTGAAGTCTTCCGTACCGACTTTAGAATCGACCTGACCGACCAGGTAAGAACTGATTTCCGATTCTTGAGGGGCAACCTGGACATTGTCGCTTACCAGCCAGTTATTCATCCACGGCAGCGGATTGGAGCGGTTCTCGAAAATCGGCTCGAATTTCAGAGCTTTCAGGCGGACGTTGGTAATGTATTCGACATAATCTTTCAGAATGCTGGCGTTCAAACCGATCATGGAGCCGTCTTTGAACAGATAGTCGGCCCATTGTTTTTCCTGTTCGGCTGCTTCGCGGAAGATGCTGATTGCAGCTTCCTTGTTTTCGCGCGCGATCTCCGCCAATTCAGGATCGTCCTTACCTTCGGCCATCAGATTGAGCATGTTCTGAGTTCCGGAAAGGTGCAAAGCTTCGTCACGAGCGATCAGCTTGATGACCTTGGCGTTACCTTCCATCAGCGAACGTTCGGCAAAAGAGAAACTGCACGCGAAAGAGACGTAGAAACGGATCGCTTCCAGAACGTTGACCGATACCATGGTCAGGTAGAGGGCGGTTTTGATTTTTCTGCGGAATGCATCATCCTTGTCGAGGTCGATTTCATTGGCGTACATGTAGTTGGTCAGAGCGATCAATTCGTCATAGTGTTCGGTAACGCTGATGGCTCGTTTAGTGATCTCTTCATTGGTTACGATGTCGTCGAAAACCAGTGACGGGTTGGCGACGATATTGCGAATAATGTGGGTATAGGATCGGCTGTGGATGGTTTCCGAAAACGCCCAGGTTTCCACCCAGGTCTCCAGCTCCGGGATGGAAACCAGCGGTAAAAGGGCAACGTTCGGGGAGCGGCCCTGAACCGAGTCAAGCAGTGTCTGATATTTCAGGTTACTGATGAAAATATGCTGTTCGTTTGCTGGTAAATCCGCATATTCGCTACGGTCGGTCGACAGGTCAACCTCTTCCGGCCGCCAGAAGAAACTCAATTGTTTTTCGATCAGTTTTTCGAAAAACGGATACTTCTGCTGGTCGTAGCGGGCAACATTGACATTTTGCCCGAAGAACATGGGTTCCTTTAAGGCATTGTTGTTAGCTCGACAAAAAGTGGAATAGGTATGTTTATCCTGGCAACTCATAGAAGATCATCCTCGCTCAATATTCAAAGCGGCCGTTCAGGGCTTTGCGCTCGGTCGTGTAAAAAGAAATCAATCAAGTCAGGGCTTTTTAGCCCGTACGTGTTGTTATTGTTTGGTTTTTATAATGAATTCCCTTGCTTCTGATAGGCTTTTTGTATTGCTGAAGGGAGTCATGTTAAAAAAATTTAAAGAAATATTTTAGTACAGATGATCTCTGTTTGAGAAAGAATATCAATTAATTTTTTGAGATGGTTTCAATCCCGTAGAAAACGCAAAAAACAGCATTTTTAGCAGGGGTATAATCCCTTGGGTTTTGCATGTTTTCTGGCGGTTTATAGCGTGAAAGACGGCTCAAAAACGGCCTGTAGATGGACTAAAGACAGTTTGTTGGGGAAGGCGCTTTTACGAAAATTGCGCTGTGATAAGAAACAGCAGGTTGTCGAATTATTTTTTCTCTATCACTATGGTATTTTTTAGTAGCTTGCTTTAATATTTAAATTGTGTTAAGTGAAAATACTTATTTTTTTAGCCTAAAGTCTAATCAAATTTTTTTATAGCTTGTTCTTTAGTACAGTAGCGCTCTTTATAAAAGAGAATCATAATAAAGCGAATTCGAGTGAGGCACACCGAGTGATCGGCGATGAGAATTTTATGAAAGCAGGACTGACAGAAAAGTTAATCTGGTTGAAAGGAAAGCGTGTCGCTGTCTGCGATCCGGATGAAGAACGGGTTGCCGTTCTCAAGCGTTGTTTTGACCATTACGGTGTCAATATGCTGTGGATACGAAACCTTGATGAGCTTTCTGCTTTGCTTGAGGCGCGGCGCTACAGTACCCATCGAATTTTTTTAACGGTTTTCATGTATGCCGGTTGGGTTCAGGAGTTTAATGAAGCCTGGGGTGAAATGACCGCGAAAAATCCGCACCTGCTCCAAACGCCCTGGCTGTTGATGGGGCGTGACGAAGAGAAAAAAGCGTTGGCGGAAACCGTCGATATCCGTTTTTTTAAAGAAATTCTGCCGGAACCCGTTACGCCAAGGGCGCTTATGCGGACATTGATGCGCGCCTCTCCGTGGGAAGTCGCCGCTGGGGATATTCCGATGGCGACTCTCCAGCGGGGCAGTTCCAATCGCCTTAAGTCCTGATTTTCATTCTTGAGTCTTGATTGCAAATCCCGATTCGGCTTTCTCGGCATGACGGCATTTCTTTTTTCAATCGTTTCTAACTTTTTGGCTAACGGCTAAGTCTGGAAATCTGCGGCGGATTGGCTTTTAATAGAAAAAGTGATTCGCGCCGTTTCGTGACGTGTTTTCGTAATACCGGTTCATCCGACCTTGCATTTCCATTGTGTCCCTTATTGAAAGATATTCAGAGAGATTCGCTATGAAATCCCAACCCGAGTGCTTTTCCTGTCTTTACGGTCAGGCATTGAAAACCAGCCGATTATTGAATTTGCCGGATGAGCAGTGCAAAGCGGTGCTGGATCGGGCGGCGCAGATTTTGCAGGCGCATACACTGGATTCGACTGCGCCGCAGATCGCCAAGGAAATCTATCAGGCGATCAGTGATGTCACCGGAATTGAAGATCCGGTGGAAGAAGCCAAGCAGATTGCTATCAGGCAAGTACAAATGATCGACACTTCGCAAATTACCTCACTAAATGATGCGCTCAAATTAAGTGTGATTGGCAATGTCATCGACTTTGGTGCGCCGAACCAATTTAATCTTCAAGCGACGGTCGAGTCGCATTTTAAAGAACCCTTTGCCCGCAATGATATCGAAAAGCTGGAAGCCGATTTGCAGTCCGCTTCTTCACTGGTATTGATTGGCGATAATGTCGGCGAACACATTTTCGACCTGCATCTGTTAAAAGTGATCAAGCAGCAATACCCGCATTTGAAGCTGTCATTTTTTGTGCGCGGCAAACCGGTGATTAACGATGTAACGCTCAAAGAAGCCGAAATTTTTACCGGCACGGCGGAAGTGATCGACAGCGGCGTCGCCACGCCCGGCTATGACCTCAGTGAAGTCAATCAACGCTCTTTTGAAATCTTTAAAGAAGCCGATATTGTGCTTGCCAAAGGTATGGGCAATTTTGAAAGCCTTTACCAGCAAACTCCGCGCGACGTTTACTACCTGTTTATCGTCAAATGCCAGGTCATCGCCAACGCCATTAATCAATCGGTCAAAGATATGATTCTGTGGAAGGAAGAAGTCTAAGAAAAGAAAACGATATTAACTGGAGTGCTAGTTGGTCGATCAAAACCGAATGATGTTTTTTTACTGAAACAGCAGGATAGTTGAATTTGCTGTCATATGAATAACTATCGGTGCGAAAAGTGTACCTGAAGTCCATCGAATCACTCCGAAAAAAAGGCCGGCAGCGACCATCGATAAGCTGTGTAAAAATGCATCAGGAGGCAATAGCCAATGAGATTGTATCCAGTACCCAAGATGCGCAAGGCCAAACAACAAGGAAGTGCCTAAAAGTGGAAGCATTTCCCATCTATATTTCGTTGAAGAGCGTTCTATAAACGACCACATGACACCTCGAAATATGAGTTCCTCGGCTAGAGGCAGAAGAATAATCACACTGAATACCGATAATGGAGGTCTGGCTTGTCCCGTGATCTGCGAAACAGGTTCATTGTAAATATTTATGAAAAACAGAATAAGTGTAATCACACACCCAATTACGCAAAATACTTTCCATGCAAGAGACGATGGGAGCAATGGAACAGCCTGTGTTCTTGTATACCAGACCAAGGCACCGATGATTACGAGCAAAGCCGCTACAAATTCGCTGTACTTTGATGATAGCGAGAAGTTATTCACTAGCCATAGCGTTGTGGGAATCGCATAAGTCAGAAATAGAATTATCCCTGCGATGCCAATCGGACTCAGTTTGGTTTTCATTGCCACTTTATCAACTCAAAAAACAGAATTTTAAAAGAAAATGAAATCGTAAAATGCCTTACGTCGAAAATAACCGGCGCAAATGGAGTGCAGCGGATTTGCATCCGAGTTAATTTGTCTTGTTCGGCAATTTTCACTTCGTTGCTGAAACATTTATGCGTCGGAAGGTTTCAAAGCATCTTCCGTCTTCCTGCTTCGTTTTTTCAATCATTCTGTTTACGACGAAATCCCGGAATAATGACTTCTCTGGATCAGGGATTAAGGCCAAAAATGGTACAAGACTTGGCTGATCAACCCATCGGATCATCGCATCTGTATCGGGAAAATATCTGTCTGCGTTTTCACCCCAAACCTTTACACCTTGCAAGCCGCTTGATTCGGACAAAGCTTTGTACTCATCGACGGACGGCATGTACCAAGGCCACTCAAATTCCGCAAAGAATGAAAGAAACTCCTCTCGTTCCATTGCTTCACGTACAACACTGAAGAAATTCGAGCAGTTACCGTCTCCGGCAAAATTGAAACGCAGGCGACCACCGACGCGAAGCGCCTTGTAGGAATTCTGTAAGAGACGCTGGTGGTCTTTGATCCAGTGGAGTGTCGCATTGGAAAAGATAAGATCAAACTCCTCGACGAAATCGAGGTCGTTGATATCCAACCTGCGAAATCGGAGGTTGTTTCCTGCCTTTGGTTGGGCCGTATCAATCATCCCCTTTGACCCATCAATCCCGATGATTTCCCCTTTCGGAACGAGTCTAGCAAGCTGTGCCGTTAATGTTCCGTCTCCGCACCCAAGATCGAGAATATGCTCAGTTCCCTTCAAGTCGAATTCTGCAATGAGCTTCGCTCCCCATTCCTGCTGGTGAGTGGATGCTTTCTCGTACTTCTTTCCGTCAAATTCGTGTGCCATATTTCTCCTGCCGAACGTTTAAGCTAACCGGCCGCGCTTTAGCGCGGTCGGGTTTAGTGCTTTGTTAACGTTATTTTAACTTTTCAAATCTTTCATTTAGAAGTTGTGCGCACTGTTTGAGAGGCATGCCCATACCACTCAAATGTAGCTTTCCATCAGCAAGCGTAGCCATACCAGTCATCGCTGCATCAGACTTTTCTAGTTTCTGTAACTTTGAAGGTAATGAATTAAGAAAATTTTTAATTTCGTCTGCGTTGCTACTGCTTAAGAGGTTAGAGCACTGCCCAATTTCTTGATAACCATAAATTTGGTCAGAAATAGTTCCTGTCCAGAACTTAACATACATACCATATAGACCACCACCTACAGCAATCGATAATAAAATGCCAAGCCCTATTGATTTGATATCAAAATCCAAATTAAGTTCCTTTGTGTTTTAAGTTAACGCTACGCATCACCGGGCGGAAAAAACAGTGCGAGGAACGAGCGCTGCTTATTACGATCCGAGTGCATGCGATTGTTAGCTGATTTATTCATCATCCGTATATTCAAGAATATCGCCTGGTTGACATTCTAAGTGCTGACAAATTGCATCTAGCGTACTAACTCTAATTGCTTTTGCCTTTCCTCTTTTTAGTATTGAAAGGTTTTGTTCCGTAATTCCCACCAACTTAGCCAACTCATTAGACTTCATTCTTCTTTTTACCAACACAAGGTCAAGGTTAATTTTAATTGCCATAAAAAACCTACTATATCGTCATCTGGTTTTCTTCAGCCAATGCTCGACCTTCGTCCATAACCCACGCAATAACATAGATAAAAGCAGCCACTATTATTACGGTCAACTCTTCAAAGCCAAACCCAACACTCAAAACTCTTTCACCAACAGGGTTATTCAACGAAAAAAGAACGCTTTTAACTGACTCGTAGATTACGGACAAAACAACCCATATTGATAATAATTTCGCGGTTCTTTTAAATAGAATGACGTGCTCGAATGAAAAAATAACACCATCTTTATAGAACAGAAATATCTTTCTTAAATTAAGAAGGACAAATACCAATACAGTAAGTGGAAGTAAGCTCGAAATAAAGCCAGCAGCTAGTATTTCAGTTGGAAGTTCGTGTGGCGTGATTGGTGTGGCGCTTGTATTAACGGCGATTAGTGGGAGTGTAATATGATTTACTAGGAACCAATACGACACATAGTAAATAGGGATAAATACGATGCCAATTGATAAAGCCCTATATACCCAATTACTTAATATTTTTACTCTCGATAAGTTTTTCATGTGATATCTCTTCAATGCTCGGCTCAATTCGTAATATGCATTGTAGAAAAATATTATCGTATGTCAATAAGTATTTATTGAAAAGCGATAATTATTAGAGGTGTCTAGTTGACAGCTAACTATTATTAGACAGCCTAAATGATACATACTGCGTGTGTCTATCACTGTTTTTATCGCCGCTTTATATAATTATTTCGTAATTTAATTTTACATAACTTACTGAAATTGCTAGTTTTATATCAATTTCCATAATTTTTATAAGGCGTAAATTATGGCTACTAAACCGAGGTTTTTAGATTTGGTGCGCGAGCGCATTCGTGCCAAGCATTATTCATATAGAACCGAACAGTCTTATGTTGGTTGGATTAAGCGCTTCATTTTCTTCCATAACAAACGACATCCTGCAGAAATGGGGAAATTTGAGATGGAGCAACTCATTTAGCTGTGAATAAAAATGTTGCATCATCTACTCAGAACCAAGCGTTGGCGGCTTTGTTGTTTATGTATAAAGAAGTATTGCAAATGGAACCGCCTAGGGTTGAGAATGTTACGCGTGCCAAAAAGCCCAAACGCCTTCCAGTTGTTTTAACCAAGCCTGAAATCAAGCAAGTTCTTATCCATACGCCTAATCATTTTCAGCTGCATGTTAAATTGCTGTATGGATGTGGTCTGCGCTTAATGGAGTTAGTTCGTTTGCGGATACAGGATATCGATTACGGTTCGCGCAGGGAAGGGAGAAAAAGACGGGGTAGTAATGCTTCCGCCAAGCACGATTGACGGTTTACAAGCACAGCTGGATGAGACGAAGCGTATCTTCTCGAAAGCGGCTATGACATTCGTACTATCCAAGAACTGCTAGGACATAAGAATGTCGAAACCACGATGATTTACACTCATGTGCTTAAACAGGGCGGAAAGGGTGTGGTCAGCCCTCTGGAAGAGCTGTAAATTTTTCGTAAAAGAAAAGCTTGTTTTAAGAAATCAGCGCTTCGAGTTCTTCCCAGCGTTCGAAGGCTTTTTCCAGTTCGGTTTCTTTGTTTTGCAGTTGGTCGAGTTTTGCCTGCACGCTTTCCTGATCTTGTTGATAGAAATCCGGTTGGGCGATTTCGTCGTTTAGCGCTTCGATTTCGGTTTCCAGGTCTTCAAGCAGTTGCGGCAGCATGTCGTATTCGCGCTGATCCTTGTAGCTGAGTTTTTTCTTTTGCGTCGGTTTGCTTTCAACTGCCGCCGGGGCGGATTGAGTATCGGTGGTTGCTGCTTTTACTTCGGCTTTCTTGTCCGCTTTTCCGGTTTTGTTTATTTCGCTATAGCGTGCCGGACGTTGTCTCAGCCAGTCGTCGTAGCCGCCGACATATTCGTTGACATCGCCCGGAGCATCGAAGACCAAGGAACTGGTACAGACGTTATTGAGGAATTCACGGTCATGGCTGACGATCAGCACCGTGCCTTGGTAATTCATCAAAAGCTCTTCAAGCAGTTCCAATGTTTCGACGTCAAGGTCGTTGGTCGGTTCATCGAGAATCAGCAGGTTGGAGGGTTTGGCAAATACACGGGCCAATAGCAGGCGGTTGCGTTCTCCACCGGACAGGGCTTTGACCGGCTGACGGGCACGATCCGGCGTGAACAGGAAATCGCCAAGATAGCCCATGACGTGCTTGCGCTGGCCGTTGATTTCCACATGATCGCTTTCATCCAGCACGCTTTCGATGACCGGGCGTTCTTCGTCGAGCTGGGCGCGATGCTGATCGAAATAGGCGATTTTCAAGTTGGTGCCGAGTTTGATGGTGCCGCTTTGCGGGGCAAGCTTATCAAGCAGTAAAGCAAGAAGCGTCGATTTTCCGCAGCCGTTTTCTCCGATGATTCCGACCTTGTCGCCGCGCATAATGACTGTGGATAAGTTGTTGACAATCGGCTTGTTCGGGAAGTTGAAGCTCAGGTCTTTGATTTCGATGACCTGTTTGCCGGAGGTTTCGGCCGTGTTTGCCTGTAGGGTTGCTGTGCCTTGCTGACTTCTGCGGGCGCTGTGTTCTTCACGCAGTTTTTTCAAAGCGCGTACGCGACCTTCGTTACGGGTACGGCGTGCTTTGATGCCTTGGCGAATCCATGTTTCTTCCTGCGCCAGCTTTTTATCGAATTCGGCGTTCTGCTTGGCTTCGGCTTCCAGCCATTCGGCTTTTCGTTCCAGATAGGTGTGATAATCGCATTCCCAATTACTCAGGCGGCCACGATCCAGTTCGACAATGCGGTTTGCCAGTGCTTGCAGAAAGGAGCGGTCGTGGGTGATGAACACCAAGGCGCAACGCATGCCGTTGAGAAAATTCTCCATCCACTGAATCGATGGAATATCCAGATGGTTGGTCGGTTCGTCGAGTAGCAGAATGTCCGGTTCCTGCACCAGCGCTTTGGCCAGTAGCACGCGGCGTTTCATCCCGCCGGACAGCGTGGAAAATTCGGCATCGGCCGGCAGGCCGAGTTTGGAAATCACGGTGTCGACTTTCTGGTTGAGTTCCCAGCCGTTTTTGGCATCGATCTCTTGCTGAACCTGAGTGAAGTGTTCAAGCACTTCATCGGAATAGTCCTGTTCCATTTTCAAGCTGAGTTTATGGAATTTATCCAGCAGCGGCGCAATGTCTCCCAATCCCTCGGCGATAATGTGAAATACCGAGCCGTGAGTATCGTGCGGGACTTCCTGCTGTAATTTGGCGATGTGTACGCCGTCTTGTACGATGCGTGTGCCGTCATCGGCTTGAATCAGGCCTTCAATGACTTTGAGCAGGGTGGATTTACCTTCTCCGTTGCGGCCGACGATACAGACCCGGTCGTTCGGTTCGATCTGTAAACTCACCTTATTCAGCAGCGGAGCTGCGCCGAAGCTTAATTGAATGTCGCGTAAAAACAGCAATGCCATATAAATCCTTTAGAACTCAAGGCCCAAGCACGGGGTTGAAAATGAATTGGCAAATTATAAACCTTGTGTGAGGGATCGGTGGGCTTGTTTCTGCGGAGCGGCGTTTTTCTGTGGGAAAGGCGATGTCAAACGATGGAATCGAGTTTTACCGGCAGGAGTCTCCTGCCGGATCAAATGAGCGTTGCTGTCCGGCGAATCAGTTGAAAGTCAATTGTTGAAGGTCAATTGGGTGCCGACCTGAAAAACAAATGCCTGCTCGGGAAAATTGCATAGAAAACGCGCAATGACATTCGGCCCGGTACAGTGCGACAGACCGATGCGTGGCACGCCTTGCAGGGCGTTCTCGGTCATAGTCAATCGGTTTTCACTGGCTTTGGCCAAGTGTGTCCCTCCCATCACGGCGTGAATCGGTTCGTCGGGATATTGTTGGCGGACTTGTTGCAAGGTATTCATTACGCCCGCGTGGCAACAACCCAGCAGGATTACCAAGCCTTGTTCGGTCTTGACCACGACGCTCATGTCATCTTTTAACGGATCTTTGATCATTGGGCTGTTCGGATTCTGCAAGTCCTGATGAACTTTCAGGCGTTCGTCGCCTTCATTTTCCAGAGGTTCCAGCCGTGGAATTTCTCCGGTAGTGAAAATGTTGTTGCTGACTTCCAGTGCTTCGGTCGACAAACGCCAAGTTGCATCCAGTGCATGTTTGTCGAACGGAACGGACACCGGTTTCGGCGAGCCGTCCGGCCGTTCGCTGAAGCGGGGGTGAAACAGGTCAGGGTGACCATAAATGGTTCTCGGGCCAATCCGGTCAAGGAGTTTCTGCAAGCCGCCGGTATGGTCGTAATGGCCGTGGCTGAGAATGATTTTGTCGATGGTCTGCGGATCGATCTGCAGTTCTTGCAGGTTATGCAGCAAAACATCACCTGATTGTCCGGTGTCGAATAACACTGTGTCGTGTTCGGTTTCGATCAGGATCGACATGCCGTGTTCTCCCCACAGTCGTGAACTGAGTTTGACGGAATTTTCGACCAGACAGGTTATGCGTGTCATAGAACCTCCGGAAAAAGCGAAAAGACAGGAACTTTTCAGATTAAATTCATTTAAAAACAGCTTACCGCTTTTGGGATGCGTTTGACTTGATCGACTGCAATTTTTAGGCGTTTGGCTTGCTATGAGTAGGGCGCTTTGGATTACAATATTGCGTCTCTGTCATGCGGAAACGGCATCTTGTCGTTGCGGTTTCATTCTGCGCCGCCCTGTAGAGCGCGGGAATGTCGAACAGAATGATCTCTGGAAAATAATCTGAAATGCGTCTTTAACATAGCTGGGAAGTTGTTTCGCTTTGAAAAATATCACCGATAGCGGCCCGATCGGGGTTTTCGATTCCGGGATTGGCGGCCTGCCGATTGCCGGTAAAATCCGGGAATTGCTCCCTGGAGAAAATCTGATTTACATCGCCGATACGCAACATGCGCCTTACGGCGAAAAATCCGAAGACTATATTTTGCAACGTTCGCTTGCGGTAACGGAATTTCTGCTGGCGCAAGGGGCTAAAGCGATTGTGGTCGCCTGCAATACTGCCACCATGGTCAGTATTAAAATTTTGCGAGAACGTTTTGATGTGCCGTTTATTGGCGTGGAGCCGGGTGTGAAGCCGGCGGCGATACAGACAAAAAGCGGGGTGATCGGGGTTCTGGCAACCGAAAAAACCTTAAGCAGCCATGCCTTTGACCGTCTGGCCAGACGGGTCGCCGGAAATGTTCAGGTTGAAATTCAACCGAGTCCGAAACTGGTGCGTCTGGTTGAAAACCTGGAGCTGAATTCTGCGCAGGCGTTCTTTGCGGTGGAGGAATATGTTCAGCCGCTGATTGAGAAAGGGGCGGATACCATTATTCTCGGTTGCACGCATTTTGCGCATCTGGCTCCGGTCATTGAAACCGTGGCCGGGCCGGATATTTCGGTGATCAGCACCGAGTTGGCCGTGGCCAAGGAAGTTGTCCGCCGTTTGCGGCAACAAGCGCTGTTGAGTGTGCGGAATGAAGGAGGAGAGGCCGTCTTTTACAGTAATGGAGAACCGGCTTTGTTCGACGGACAGGTTCGTCGCTTGTGGGGGCCGGACGCCTTGGTACGGAGCTTCTGAGTGAAAGAACGAAGTGTATTTTTGAGAAGCCTTACTGTTTTGGAACTTGCTCTTTTTAAATCTGTGTCTGCTTGCAGAGCGCCAGAATTTCCCGGCGGATCAATTGGCTGATACTGCCGGTAAAGCTTGTGCCGTCGTTCAGTGGTTCCTGAGCGAAAATCAGATAGGTGTGCCAGGAGACATTCAAACCATGCGCAACCTCGGCCAGATGGCAGTTTTCGGTCTGAGCCAGAAGCGGGTCGGGAACATAGCCCCAGCCCAAGCCGTCGCAGATGGCATCTCTGACCAGTTCAAAACTGCTTAAGGCAATGCGTTCCTGCGTAATCTGTTCCCGATTGAACATCTCTTCCTGCCCGTCTCCGAGATAGGTGATTTGCGGTATGCCGCTTAAGTCGTCGTCACTGACTTGCCTCATCTGCGCCAAAGGATGCATTGCCGAAACCATCAGGCGGACGGCAATTTTTTCGACGACCTGCCGGTGCAATCCGGAGCTTTCCTGATCAAAATGTTCCGGCATGCAACAAGCCAAATCGATTTCTCCCTGTTTAAGCTGCTCAAGCAAGGCGCCGGAGCTGGCATAGTTCATCGCCAGTTTCAGACCGGGGTATTTTGCGCGAATTGCGCGCAGAATGCTTCGCCAGAAGGATTCCGGCAGCACGTCGTCCCGTCCGATACGCAGAATGGCCGGTTGCTCGGTTTCGCTGTTGCAAGCCGTACGCTGGATTTTGTCAGCCACTGCCACCAGTCGAATACTGTCGTCTAATATTTTTTCTCCGATGGCCGATAGCCGCATGCTGTTGCCGCTGCGAATAAACAGTTCGGCGTTTAAATGATCTTCCAGAGCGGCGAGCGCCATGCTGACAGTGGTGCGATTCCGGTTCAGGCGGGCGGCGGCATTGGCAATGGAGCCGGTTTTGGCAACCTCGATAAAATAGCGGAACTGTTCCAGTTTCATCCTGACTCCCGGTCTTTGTTATCAGCGCCATTTATTTTGGCGCTTAGTGATTATAGCAGACCCAGAAAAGACGCTTAAAATCGATCCCGACGAATAAGGTTGGGAGTCAAAGTTGCACTGGTTTTTTTTTGATTTTGGCGGTAGTGGGCGAAGTGATCGGCACCACAACAATGAAACTGCTGGTCAGTGAGGGCCATCAGGTGGCAGGTACTTTGGTGGCGATCGGCATGATTGGGATTTCTTATGTTCTGTTAAGTCAGGCCACCATCAAAATTCCTGTCGCTCTGGCCAATGCATTCTGGGAAGGATTCGGAATGATTTTGATCGCCGGGGTTTCAATTGCCATTCTCGGAGAGCGGATTTCTGTTATGCAGGGCATTGCTTTGGTGTTGGCGATTGCCGGAATTGTCATAACCAATTACGGACATCATCTGCAGGAGGCGAAAAAAGCATGAATGTGTATCTGGGGTATGTGTTCGGGTCGGTGCTATTGGACATTATCGCCAATGTGTTTCTGGAGCTGTCCAATGGGTTCAAACGCCGAGGGTGGGGATTGCTGGCAGTGCTGTTTATTATGGGCGCTTTTGCTTTGCTTGCCTTGGCCGTCAAGGGAATTGACCTGTTTGTTGCCTATGCCATCTGGGGGGCTTTGTCGATCACTGGTACGGCCGTGGCAACCCGTATTCTGTTCGGGCATCGGTTGAATGCCGTCAGCTGGTTTGGTCTGGCGGTTTTGATCCTGTCTATTCTGTTGATGAATGCGGCCAGCGGGTAACTGCTTCGGATGCCGAAAGAAATATATTCGAATGAATTAAGCAACGGTTTTGCGCACTTCATTTCTGGCGGTGCAGGAAATTCTTGCCCAAATATTTGCCCAAATAATCTAAATGCGAGAGGAGATATTCTATGATGGGTTTTTCACGTTCACTGTTGCAGCAGGCGACTAGGGTCACTCTGATGGCTTTGTGTCTGTTTTCCTTTCAGCCGGCTTATGCTGGCGGCCACCCGATTAACGATTCGGTTGCCTTGAATGGTCTTAAAGAAGTTAAAATCGTGTATTTGATCGATTTTCCGCATCCGCAAAGAACCGATGGTTATTTAAAAGATATCGAAGCGACTCGCCAGGGCTATCTGAAGCAAGGCGTAGAGCCGAAGATGGTTCTGGTTTTTCAAGGCGAGACGGTAAAATATCTGACTCGCAATCCGGACGAAATGCTGGTGTTCGAATATGAAAAAGAGCTGAACAGCATTGCGGAGACCATTGCCCGATTCAAGGGATATGGGGTTCGGATGGAGATTTGTTCGGTCGCTACTGCTTACTTTAAGGTTGATAACCAGACAGTTCTACCGGGGATGACGGTTGTCGGGGACTCGTCGATTTCGATGGTCGGTTGGCAATATCAGGGCTATAAGGCGGTTTATTAAACGGCTTGTGCTGTTCCGAGCATTCGGCTGATGGCGGTCTGCGAGGGTGATTGTTGCTACGGGGAATCCACCTTGTTGCACGAGAACCGAATCACTTCTTTCTATGCAGCCCAAAAATATTTTAGCTCTGAACGTCTTGATCCTTGGTGAATTTTGCATAAGCTAGCTAACAACTATTAGTTGTAAGATGCATTTTTCTCGGTGAGCCGTTGGTTGCGTTTCGGAAGTAAAGCTAGGCTCAGTAAAAAGGAGTTTCGAATTTTGCGATATCACTTTAAAAATCTGTGGTTCAGAGACAAAACCGAAGACGTTATTTTCATCAATAGCTACGCTGTTCGCATGCGTGCCGGATTGATGCTTCTGATACCGATCTATATGGTGACGGTTCTGCTCACCACGGTCTTGGCGCCGACCTGGACGGTGATGCCGAATACCTTTGTGGAAGAGACATTTGATCTGACCGATGACTTCCGGGTTATTTTTAATGTTCAGGCGTTTAAGACGGTATTTGAATATTCCTTACCGACGAGTGTGCTGTTTTACGGCTTGTTTGAGATGTTGGCCGGCATGTTTGTCAAAACTGCTTATTTGTCTCCAAGTGTGCATTTGGCGACCTATCTGACCCGCAATATTCCCCCGAAATGGGAGCCATTGAAACCAAAGCGTTTTGCCTGGCTGATCGGGGCGGCTTTGATTGTTTCCTGTCTGCTGTTTTTCAATCCAGACAGTTTTGCCCGGTTTGTAAATGCGCTCTTCAGTTCGGAACTGCTGCCGACGGATTCTAACTGGATGCCGGATTTTATTCCGCTGCTGGTCTGGGTGTGCTTCCTGCTGATGTGGATGGAGGCGGTCTTCGGTTTCTGTCTGGGGTGCAAGATGCATTGGATCTTAGCGAAACTGGGGATTTTCAAAGAACACTGTTATGACTGCATGAATGTCGATTTCGAGCAGAAGGCCTGGATGGCCGAACGCCAGAGAATCGAAGAAGAGTTGAAGCAGGGTAAATAAGCCGGCCGGAAAATAAGCGGCCGTCAGCCGTCCACCGGTTTCTCCAGTTGCAACAGCTCGTCGGAGATGTCGGCCAGTTTTGTGGCGAGCATCTTTTCGGCATCATACAAGCCGCGATTATAAAAGAACGCCCCGATCTCTTCGGCAAAAAAGTCGATGAGAAACTCTGCGTCGAACTGGCCGATTTCCAGATCCAGATCTGTTTCGAAATAGCGCAGAATTTTTTGCACCATGCGGTCTTTTTCCGCACGGGTGAATTCGATTCTTTCCATAAACCTTTCCTCAAATCTTAGGGGCGGGAGCCCTGCAATAAATGATGTTTGAACGCCTTGTACTGGCGCATGCCGGTCATCTCAACTCGGCAAAGGGTGTTTGTGAACGACATAATCCCCCTCAAAGCAGAGTTGAGTTTTTCCGTTGTCTGCACCGATGCTGACTTCCAGATGTAATCGAGCTAATCCTTTGCGACGGTAGGTTTTTAAAAAGCGCGTCTTGTCTTGCGGATCGGTGATACGGCATTCGGTCATCAGATCCGTGCTGACCGGAAGCAGAAAACGGGTTTGTGTTTTTTGAATGACGATATGACCTTCAAGCCCCGATTCCTGCAAGATCAGATAAATCAGACTCCAGCCGGTCAGCACCGATATCGAATAGAGACTGCCGCCAAAGGCGGTCTGTTTATGGTTAATGTTTCGATCCAGAGGCGCTTGCAGCGATAAGGTTTCTCCGTCATAACTTCGAATTTCGATACCCATGTGTTTTGTCAGGGGAATATCCTGATTCAGGCGGTTTTGCAAGGCTTTCAGCATCATCAAACCTCCGGTTGCATCAGTTCGCCCAAGGGAGCGTAATTGGCGCCGCCGAGTTTGGACAGCGGGTTAAGCCAGTGTGGATCAATACGATTCTGGGCATTGAGCAGGCGGTCTTCAAGGTGAACCGAAAGGATTTCTCCGTAAATAACCGCTTGCGGAGCCGCGCCGATTTCATCCAGTCTGTGCAAACGACAGGCCAGTGCAATCGGACTGTCTGTCAGACGGGGGAGCGCAAAGTCTTCGAATGGTGTCACATTCAGCCCCAGTTGCTCGACTTCGGATTCGCCATAATGCATCAGCGCCGCCGAAGCCTGTACGGCGTTGATCTGCTCGGCAGTCGGGATGTGAATGACGAAGTGTTCCCGATCAATGATGTTGCGGGCAGTGTCTTTCGGTTGGCCTGCTTCGCTTCCTTGTGCTTTTTTACCGGCGGAAAACAGTACCAGCGGCGGATCACTGCAAATAGGCGTGAAATAGGAGTAGGGAGCCAAGTTGTAGCTGTTGCCGTCGGCATTGCCGGTCAGCACCCAGGCAATGGGGCGAGGGATGATCGCCTGAGTCATCGTGAAATAACGTTCCATGGGTGTCAGTTGCGAGAAATCCAAATGCATGTCAGCCCTTTTTCTTTTGTGGTTTCGTGTTCTGAAAGTGTAAAACATGGGTGCCCGCTATGGGGGCGCAAATCGTGAAGGTTTTATGCGGATTTTGAGCCATGACGTTCGGGTGCGCTCTCGAAGAGTAATGGTGAATGTCGGTGAATGTGCTTCTTGACACCGACATGAAGTCGGAATGAATTTGTCGGAATGAGTTTTCTGCACCAAACCGGTTGTATTGAGAATGGGCGCTTCCGAACCAAACCTTAGGTATGGGATTTTGAGAAAAGATGGATGGTTAGAATGCCTAAAATAATCAAGCCGATGCCAAGCAGCATCGGGGCGTCGGGTTTTTCTTTAAATGCCAGCCAGCCAATCAGGGTAATCAGGGCGATGCCGGCACCGGACCAAATCGCGTAAACCGTCCCGATCGGTAGAGATTTTAACGTTAGGGTAAGCAGATAAAAAGAGAGCCCGTAGCCGATTATGACAATCATCGATGGGATGAGGCGGGTGAACTCTTGTGAACTTTTCAGCGCGCTGGTGGCGATGGTTTCGGTAATAATCGCCAGAGTTAGAATTAACCAAGGGTTCATAGCGTTTCCTCAAATTTAATTTGCCGGTGTCCGGATTGGCGTATTGCCATGACCGAGAGCGCGAGTAGCATCACAGCAAAGACGCCAAAGGCGAAGTCGCTACTGAACTGATAAAGAAGTGTGGCCATAATCGGGGCAACGATCATTGCTAAACCATAGGTTGCCGAGACGGTTCCGGAGGCGGCTCCCTGTTCATGTGCTTCGACGGCATTTGCTGTCATTGCCTGTTTGCCGGGGAAAAGCAACCCCAAACCGATTGCAATGACCGAAAATCCAGTAATCAATTGCCAGACCTGGCTCACCCAGATCAGACCGAAAAAGCCAATCGCCGAAATGAAAGCACCGACTATGACCATTTGGATTGGTTGCATAGTGGATTTTTTAATAATGAATCCTTGCACCAACACTAAAGTGATGCCAACCGCCGTCAGGGCATAACCGGCGACTTGCGCTGCTTCATTCAAGCCCAATTGTAGACGGTCAATGGCAAAGAAGCCAACCAGCGTTTGCGCGGCAATTACACTACTCATGGCAACAAAACCGCTGGCCATAGGTAAGCGTAACCGTTGATCGTGCCATTTGGGTTTTGGCAGCGATGCATCGTTTTCCACCTTTTCATTCGGCAGTTTCCACCAAACGACCAATAATGCTAATAGCGGTAAAATGGCAGCGAGATAAATCGGAGTGGTCAGGCTGTAGACTACCAGTAAACCGGCCATGAAAGGGCCAAAAATCATGCCCAATGCATTCGCAAAACCGATCAGTGCCATGGCTGAAGTACGTTTGTCCGGACCGAAATTGTCAGCAATAAAGGCATTGATAACCACCGGAATACCGGCATAAAAACTGCCGATCAGACCACGAATCAGAGTGAGCAGTAAGACAAGCATCCATACCGAAAACAGGGCTTGTTCACTCAGTTCCAGGATTAAAGCCAGACATAAATACATCACGGCAAAACCGCCGATCGCCAAAAGCAGTACCGGTTTACGTCCCTTTAAGTCACTGGCATGCCCCCAAGGTCGCGCAAGAAACAACCAGCTGATTCCGGCAACGGCAACCATTAAACCGCCATGCCATTCTTGTAAGTGCAAGATACGAATGAGTGGGCCGACAACGACGATAAAAGCCATCATCGCCGCAATACTAAGAAAATTGGAGAAAGCCAGAGGAAAAAGGGGGCGCATGCAAAATATCCTTCGTTATTTTTCCACTTTTCCTTGAAAGAAAGTGTAGTGAATAAAACCGTAATAGAAAGGGTGGTCGGCAATGAACTGTGTTGATTGCCGCGAACTCAAGCGTTGAAATTGTTTGAGATCATCCGGGGAGATTTCTTCTTGAGAAGAGTGAAAAAACATCGACAAGGCTTTCGCAACGGCTTCCTTTTGCGTGCTACTGAGCGGAGCCACAAGGTCGGCGGTAAAGGTTTTTGCATGCAACGCGGAAAAACCGGCATGTTCGAACCAGCTCAAAGCGTTCATAAAGTGCAGTTTGGGGTCGGTATCCGCTTTGTAAGGAAATTGAGCGCCACTTGTCGCAAGCAAACGCGCTTCCAGAAGCGGGTAGCCGGGCAGCAGTTTTTGGCCGCTCCAGAAACCGATGATGATCTGCCCACCGGGTTTCACCACACGCTTCAATTCCGACAGGAGTTGCAAAGGATTGTCCGAAGCGCAGCCTTCTTCGGGCTGGCAGGGCCAGAAAGTATCCAGACTCCAGGCCCAATCAAAATGGTTATCCTCAAACGGCAATTGATTCATGTCGCCCGGCATGAAAGAGACTTGTTGAGACAAACTTTCCCGAAGGGCAAAATCCTCGGCTGAAGCAATCGCTTCTTTGGCAAGATCAAGACCGATGATTTTTGCGCGCTTTCCCAGTTGCCGGGCAAGCATGAGGCTCTGTCGCCCTACGCCGCACCCGGCATCCAGACCCAGCGAAGTTGCCGGTAAGTTGAAATGGTCGATCGCTTCACGGATGGCCGGTTCCCGAAGTGAGTGGAAATCGTAAAGATCGGGAAGCGGTGCGGCGGTTGCATCGCAAGGTAATCCATCATTTTTCAAAGGCGTCTCCTTTGAGAGAATCCGCTTGCAAATGCCAGTTTTTAACGCCTTGCTGGGCACGCCACATGGCCTGGTAGCGGCCGGATTGTTCAATCAATTCGGCGTGTTTGCCGGACTGAACGATTTGCCCTTCTTCCAAGACCACGATTTGATCGGCACCGACAATGGTTGAGAGGCGATGCGCAATCACAATCACCGTGCGATTTTTCACCAACTCGTCGATGGCCTGTTGCACCGCCAGTTCACTTTCGGTATCCAAAGCCGCGGTCGGTTCGTCGAGCATGACGATGGGGGCGTCTTTGAGAATGGCGCGGGCAATACTGATGCGCTGACGTTCTCCGCCGGAGAGGGTGCCGCCGATATCGCCGATTTGTGTCCGGTAGCCGTGAGGCAGTCGAGAAATAAATTCATGGCAGTGGGCGGAACGTGCCGCCGCTTCGACCTCGGCATCGGTGGCGTTGGGTTTGCCCATGCGAATGTTATTCAGAACCGTGTCGTCAAACAGATAAATATCTTGAAAAACCACCGAAATATGGCTCATTAAAGCTTCTTGCGACATCGCGCGAATATCGATGCCGCCGATTGTAACTTGCCCTTGTTGAGGATCCGCATAGCGCATGATCATGCGCGTCAGAGTGGTTTTTCCGGAACCGGACGGGCCAACCAGTGCGGTCATGCTTCTTTCCGGTAATGTCAGGTTAATGCGACTCAATTCCGGCGTGTCGCTTTCCGAGTAACCGAACGTTAACTCTTTAAATGCAATATCGAAATGCTTTGGCGTTTGCTTCGGTTGCTGTACCGCCAAAGACTGGATGGCCAGAAACTTTTCGATTTTTTCGAAACCGGCTTCCATAAAATCCAGCACCGACGTGACATTGGTTAAAATTGCAACCGATTCCGATAAACGCACACTGATAATTAACAGTGCCGCCAGTGCCGCAATGGAAAAAGCACCGCCCAGAATGAAATAAACGCCAATGGCAAGCACCAGGATGATGCCGCCTTCGATCCAAGTCCACAGCAGAAGGTTCGGCATCACGCTTTTGAGCTGACTTTTTTCCTGAATGCGTTGCAAGTGCGCCAAAGAGGTCTGCAAGCGTTCGGATTTGCCGCCGGTGGCATTGGCGGCGCGCAGTACCGGCAACCCTTGAACGTATTCGACAATTTCCGAAGCGGTGTCTGCATGGGCATTGGCCAATTCACGCATGCTGCGACCTTTGGCTTTGCGAATCCAGCGATAGATCGGAATCATCATCGGAAAAATCAACAAGAGGGCAAGCGCCAGCTGCCAATTGATAAAGGCGGTGGCTATCACAACCACGATTGGCACCACCAGACCGCGGATAAACATTTCCGAGACGTTGCCCATCGGGGTGATGATTTCATCGACATTACCGGCAATGACGGTGGACAATTCTCCGGTGCGGCTTTTGTAGAGCGATTGCAGCGGCATGTTGCGCAGGTGCAGCCCCAGTTTGACGCGCATTTCGTGTGTGACATTGGCGAGTTTTTCCGAATAACCGAATTCGTGTGCTTTCCAGCGGAAAACCCAGTCCAGTAGCGCAAACAGTCCCAGTAACCCTAGCCAGAACCACAGTTGGTTAAGATCGAAAGGTTGGCTTAACAGCACTTCCATTAACGGGTAGAGGCTGGCGAACGCCAAGCCCTGCATCACTGAGGACAGGACGGTGTATTGAAACGAGCGGCGCAAAGCCGGGGCTTCGTCGCCGGCGGCCTGTAACATACGGCGATAAGATTGCGCCAAAGACGGAATGCTCTGCATTGTCTGTGTTTGCGGGTGACTGGCCATCAAGATGCCTCCTGTTGAAGAGATTGGGATGCGTTGTCTGCTGCGGAACCTAAAGACCAGCCTTGTGCCTTCTCGTAATTGCGCCACAAACGTGCGTAGACGCCATCGGCATCCACCAGTTGCTGATGCTGGCCTTTTTCGGCGACCTTACCTTGGTCGAAAACCACGATTTGGTCGGCATCTTTGATGGTGGCGAGTCGGTGCGCGATGATAATCACGGTGCGCCCCTGCATCAGGTTGGCTAAGGCTTGAATCAAAGCGGCTTCGTTTTCCGGGTCGGCAAAAGCCGTTGCTTCATCCAGCACCACAATCGGACGATTTTGCAGAATGGCGCGGGCAATGGTGATGCGCTGGCGTTGACCGCCCGACAAACGGGTGCCGCGATCACCGGCGATGGTGTCGTAACCCTGCGGAAGTTGCTGAATAAAATCGTGTGCCTGTGCGGCTTTGGCTGCCGCTTCGATTTCCTCTCGGGTCGCATTCGGTAAACCGAGAGAGATATTGTTGGCCAATGTATCGTGGAACAGGAAGGTGTCCTGAAAAACGAAAGAAACGTGTTCCATTAAGACTTCCGGTTCGATGTCGCGGACATCGACGCCACCGACACGAATGGCACCCGATGTCACGTCCCAAAAACGCGGAATCAGCTTGGCGGCGGTGCTTTTGCCTGCGCCGGATGGCCCGACTAATGCGGTGACCGTACCGGAGGGCACTTCAAAGCTGGTATCCTGCAAGGCGTTTTGACTGCGAATGCCGTAATTGAAGCTGACGTGATCGAAACTGACCGAAGCGTCTTGCGGTGATTTCGGGGTGTCAGAAAGCACCAGGCCTGGCTGTTTTAACAGTTCCTGAATCCGCAGGGCGCTCGCCTGCGCTTTGCGGATAAAGTGATTCAACCACATCAACGGCATAATCGATTCGGCCATGCCGCTTCCGATCAGCAGGATTGCCAGCCAGGTAGAAAATTCGATTTGCCCGTTGGCGTACAGCAGGCCGCCGGCCACAAAGAGGGCAATCAACGTCGGTAGCGGGCTTAAGACCACCATCGCCGCTTTGGCGGCAGTGCCGGATTGTTGCATCCATCTGGCGAAAATTTCCCGGAAAGCGTCCAAGGCTTTTTCGTAGCGTCCGAACGACGCGGTGCCGTCGTCAAAGGTGCGAACCACCGGCATCGCCTGAACAAATTCGATAACGGTGTTGTTGATTCTTTCGCGCTCGGCATCGTATTGATCCGCCAAGGCTTTGTGATCTTTCATCGCCAGACTCATTACCGCAACCCCGAGGATCAGAACGGCGGTCGCCACCAGCGCCAGGCGCCAATCAATGAGGAAGAGCAAAACAAAAGTGACCAACGGCATGGCGGTTGAGCGACCGTAGAAGGGCGTGCTGTCGGCGACAAATGCATGCAGTGCTTTGACATCGTCTTGCATGACTTTGGTTAAGGCGCCGGAACCGTTTTGAATCAAAAAGCCCAAAGGTAAGCGAGCCAGATGTTCGGCCATCGTCGTTCTTAAAATGGTTTCCAGTTTAAAGGCGGCCAAGTGAGAGAGTGTAAAGGCGGCCAATTTGGTGGATAAGCCTAAAATGGTAAACAACAGTGCTAATCCCACCCACATCCAGACTTGAGCGTCTTCTTTGAGTAAGCTGTCTATGACCCACGCCAGGCTGACCAGCGCGGCCAGCACCAGCAAGCTGCTCAGGGCACCTAAAAAAATGGCAAAATTGATTCGGCCTTTTACAGGCGCCATGACGCCCCAAAGCCCCGGTTTACGGGTAATGATATCCCGTTGCGGATTAGGCATGTTAATACTCCTTAAAAGGATATTTGAAAGTGACGTAGGCTGCGACAAACACGGTCGAAGCCGCCAAAAGGACAATCGGCATATAGCCAACCTGACCGGCCAGCGCGGTAGCAAGCCCCGCCGCAATAAAACCGACGGCACTGTAAATGCTGTATTGCAGGGCAAAGTCGGTGGCCGGGCTATCATCGGAAGAATGATCCATCATCAGGGTATAAAGCACTGCGCTGACCGGGGTGTAACCGAGGAAATAGGCGGCAATCACCAACGCCACGGTGACTTGGTCGGTAAATCCCTGGGTGACCAGCAATAACAGCAAGATACCCGGCAGTTGAAAAAGTACTGTCAGGCGAATGGTGTTTTTTCTGCCATAACGTTTAATCAACCAGCCGGCGGAAACTGCGCCCAAAATACCGACCGCCGAACCGATGACATTGACGACAAACCCAATGCTGTCCAAGCCCCATTTCGCATCCACAAGCATGGGCGTAATCAAGCCGTATGCCAGACTGACGCCGAGCGGATAGACCATGAGAATCGCAAACCAGTGCGCACCTTTCGGGCGTTTCCAGAAGGTGGCCAACCGTTTCATCGATTGGCCGATAGAAGGGTGTTCAAAGGTGAATTTCGGTTCTTTAAAGCGCAGTAATAAAACAATGGAGAGCAGAACCCCGATCATCAGCAGATAAACGCAACCTTCCCAGCCAATCGTCGGGTACAGCATCAAGATAGCGCCGGCACCAAACAGGTTGCCGATCATGGCGCCGCCGATTTGGATACTGTTGCCGATGCCGCGTTCGTGTCCCGGAACCAGGCGATACACCAAGGCATCGGCGGCGACATCCTGAGTGGCCGAAAGCAAGCCAATCAGCATGCATAACAGAAAAATGAATTCAAAATCGTCAGCGATATTCAGTTGGCTGAGACCGTATAGCGTGATGACAACGCTGATTTGCATCAGTAGCAGCCAGCCGCGATAGTGACCGATACGCCCGAAGTTGAACTTGTCGACCAGCGGTGCCCACAAGAATTTAAATACCCAAAACATACCGATGAAATAAATCAGACTGAGTTGTTCCAGTGGTGTACCCTGCTGGCGCAAAATGGCAATCAAGGCGACGAAAAAGAAACCAAGCGGCAGGTATTGTGTGATGTACAGACTGGTCAGCAGAAACCAGTTTTGCAGACTGGTTTTTTCAGCCGGAAGGGTTAGGGTATCGGGTTGCATATTATTGTTCCCCGTCGGATGAGCAATCATCGCATCGATGCACTTCAATGATCGGGTGGTAAAGACTGGGGATATCGTCGAGTGCGGCTTTGAAAGCATTGGGCGATAAGGCTTGGTGTGTCACTACCGAGGCAACCAATGTCCAGGAGCCCTGTCCGACGGCCCATAGGTGCAGGTCGGTGATTTCGGTTTGACCGACGGATTGCAGACGCTGTTGGATTTGCGCACGCAAATCGGCAGGGGCTTCGGCGTCCAGTAAAATGGCACCGGTATTTTTCATCAAGCCCCAAGACCAGCGAATAATCAAAACGGCCGCGACCAGTGCAATGACGGGATCCAACCAATTCCAGCCCCACATCCAGGCTGCGGCCAGGCCGACAATGGCCGCGACCGAGGTGATGGCATCGGCCATGACATGAAACAGTGCGGCTTTCATATTATTATCGTGACCGTGGTCGTGATTATGATGAGGGGTGTGATGATGGTCGTGTGCGTGATCATGTGAATGACTGTGCGAATGGGCGTGGCCATGATGATGCCCGTGGTCGTGACCATGATGGTGATGGTCATGGTCATGCGCGCCGGCCAACAGCAGAATGGACAAGCCGTTGACCACCAGACCGATTACCGCGACAATCATCGCTTCCAAGGCATAAAGCGTTTCCGGGTTAAGTAATCGATGAATCGACTCAACAACCAGCCAGATGGAAGACAACGCCAGGAATAATGCACTGGTATAAGCGGCCAGGTCTTTGATTTTTCCGCTGCCGAAACTGAGACGACGGTCTTGCGAATAGCGCCGTGCCAGATAATAAGCTGCCGCTGCCAATCCTAAGGCGATGGCGTGACCGCCCATGTGGATGCCGTCGGCCAACAAAGCCATGGAACCGGTCATCAGGCCGGCGCCGATTTCAACAAACATCACCACCAGCGTTAAAAGCGCCACCGCCCAGGCACGTTTTTCGGCTTTTTGCAGTTGGCCTTGACCAAAGTCATGTGCGTGCCGGATCTGTGCTGCGGTTGAGCAGTTTCGCGTCCAGGGCTTGGATGTGATCACCATAGTGGATTACCTTTTTGAGTCAGAAAAAAAAGCGACTCGGCAGAAATTCTGCCGTGAATCGCATGCGTACTTAGAAGTGGTAGTGAGCGCCCAATCCGAAGGTTCTCGGATCTCCGAAAGTTGCAACCGAAGTAGAGGATGAGGACATGTATCCGGTGATATATTCTTCGTCGGTCAGATTCTTGGCAAAGGCATAGATTTCCCAATCGGTCAGACGGTAGCCTGCTCGAAGATCAACGGTGGTATAGCCTTTCCGTTTGACCATTTTTTTATTGGCATCGTCGTAATAATAGAGGCTGCCCTGGTTGGCGACGTCCATTCGAGCATACCAATTTTCCGGCGAGGTATAGGCAATGCCGAAACGGGCTGTCTGGGATGGCGTCTCAATAATATTGCGGCCTTCGAAATCGGTATAGCCGTTGTTATATTTGTCGTATTTGGCATTGATAAAACCTAAGGTCGCACTGAATTGCAGGTTTTGGGTCGCATACCAGTTGGCTTCCAGTTCGATTCCCTGCGAATGGGCTTTTTCGGCGTTATCGGTCAGGTAGGTGGTTCCGATGGCTTTGTAGACGTGAATGTCTTCTATATCCATGTGAAAAATATTGGCCGATAAGCTTAGGTCTTCAAACTGGCCTTTGATTCCGATTTCGTAATTGTTGGAAGTTTGCGGCTCAAAGCTGTTTTCATCAGCGTTGCCCTGAGTAGAAAAATAGTTGTAACCGCCGGGCATATAGCCTTTTGAGTAAGATGCGTAAGTTGTCCAGGAAGGGGCCAGCTTGTAGCTCAAGGCGACTTTTGGCAGGAATGCGTCCCAGGTTTTTTTGTCTTCAAGAGTGTACATGGCCGGGCCGCTTGTACCGACTGGCAGATAATACATCTGCAGGTCAATCTCTTTTTCAATGCGCTGTAAACGTCCTCCAAGTGTCAGTTCCAGATTTTCGGCGACGGGTAGAATCAATTGTCCGAAAGCCGCTTGAGTAGTACTGTTCGTCACCGATTCGGCATTCATCAAGTAGTTGTAGCCGTCTCCTCCTGGAAATTCCATGCCGTAAGGCGCCTGGGTACGTTCTTCATCTTCAAGATACAGACCGGATACCCAGCGCATTCCGATCGAATTTTTGCTGCTGAACCGGAATTCCTGCGATAAGGTTTCCGTTTCGTTATCGTTTAATTGTCTGAGTCCCGCATAAGAAGAATCGGTGCCGAAATCGGAGTCGTAAACGCCATCCAGAACAAAGTTTTTGTGTACGGTTGTGGATTCCAGATTGAGGTGGTCGAATTCATAGCCGATATTCAGGCTCTGCGCGTCGGTGGTGCCTTGTTCGATTTGAGGGACGTCAAAAGCAATTTTTTCGGCGTTATCCCGATGGAAATCGGAAACCCCGGAGCCGCCGGGTAACGCATAGCCGTCCCACCAGTGGTTTTCGGTTTCTTCATGGATGATATTTAATTTCGCTTTCAGGCGTTCGCTGGGCTTGTACAGAAGGTAGGCACCGAATTTTTGCTGTTCGTCGGTATTGGCGTGCTTCGGCATCCCTGGCTGGGTGTTTTCAATCCAACCGTCATCGGCACTTAACAGGCCGTTTAAGCCCAGGTACAAACGGTCTTTGATCAGCGCGCCGCTGGTATCGAAGATGGCGCTGCGCCGGTTCTGGCTTCCGGCTTCCATGCCCAGCTTGCCATGCCAAGCGTTATCCGGTTCTTTGGTGACGATGTT
Organism: Thiomicrorhabdus sp.; assembly: GCF_963677875.1. Lineage (NCBI taxonomy): Bacteria > Pseudomonadati > Pseudomonadota > Gammaproteobacteria > Thiotrichales > Piscirickettsiaceae > Thiomicrorhabdus > Thiomicrorhabdus sp. The sequence continues at coordinate 152,024 of NZ_OY782566.1, read as the reverse complement.
GATGACGGCACCGATGGCATCTTTACCATACAGCGTTCCTTGAGGGCCGCGTAGAACCTCGACTCGTTCGACGTTTGCCAGAGAGGCATCGAAACCATATCGAGAAGAGGTCGGAACGCCGTCTATGTAGATGACCACCGGGTTGTTATTTGTGAAAATTGACGTGGTTAATCCGCGGAAACTGACCTGATTTCCTCCCATCGGGTTCACGTTCATATTCGGGATTTCCCGAATGACATCCGGAACGGAGCGGATGCCTTTTTCTTCCAGTTCGTATTGGTCGATAACCGTGATACTTTGCGGTACATCTTGAATGTTTTCTTCGATTTTATTGGCGGTAACGGTTACGCCTTGCAGTTCGGTCTGCGAATTTTTTTCGTCCGCCTGGGCAAACGCCGGCGAGGAGAGAGACCATATCAGCAGTGGTAGTAATTTGGGGCGAGCAGAAAAATTCATCTGAAGGTTGAACCTTTGTGTACGTGGTAATAAGACTGCTAATGATATTGATTATCATTTGTTGTGTCTGCTCAAAAAGGGATAAAAAATGCCCTGATTTATCCCTATGACGAAAATTGCATTGATTTTTTAATCGTTGTACCGGTTCAGTGGCAGGTTTTGCGAAAAGCGGTAGGGGCTTTTCCATAAAATTGACGGAAAGCGCTCGAAAAGTGGCCGTGATTGCAGTAGCCGCTTTGCTGGGCGATTTCGACGACCGGTTGGTGTGTCTTGCATAATAATGAAGCCGCGTGTTGCATTCTGAGCTGGTGCAGATATTCGAATACGGTTTGCTGGTTGAGTTGTTTGAAACCGCGTTTCAGCTTGAATTCGTTCAGGCCAACGAGTTTGGCAAGCTGTGTGAGGCTGGGAGGAGATTGGATGTCGTTTTTCAGGAGTTGTTTGACCTGTTCCAGCTTCATGACATCGTTAATACCGAGTTTGATTTCCGATGATGCGGAACATTTTTCTTTAATGACCTGTTCGACGACCTGTTGGAGCAATTCATACATTTTTCCCCGGCGGGAGAAGCCGTTAAAGAGGCCGATGCGGCTTTGATTTTGCAGTTCCGAGACCAGTTGAAGGATGGATGGTGTCATGGTGGTAACGAGGGTGTAGGCTTGGTCGGGTTGTTCAAATATGGGGGCAAATAAACGGTTGACCTGAGGGCGGGGGTCGTTTTCCAGTAGTTGCAGCAGTAAAGTGCAATCAAGAAAAATACCACTCGATGTCACAGTGCAGTGAGGATTAAAATCGCTGAAACCAGCTGCGATGGGAGCATAGCTTATAACGATTTGTTGACCGGTCGCCGGCAGTGGAGTGGACCAACCTTCAAGGTAATTAATCGAGGTACCGTTCAGGTGAAAGTGAATCCCAAGGAAGCCCGAGAAAAAGTCGGAATGCATCTTTATGCGTAATGCTTGCCGAGTGCGGATCTGACTGTGCATGTAGAAAATGCGATCGTCTATTTTTTCGGAATGCATTTTCATTCGACAGAAAGACTGGTCTATCAGGTTGCAGTCGCAGGCTAAATCGGCAAGAAACAATTCCTGCAGATCCGTATCTGTCAGTGTCAGGTGTTTCATTTCGGGGAACCGGTCGATAGGATTAAGAGTTTTAAATGAGAAATAATATCATTTATGTTTGAGAATGCAAGCGATTGTTGTCGGGTGCGGGAACGGGGGGAGCAGGGCGGGAGAACGCCTCCGGATTAGATCGGCAATCAAGTCGGGTTTTTGATGAAGGGCGATTTTAAACGCCCTTCTGATTTTTCCCGGTCAACTTCCCAGGTTGGCTGATGGGATCAGGTTTTAAAATTTGTGGTCAAGAGTAAGTCCAAGGGTTCTTGGCGGCAATACGTCTTGAGTGTTGGTGCCGACAAAGTAATAGTTGACCGCATATTCGTCGAACAGGTTGCTGACATAGCCTTTAAGCGTGGTGGACTTACCGATCTGGTAGGCGGCATTGATATTGACCAACGTGTAGTCTCCGGCTTTATCCTGTCCGGTCGCAGCACCGGAGGTATTGTCCAGATCGACATAGTATTCGCCAACGTATTTGACATTGGCTCCGGCATTGAAGTGGCCGCTGAAGGCGTGGTTAATACCGAAGCCAATGGTTTTGTCTGCCGAGAAAGGTAATTCATTGCCTTCCCAGGCGGTGTTGTCTTTGAATTCGTCGACTTTGGTTCGAAGCAGGCTGGCATTTGCATAGAGTTCGGTTTTTCTGCTCAGTTGGATTCTGCTTTCCAGCTCCAGACCGTAGGTTGTCGCCAGATCGACATTGTCAAGTGCGCGTCCTACGGCGGCCTGATAATCTTCGTAACGGTTATAGAACAGATTGAGGTTCAAAGTCGCGCGCTGCTCCCAGAAACGGTTTTTCGAACTCAGCTCCAATGCGGTGACATATTCGGTTTCGTATTCGTAGATATTACTGGAATCGACGTCCATACCGATGCCGCCGGGGGTGTAGCCTTTGCGTAAGTCGACACCCAGGGTGTGGTCTTGATCAATGGTGTAACGCGCTCCGATTTTCGGCAACAGAAAGGTTTCATCCATTTCTTTACGCGATGACGCGGCGGTGGAGGACAGGCTTCGATCCTGTCTCTCTTTTTCGATCCGCCCACCGAAAATAAAGTCGGTTTTGTCGGTAACTGCGTATTCACCTTCGCCGAATAGTGATAGCGTCTGATTGTTAGTGGTGCCGTCAAACAATGCTGCGCCGCTGGCGACGCGGTAGATGTAGAGCTTGCGGTCGTCTTCAATGTAGGAGGTTCCAAGCATGCCTTTGAAGTTGCCATCCAGGGATCGGTAATTCAGGCGGCCTTCCAGCGAGATATTGTTCTGATCCCAGGAATCCATTTTGAAGGAGCTGGCACTCTGGTTGTGGTAATAACCGCTATCGAAATTGCTGTAGGATGCGATGAAGTTGATGGATCTGCGGTCGTCCAGTTCGTAGTCCAGTTTAGTGGCAAAACTGTCGAGTGTTGTGTTGCCGATGCGATGATTCACCACGCTCATAGGTGCTTTATAATCTCCATCGTCTCCCAGTTCGACCTGATTAATATAGGGGCCTTTCTGGCTTTGGTGCTGGTAGTCGAAGCGCACGGCCAATTCGGGAATTTCTTCCGGCAGCCATAGAAGTTTGGCTTTGATGTCCTGTTGTTCCAGCTCGTCGGGATCGCGGTTATAGTCGTAGGCCGGGTCATCGTCGATGTGCTTGATGAAGTGATCGCCTTGTGTAAAGTTTCCGCTGAGGCGATAGGCCAGAGCGTCATTGACCGGGCCCGATACCATCCCGGCGATCTGGCGCATGGCTTTTCCGTTTGCCTGCTGCGCACCCAGTCTGACGGCAGCTTCCTGTTCGAAACTGGGGTCTTTGGTTTTCATCACTATGGCGCCGCCTGCCGCCGAACGTCCTTGAACGGTGGATTGCGGACCGCGCAAAACTTCGACTTGTTCAACATCCCACAGGTCGTTGTTCAACATGTTTCCGCCGGTCCAGATTTGATTAACGCCGTCGACAACGGTGCTGGTTCGGGCTCTTGTGGCACCGCGCCAGGCCAGAGAGGATTTTCCTCCGCCATTGCCGTCAGCGCCGCGAATATTGGCAATCCCACCAAATCCCCCAACGGTGACGTTTGGCGTTTGTTGAACGATTTCCAGAAGTGTTTTGGCATTTTTCTTTTCGATGTCCTGGTCGGTCATTACCGTGTTACCTGTAATGGTTTCCTGTTCGGTACGTTGCATTTTTTCGCCGAGTACCTGGACACCTTCAAGCCGGGTCGTTTCTTCGGCGTGTGCGAGAGGCGCCAATGCCGGCAGAGTGGCAATAAGGCCGGCCTGTAAAAGAATTGCTTTAATCTGCAGAGGAGAGTCTGGTGATTTCATGTCTGTAATACCCACAATAATTTCGTAATTGTTTTATTTTCATTGCCGCCGGCTTTTTAAACGTTTTAAACGCGGGGTAAAAAGTGCAGCGACATTCAGCGCTACATTCTAAATAATAATTATTATTAAATGCAATAACAATGAAAGGTGATAATGCTTATTAGTTGTTTTATTTTGAATTTGTTTCTAAAATGTGGCCATTCGCCGGCAGGCCGGCGGTTGCTTTTTTAAGTGTCGGAGAAGGGAAACATGGGAATTGGAATGCTGCTGGTCGCTGTGGGGTGCTGTTTGATTTATTTGACTTCCAGACATCAAGCGTTCTTGAGATCGCCGCTTTCAGTCACGTTCAGAATTTTTGGGTGGGTGTTTCTGCTGGGTGGTCTGGTTTCCCTGTTGCTCAGTATGCAGGCGGTAGCCGCTGTCTTCACCTTTATGATTTGGAGCATGGCGGTTTTGATTTTATTGCCGTATACAGGTGCCCTGTTTTCCCGGAGCAAAGTGGGGAGATTTTATGAGTGATCGCACCGTTTTCCGACGTGACTGGCTGGCAAAGTCTCTGGCAGGTCTGTTTCTGGGGTTTGCACTTGGCTTGGGATTGAGTGGTGTTTTTATGGCTCTGGATAACAACATACTTCTGAGTATTAAGGCGCAATTAGCCATGTGGATTGTGACTCCGGTCTGGCTGGCGGTTCTAAGCAGTGTATTTCTCTTCCGCAGCGGTCTTCGAGCCTGGCTTTGGCTGGGCGCGCTGAATCTGCTGGTATTGGGAGTCTATTTTTATCTGAAGCTGATTTGATTTTCGAGAGCGACTAATCTATGAATACCGATGTTCTTCGCGTCTATAAAAGTATCCATACCTGGACAGGGATTCTTGCCGGTTTGGCCTTGTTTATCGCATTTTATGCCGGCGCTTTGACGATTTTCAAAGAACCGATTTCCCAGTGGGCTTCCGCACCGGGTCCCGGTGTTGAGGCGGTTCCTCTGAAGGACGTGAATGCGGTAATTGCCTATGCGCTGGAAACGGAGCCGAAAGCGGCAAAAGATCTCAGGGTGCATTTGATTCCATCTGAGAGTCTGCCGGGGAGAGTGAGCTTTGAAGTTCCGGGAGAGGGAGCCGATGATCACAATCAGTTGGCGTACCGGCACTTTATCGCGACAGTCGAAGCAGATGGAAAACCGATTGTTCAGGAAGCCCACCCGACGCAGGTGGCGGAATTGATCGACGTGTTGCATCGGGTGGTCGGTTTACCGTTCGATACCGATGAAAACCGTTGGATTATGGGGGTGGTCGCTTTGCTTTATGCGGTTGCTCTGGTATCGGGTTTGATTATTTTCTTACCGAATATGATGAAGAATTTTTTTGCGTTACGGCAGAATAAAGGTCCGAGAAGAAAGTGGTTGGATGCGCACAATGTAGTGGGCATTTTCAGTTTGCCTTTTCATCTGGTGATTGTGTTTACCTCGGTTGTCTTTGCATACCATGATGGTTTATACGGCATACAGAATCAGTTGATTCACGATGGTAACTTACGGGCTTATTTTGCGGCGGATCGCCCGAAAGTGGCGAATCATTCGCCAGTGGATCCAAAAAATCTACTGCCGCCGGAAACTCTGGCTGCCAAAGCGGTTGAACTTTCACCGACCTTCAAGCCGACCATGTTGCAGTATGTGCGTGCCAACAGTCCGCAGGCAATGGTGCGGGTGTGGGGCAACGATGATACTGCCGTTGCACCACGAGCCTGGGGAGGTTTTGTGATCCTCAACCCTTATACGGGGGAAGTTTTGACGCAAGAGTATCTGCCCAACAAACAAAGTGCAGCTTCGACAACGCTTAGTAGTTTCTTTGCGTTGCATTTTGCAACTTATGGTGGAACGGCGGTTCAGTGGATTTACTTTTTCCTTGGATTGGCGGGAGCGTGGCTGTTTTATAGCGGTAACCTTTTATGGATCGAGAATCGACGAAAGGTTGCCCGTTTGAATCATGCCCAGCCGATCCAGCGACGCGACACTTACTGGATGGCTTCCGCGACGGTTGGTGTTTGTGTCGGAGCCGTTGCGGGCATTTCAGCGGCGATCGTTGCCTCAAAATGGCTACATGGATTTGGGGAGAGTTTGACTGTCTGGCATCAATCCGTGTATTACGGCGTCTTTTTTGCCAGTATTTTCTGGGCATTTTTCCGCGGCGGGGCCAAAGCCTCCGTGGAATTGCTATTGCTGGCGGCGATATTGACCTTGGCGATCCCTTTTACAAGTCTGTTGGCATGGCTTGTTCCTTCATCCGGCCTTTGGGTGTATTTGGATTCGGCCGCTTTGGGCGTTGATCTGACGGCTCTGGCAGGAGGGGGCGCTTTGCTCTGGATGGCAAAGTCCGCCTATAGAAGAGCGTATTGCGGAACCGCGGACAGCGTCTGGTCGGCAAACGCAGTTGCTTAGAGAATTTTGCAGCCGAAAACGGTTTTCTAAACGCAAGGCCGACGAGAGATCGTCGGCTTTTTGCTTTTTCCGGGTTGCATACCGTAAGGGGCTTAAGGGCTGAGTTGCTTGTGAACCATCAATTGGATATGTTTGATTAAGTATTCCGGCGCTTGAGTCTGTTCGTTTCCGGCCGGAAGGTGAATGCGTAGTGGATTAGCCTGAAAGTGGAAAAACAGGAGTCCCATCAAGCTGGTGGTCAGGAAGTGGGGGTCGCAATCGGGATTGATGTCGACAAAAACGGCGTGTAATGCATTGCAGCTGTCGGCCAGAACTTGATTGGCGAGAAACTTCAAATCTTCTTCGTCCTGCGCCAGCAGAATTCGGAAAAACAGTTGGCGAAAGATGAAGTTGTCCGCCATTTGTCTGCCGGCGATTTCAATAAACTCATCGAGTTTCTGTTTGGGAGGCAGGCCGGATTCCAGACAGCTGACCAGCGCCTGACTCTGTTGTTTAAAGACAAATTTCAGGGTGGCTTGATAGAGCGCCTGTTTGTCTTTGAAGTGATTGTAGAGCGATGGTGCTTTGATGTCGCACGCCGAAGCGATATCGCGCATGCTCAGGGCATCGTATCCCTTCGTGGCGAAAAGTTCGGCGGCGGTTTTTAGAATTCTTTGCGATCGATTGCTTTCTTTGCTTTCTGTCATGCGGCTTCGTGCTTGCGTTTAATGGCGTCCCAGTCGATGTTGTTACAGGCGTAGCAGGGTTCGGTGATTACGCCCATCCATACCAGTAGACTGTGTATTTTACACCCTAAGCAGAAGCCGAGTACCGCTTCGAACCACATTAAGGCCAGACAGACCCAGATCAGGGTGACCGGAATCTGGTATGGAATGTAATTATAGGTGGTTGGTAGCAGTTCGGTCGAAAAGAGCGCATTGATGCCGCTGGCGAATGTGTCGGGGTTGAAGAAGACCAGACAGAAGCTTGCCAGAGCAATTCCCAGTCCCCAGGCAAAACGTTTCGGTGTCAGGGGTTTCCAGGCGGGCGGTTTATTTCGTGCCAGAAAGGAGGCCAGCTGAATGGAAGGCGAAAAGCGCGCCGTCCGCACAAACATGCCGGCAATCAGCTCGAAGAGTCCATAGAAAAGCAGCAAGGTTTGCGCAGTGTAGTCGTAGCTGCGTTTAACCATTTCCCCACTGTAGATAATTTGCGAAGTTTCGGTCAGCTCATAGGTATCTTCGATGGTGGTTTCATTCACAATCCACGGAGAGGTGTAAAGGACATCGAACAGAGTCAGAGCCATGAACAGCGGGATGACCAGCATCATCCCGGCGCGAATACGCACCGCCGTATCGTTAATGAACAGGATATTTTCGTTAGGGTCTCTGAACCAGGTGTTTTTCAAACCGGACATTTTCGCCTCCTAAGATTTTTGTACCGATCCCGAGACCGGTTTGCTGAAGAAAGTGCCGTAAATCATTGCAAAACTGTAGCGTTGGTTATGATTCCACGGCATCAGAGACATGAAACGCGCCAGGAAGCAATAATCGAAAAGAACCATGGCGCTGGTTCCGAGAATGACCGGATACATCATCCAGTACATCGGTGGCCAGAAAGCGACCAGTAAAAGCAGGGTGTAGGCGACGCGAACCTGCACGGGGAAGCTGGTCATTGAACGGCTTTCCACGGCGAAATGGAATATTTGGAAGATTGTCAGTGCCGTGGCAATCGGCAGTCCGTAATGCCAACCGGCAACATCAAGGATCAGTAAGATATCGGTAATGAACCAGTAGACCCAGACTTTATCCATTATTTTTTGCATGATGTATTTTTCCTGAATTGAATTTGATTTAAACTAACTAACGTTTGTTAGTTTATCGAAAAGTCCTGGGAAGCGTCAACTGTTGAGTGAAATTCTTTCTCGTCCGCCTGACGGAGCCGTTTGCAAAATCTTTCTTTCGGCCACGGCTTTTCGCGGTAGTCTTCCGCTAACTGTGCCGGACAGCGTGCTAAGGCTTGCTGGAAGTGTTTGTTGGAAAGTTGCGGATGGTTTGAGTAGTGTCTTTGCGGATTCTGAAAAAAGGTATTCGCCTGTATAATGCAGTTTAGTTTTCCCGCGACAGCACTTTTGACCGTGTTTCGCCTTTTCCGATGACTCAACGCGTTTTCAAAGTGGTGATTTCTACCGCAGAGAAAGGGCTTCGGCGTAAGCTTGAAAGCGAATAAAGAGCCGGCCATTCCGGTCGTTCGACATCATAAATATTTTGAAATACTTTGGACATTTTTATGCACAGTCAGCAGCGTACTGCTTATATTCTTTTAACTTTGACTTCCTTGTTCTGGGCAGGAAATTTTGTGCTTGCACGGGCGGTGCATGAAAGTGTGCCGCCGGTTGGTCTGGCTTTCTGGCGTTGGTTTGCCGTGGCGGTGATCATCGTTCCATGGGCGTGGAGCGAACTGCGGGAACAATGGCCCCTGATGCGCGCCCACCCTTGGTTGATGATTGTTTACGGTGTGTTTAGCGTCGGGGCCTTCAATACTTTGATGTACATCGGTTTGCAGACAACTTCGGCAGTGAGCGCGCTGTTATTAATCTCTTCGGCACCGGTTTTTATCCTGCTGTTTGCGCCTTTGATGCTTGGTAGCAGATTGTCGGCGTATCAGGCGCTGGGGGTTTTGGTGTCGGCACTCGGAGTCTTACTGGTGTTGACGCATGGTGATCTGTCCGTTTTGGAAGGGTTTGGTCACAATGTTGGTGTGCTTTGGGCTCTGGCGGGTGTAATCAGCTGGGCATTTTATTCCGTTTTGCTGCACCGTCTGCCGAAAGGGATTGGCGGACAGGGCTTTTTTGCCATGACGGTAATTGTCGGCGTGATTGCCATTTTACCGTTTTATCTGATTGAGACATTTGTACAGGAACGCCCGGTTGAATTTGGTTCAACGCTGTTACTCACTGTGGCTTATATTGCCTTTTTTGCTTCCATTCTCGCTTATACGTTTTGGAATAAAGGCGTGAGTCTGATCGGTGCGGAGAGAGCCGGGGCCTTTATCCACCTCATGCCGGCATTCGGTTTGGTGCTTTCGGCAATGTTGCTTGGGGAGCAGATCACTTCGTTTGACCTTGGTGGGCTGGCTTTAATTGTTGCCGGCCTGCTGGTCGCGGCGGGAAAAATGAGATTTGTGTCCAGAGACTCTGGTTCGAGTACTTAAATCTCGACGTCTATTTGAGGAGAATGCCTGCTCTTTTTCTATGTGATTAACTTTGACCCGAAGAGTATCGCAATGTCATCTTCTCCCCCGGTTATCGCCGGGGGATGGATTGACAGAAAAATGATGAGTTTTACGGTGCCTTTGGGTTTTTAGTGCAAAAGGGTTTACATGGCGCCTGATTTAGCGATATCGACCATTCTTGTGACGGAATCACGTACTGAGTTTGGCATATGTTCTTCTTTTAGATTTAAAAAGCCTTGAATCAAGAGGCTTCTCGCCGCATCTTCATTCATTCCGGTTGCCATCAGATAGGCTATTTTTTCTGCACTGACCATGCCGATCGATGCTTCGTGAGAGAGTTGGGCTTTAGCATCTTTGGCTAACAGGCCAGGGATCGAGAGAATTTCTCCGTTATCCGACAGTTTTAATCCGTCGCAGCCGATAAACCCTTTGCTTTCTGCCGATTCGCCGATCAGAAGGGCTTTGTTTACGATGTTGCCACCGGCAGAAACCATACGCGCCAAGCTTTCCGATTCGGCCCCTTTTCCCTGCAGATAACACTCGCTTTCCATTTCGTAGTGCGAGTTCATAGGCGAGAAAATAATACTTTCGTCGCGGCTGCTGGCGCCTTCCTGGAGATAACTTTTGCTTTGTGAATAATGTTGTTTGATCGGATTAATCATAACTTTCTTGCTGGTACATCTTGCATTCTTTTCCATTTTAGTGCGTGAGTAACCGTTGACTTCCATTCCTTCCCCCCAGTGTTCGATGGTGATAAAACGGCATTCTGCTTCTTCGTGAATGTAGGTTTCGGAAATTGAAATATGGTGCCCTGCGCGAACTGTTTTAGGGACAGCAGAGCCTGCAATGATTTCTACTTTGGCACCTTTTTCGATCACGGTGATATCGTGATTAAACTGACGTCTTTGCGGAACTTCCAAAAGAGAAAATTTCTGGATCGGCAGTTTAACGTCAGCGCCCTCCTTAACCCAGATAAAGTGGCCGACAGGGTCGTGAACCGTTTCAGCTGCTTGTCTGATATGATCGTTTTCTTCGGGATCGATAAGGCCGAACACCAGGTCTTGAACCCAGTCGTATTTTTCCAGGGCTTGTTGGAGAGGCATTACTTCAACCAATTCGGTATTGGTTTGAGAGTATTTTACGTCGTGATCAACGATCACGCTGGTTCCCGCTCTTTGGTTATCTGGTTGGTAGCCCACTTCACTTAAAAGTTCTTCTTCATTGGCTGAAATTGGGTAGGTGTCAGGTGTTTTCATGTGTTACTCCTTTAGATGGTGGAATTCTGATATGTTCCATAACCGTTAAGTTTGATGCTGTCGAACAGGGTGTCAGGGGCTCTGGAATAGCGTATTTCCCCATCAATCATCAGATGGCCCTTGACGGCTTTGATATAGTTGAGAATAAGGCCTGTATGAGTGATGATCAGGGCGGAACGCGGTTTATCGTTTTTTGGGGTAGTCATGAAACGGTTTATCGCTTTGCCGACAGCCGAGATGTGTTCCAGATCAACACCGCTTTCCGGCTCGTCAAACAGCAGAAGAGAGGAATCTTGCAAAAACAGTTTAAGGATTTCCCAGCGCTTGATTTCGCCCCCGGAAAAGCCGACATTAATTTGCCTCTCGGAGAATTCGCGTAAGTCTAAATTTTGCGCTTCTGCTGTATAAGCTGCTTCGGCGCTTAAAGCGGCGTACAAGTCTTTTAAGCGGATGCCGTCAAGAGCGGGGGGTCTTTGGTAAGTGATGCCAATGCCTTCAACGGCGCGTTGATCGATCGGCCAGTTTTTGATGTCGTTTCCATAGTAGAGAATGTTTCCCGAAACCGCATTATAGGGCGGGAGTCCCATGATTGTTGCCAGTAACGAAGACTTTCCTGAGCCGTTTGGTCCGAAGAGTACATGCAATTCGCCTTCCTTTATCGTGAGGTTTATGTTGCGAAGGATCGATTGCTTACCGATGTTTACCGACAAATTGCGAATGTCGAGACTGGTAGGTTGTTCCATGGTGATTCCTTTTACTTTTCAGGTGTTGTGAATTGAGCATTTGTTCGGGTAAACATGCCCGTCTCCCGATTCTGGGTTGGGAAGTCTGCCAGGTTCTCGTCTGCATGCAGATTGCCGGTCAGAGGACTTGTTCCTGTTTTCTCGGAAAAAATCTTATGTAAAGCGATTTTCTTATTCTATTTATCTGTAAAATATTAATTATTGTTATTATTTGCTTTTAATAATCATTATCGTTTTTAAAAATGATAGTCGACATTTTTCTAGATTGCAATCTTTAGGGAGACTCTATGACCGCTCATATTTTGTTTTTTACGGTGACTCTGCTTCTGTTTCCCGTGCAGGGCAAGACCCAGGAAGTTTCTTCGGCGATGAAAACTCAGCAAGCATCGCAAAAAGCAGCTGCTCAATCGCAGCAGCGCATCGACAAACTGGATGATGAAACCAAAACGCTTTTAAATGAATACCTGAGTGCGCAGGATTCATTAGATGATTTGCAGGCTTATAACGAACAATTAGCACGTCAGCTGAGAGATCAGGAAGCGGAAATCGCCCGGCTTGAATCCGAGCGGGAGGCGATCGAACAAACCCGCCGTCATACTGTGCCGTTTATGATGCAGATGCTGGAAGTGTTCGGGCAGTCTATCCAATTGGGAGCGCCTTTTCTTCAGGAAGAACGCCAGATGCGCCTTAAGCAGCTGCAAGAACTGATGGATCGAGCCGATGTTTCTTTGGCCGAGAAGTTCCGCCGCCTGCTCGAAGGCTATCGGGTCGAGGCGGAATACGGTCACTCTCTGGAGACGTATCAGTCTGAACTGGTTACCGATAAAGCGCGCACCGTAGATTTTTTGCGTCTGGGGCGCGTTGGTTTGTACTACCTGACTCTGGACGGTAGTGAAGCAGGCTTCTGGAACCGGCAGCAAACAAGCTGGCAACGTCTTGATGATCAATATCGGGATGCGATTAAACAGGGGATTTTGATTGCTCGCAAACAATTGCCGCCGGATTTAATCCGTTTGCCGTTTACGGCACCGGAGGATGCGCAATGAAATCGATAATTTTAATCGCCGCAATGTTGTTTATTTCTTTTGCGAGTACGCCAAGTATGGCTGAGGAAGCTGCGGTAAAAGCTGTCAATCTGGACGAGCTGGTCGAAAAGGTCCGTCAGTCCGCCTTTCAGGATAAGCAGAAAAACCGCCAAAGAGAAAAGCGTTTTCTCGCAGAACGCAATCACCAGCAGAAAAAATTGAACGAAACCAAGCAGCAGTTAGCACAGGCGCAACAGCGAGCCCGACAGTTGCGCGAGGCGTTTGAAAACAACGAAAAACGGCTGCTTGAAAAAGAGCGTCAGCTGCAACAGGAGGCTGGTGACTTGAGCGATGTCTTTGCCGTCACCAGGCAAAATGCCGCCGAGCTGCAGTCTCTCGTTTCACGCTCGATGGTAACGGCGGAATTCCCGGAGCGAGGCAAATTTCTACAGGCGATGATGAAGAGCAACAGTAACTACATGACTCTTGCCGAGTTGAAGAAAATCTGGCTGCTGTTGCTTGAAGAGATGAATGAAAGCGGCAAGGTTGTGCGTTTTCAGGTGCCGGTCATTACGGCCCAGGGAGAAGAGCAGCAACGGGAAGTGATGCGTGTGGGCGCTTTTACCGTCACAAGCCAGGGGCATTTTTTACGCTATCTTCCGGGAACGTCTCAGCTGGTCGAATTGGCCAGACAGCCTTCCGATCAGGATCAACAACTCGCTTTTGAACTTCAACAGGCAAACGATTCCGCAGTATATGAGATGGCCGTTGATCCGACCAAAGGCAGTATTCTTTCTCTGCTTGTACAGTCTCCAAATATTTGGGAGCGTATTCGTCAGGGCGGCATTATCGGTTATTTGATTCTGGTTCTCGGTTCCATCGGTCTGTTGATTGTCATTTATCGATATCTGTGGTTGTGGTGGACTGAGCGCAGATTGCGAGTGCAGATTGCAAAGGAGGAGCCCGGTAAAAATAACCCTCTTGGTCGTTTGCGTCTTGCTGCGCGCCAAGCCGCAGATTGCAGCAAAGAGACCTTAACTCTGCGTCTGGAAGAAACCATACTCAGCGAGGCCGGGCGAATGAAATTCGGCCTGGCAACTCTGACGGTGTTTGCGGCGGTGACTCCCTTGCTGGGGTTGTTGGGAACGGTTACCGGAATGATTGAGACCTTCCAGTCGATTTCCTTATATGGAACAGGTGATCCGAAGTTAATGTCGAGCGGAATTTCCCAGGCTTTGATCACTACGCAACTCGGACTGGCGGTCGCGATTCCACTGTTGCTGCTACATACCTTCTTACAAGGTAAAGCGTCGCGGATGATTGAAATGCTTGAAGCGCAAAGCGTAAACCTGTTTGAGGCGCGTGATGCTGTGGAGGCAAAGGCATGATCGACTGGCTGAATAACATTACGATCTTATTCGAGCGCGGAGGCCCGATTCTGTGGGCGATTCTGGCGGCTTCGATTCTGATGTGGGTCTTGATTCTTGAAGCTTATCGAGTGTTTTTTTTCGATTTGAAGCCGCATCGGCGTCAGGTCTTGAGGCGGTGGGAGACGACGAAATGGCGTAACAATCCCCCGAAGAATTATCTGCTTACGCGTATGCAGACGGCATTTGAAGCACCGATTCGACGTCACCTGAAATTAATTTCGGTTCTGGTGGAAATTTTGCCGCTTTTAGGGCTTTTGGGCACCATAACGGGAATGATCAAGGTCTTTGACGTGATTACCCTGTTTGGTGCCGGAAACGCCCGGGCAATGGCAGCCGGTATTTCCGAGGCGCTGATTACGACCATGGCGGACTGGTGACGGCATTGTCCGGTTTTTATTTCAGCGTCAATCTGAAATCGATGAATGGCCGTGAAGCGCAGGCCTTTCAGAGCCGTTTGAAGGCTTGCAATATCGAGCAGGTTACGGACGTTTCCGCGCCGTCGGCGGTTCGATCTGAAAAGGAGCGGCCTTTAGCATGAATCGTGTATCAAAACATTCCGAATCCGCCGTCGGGCTGAACATTACCCCTTTGATTGATATGGTTTTTATTCTGTTGGTGTTCTTTGTCGTCAATACCTCTTTCGTTAAGGAGACTGGGATCGAAATTCAACGCCCCAACGCCAAAAGTACGGAAACCCAGGAACAGGCGAATATCCTGATTGCGGTTACCCGCGAAGGGGAAATCTGGATCGATAAGCAGCAGGTTGATCTTCGTGCTTTACGCGGCCACATCGAGCGTTTGCATGCGGAATCTCCGGAAGGGACCGCTGTGGTGCTGGCGGATACTCATTCGCAAACCGGCATCGTGATGCAGGTTGTTGATCAGGCGCGGTTGGCGGGCATTGCCAAAGTTGCCGTAGCGGCGACGGAGAAGCAATGAAGCTGTTGCTGCCGATTGCGGTTGCACTGGTAATCAATGCGATTTTATTCGGGTTGATGCAGCAGATGACGGTCGGACGTAAGATCGATCTGGATCAGAAGATGCATGCGGAAATCATCGATTTTATCCGTTCGCCTGATGCCTTGGAACAACCGGTTGAAACGCGACGCAGGCTTCCTCCTGAGCCGCCAAAAGAGAATCTGCAACCGATGCAGACCGTTACTCGCATGAAACAGGCTGCAAAATCCAATCCGCAGCCGTTGCCTCTGCCGGTATCCGCTTTAAAGCTTTCGGAAATATCGACCAACCTGCAGGTTGACGGCCCTTATCTTGGGCCGGTTTTAACCGAATACGCTTCGGAGGGGCTTGAGTATTCCGGTGGTCTCGAACTGGTTATGGGTCAGGATATGATGGCGATTAACCGTTCTTTTCCCCGGTATCCGCGAAAATTGAAGAGGCGCAGGATCGAGGGCGAAGTGGTCGTCGAATTTACCGTTACGGCTTTGGGACTGGTTGAAGATCCGAAAATCGTGGAGTCACATCCTCAAGGGGCTTTTGACAATTCGGTGTTGCGCGCAGTGCAAAAATGGAAATTTCAACCTCGCAAGCGTAATGGTCGGGCGGTGCCGGTTCGAGTGCGCCAGAAAGTGGTTTTCTCCTTGAAGAAGTAAGAACGTGAAGAAGCTTGTAAAGTTATTAATCATTGCTGCCTATTTCTCCGCTGTGCATGCCGTTGCTGGTGAAAAAGGGCTTTCCCCCTCTGTCTACGAACATTTGCAAAATGCAATGGCGTTGTCTAAATCGGGGGAAAACCGTCAGGCGATTTCCAGTTTAAAGGCACTGTTGGGTGAAATCGACAAGGAGCCTTATGCCAAAGCGATTGTTGAACAGCAGCTGGCCTATGCGTATTTGAAAACGGATAACTATTCAAAGGCTCGCGCTTTTGGACGTTCCGCACTGAACAGCGGCGAACTGCCGCCCGAAGCGGTTCACGGATTGCACTGGTTACTTGCCCAGCTGGCGTTTCAGCAGGATGATTATTCAGAAACCATTCGCTATGCCGGCTTGTGGGTTGAAAACGAGTCATCCGGCAAGGTTGGAAAAGGGCTTTTTCTGATCGGTTACAGTTATTATCATCTTGATCAATATAGGAACGCGGCCAGCCGGTTTGAAGCGGCAATCAAGTCGGAAAAGTCGCCTCCCGTCGATTGGCAGAAATTGCTGTTGGCTTCTTATATGCAAAGTAAAAACTATGCCAAGGCGGAGGGGCTTTTACGCTCTTTGATCGAACGCCAACCGAAAACGCTTTTGTGGTGGGAATACCTGGTCGGAATCTATCTGCAGCGGGATAAGGAGGACAAGGCTCTGGCGGCTTTGGTTCTGGCCTATAACCATCATCGTCTGAAGAGCGAAGATGTGATGCGGATGGTGCAGCTTTTTGATTACAGAGGAATTCCCTTCAAGGCAGCCGAACTTATGCAGAAATCCATTGATGAAGGACGTTTTTCCGCGTCTTATAAAAATCTTCAACTCCTTGGCCAGCTGTGGCTGAATGCGCGGGAGCGGAAAAAAGCGCTTGAGACCTTAACGAAAGCGGCAGCCTTGTCTAAAAAAGGCCGCGACGATCTGCTGATCGGACGTCTGCACATGGAAAACGGTCAATGGAAAGAAGCCGTTGGGGCTTTTCGTCGTGCGTTGAGTAAAGGTGGCTTGAAGGATCGGGCGCGAACGAAGCTGTTTCTGGGAATTACCGCCTATTATGACGGTCAATTCAAGCTTGCCCGAACCTCTCTGACCAGCGCCGGAAAAGTTCCCGCTTTGCGTAAAGAGGCGGATTACTGGTTGGCAAAGCTGGCCAATTAAAACCGCGTTTTCTTTTCTTTGGAGTCTCTTCCCTGCATTGTGATCCGGGGTTTCGATATGGTTATTAGTGTTACAATGTAACAGTTGTTGTTTCGGGGTTCTGGTTCAGCCTTTATTCCGGAGTTTATTCTGCATTTCCTCAGGTGCTTCTACTGATTTCGGTCATCTTCGGGAGCGTGAGCTGTGTTTTGCTCTTTTTTCGAGGGAAGAGTGCAGGGCGATTGAATTGTTGCAGAGAGCCTGTCAAGTGCAAAGACATGGTGGTAAAAGCCTCCGTGAGGAATCGCAGTTTTCATCGACAAACTTTTTTTATCATGGATTGAAAAGCAGGATTTTTAAAATGATTCGACATAACCCAAGCGGCGATTTGCCACAAATTCACCCTTCCGCATTTGTTGACCCGACGGCGATTTTATGTGGGAAGATTATTGTTGAAGAAAATGTTTTTATCGGCCCTTATGCGGTGATTCGTGCCGACGAAGTGGATGATAATCTGCAGATGCAGCCGATTGTCATAGGCGCACATTCGAATATTCAGGACGGTGTGGTCATTCATTCCAAAGCCGGTGCGGCGGTAACGATCGGAGAGAGGACTTCAATCGCGCATCGCTCCATTATCCACGGCCCTTGTCAGGTCGGCAATGGTGTTTTCATCGGATTCAACAGTGTCCTGTTTAATTGCAACGTGGCGGATGAAGTCGTCGTACGGCATAATTCAGTGGTTGATGGTTGTGATCTGCCGAAAGGTTTTTACGTACCCTCAACGGCGCATATCGATTGTGATACCGATTTAAGCACTTTGCCGAAAAAGACGGCTAAGTTATCGGAGTTTTCCGAGTCAGTGGTTCAAGCCAATAACCAGCTGGTCAGCGGCTATAAATCGATTCAGAACGAATTTTAGATTCATTTTACCGCCTCTTCAGCGTGGTCAAATGAATGGGTGCGATAGGAAAATAGTTTATGACGCCAGCCATCGTGTTGCTTAAAACGAAAAAAATTGCCCACAAAGTGCATGAGTATCAGCACGAGGTGGGCTGTGAATCTTTTGGTTTAGAAGCATCCCAGAAGCTTGGTATTCCCGAAGGTCAGGTTTTCAAAACGCTGGTTGTTTCCCTGAACAACGGTAGCCTGGCGGTGGGAATCGTTCCGGTTTCCGGTAAGTTGAATCTGAAGTCGATTGCCAAAGCGACCGGGGCGAAAAAAGCGGAGATGGCTGCTCCGGAACTGGTTGAACGCTCAACCGGTTATGTGTTGGGAGGCGTCAGCCCACTTGGTCAGAAGAAACGTTTGAAAACGGTTCTGGATTCTTCAGCCAGAGAATACGACAGCATTTTTGTCAGCGGCGGCAGACGGGGGGTGGGCATTGAATTGAATCCCGACGAGTTGCTGAAACTGCTTGGTGGAAACTATGCTGACATCAAACAGGCATAAGATTGTCATTTGAATGAAAACAGATTGCAACAGGTGTCGGTTAAAGTGTTCTGGTGGTGGGGCAATTTCGGGTCCAGGCAAGACGGTTGATGAAAGGCGGCGTTAAGAACGGTTTTGATCCGAAGCACAAAACAATCGAGGATGCGGAGAAAAAGCAATGATTGAAAAGAGAAATGCAGTCGAATTGATTGGAATGAAGTTGCGAACCAATAATGCCGATGAGATGGATCCGGCCAAGGCTGGAATCGGCGGTCTGTGGCAGGCGTTTTATGATCGTGCCGGTAGTGTCTTGCCCTCGGGGGCTGCCGTATACGGCGTTTACTTCAATTATGAATCGGACATGAACGGCGATTTTGATGTTGCCGTCTGCGCGGATGCGTCGAGTGCGCTCCAGTTTGCAGGAGCCGAACCAATTGCTATCCGCGAGGGTGAGTATGCGGTATTTCGGGCAAAGGGAGAGATGCCGCAGACGGTGATCAACCTTTGGGTCGAAATCTGGGAATATTTTCAATCTGGAAAGAGTCCTTATCTGCGGGCTTACACCACCGATTTCGAACGGTATTTCGGTGACGACGAAGTTGAAATCTGCATTGCCGTCAAATGACGAAATCAAATCGTCCCGTTTGCAGGCGGCTGGCAAAATTGACTCCGGGTGGAGCTTCAGGATGATTGGATTATGTCTTGAACGGAAAGACTGTTATTGCTGACATCCGCTTTATCGGTAGCCGGTTTTTTGGCGTAATACTCTCAATTTGATTAAAAATTGAGTCATTCTCATGCAACACGCTACCCGTCTGTCGTATTTAATGCAGCAGTTACAGGCTTTGCCCGCCACACCCGAAAGCATGCCGGTTCTGTTTGTCGGTCATGGCAATCCGATGAATGCGGTCGAATGCAATGATTTTTCCAAAAGTTGGTCGGCCATCGGTCGTGCTTTACCAAAACCCAAAGCGATCCTCTCAATCTCGGCACACTGGTTGACGCAGGGTGTAACGCAGGTTCTGACGACTGAGAAGCCGACAACAATTCACGATTTTTACGGTTTTCCGCCAGCATTGTTCGAACAGCAATACCCCAGTCCGGGTGCGCCGGAAGCCGCATTGCAGACCTGGACGATTGCGCCATCGATTATTGAAACAACCGAAGACTGGGGGCTGGATCACGGTACCTGGTCGGTTTTGCTGTCGATGTTTCCACAAGCGGATATTCCGGTCTACCAGATCAGCATCGATTACCGTAAGCCGCCGCAGTTCCATTATGATCTGGCGAACCGGCTGCAATCCTTGCGCAAAAAAGGCGTGCTGGTGATGGCAAGCGGCAATTTGGTGCATAACTTACAGAAAATGCAGTGGCAGTCGGCAACCCCTTTTGACTGGGCAATCGAGTTTAATCACTTGATGAAAGCCGCGATTACGGATCGGGACGATGCGAAGCTGATCGATTTTAACGGTTTCGGCTCTTTGGGAAAAATGGCGCATCCGACTTATGATCATTACCTGCCTCTGCTTTATAGCTTGGGAATGCGCAACCGGGACGATGAGGTGTTTTTCTTTAATGATGTCATCGATATGGCCTCGGTTTCCATGCTGTCTTTTGCCTATATTCCACGCGAGTCGGCTCATTCCGGCAGTGTTGTCTGAATAAGATGGGAAAGCGTTCCGTAAGCGGAGAACAGCATAATCAGCAGGAAGACCGAAATCTTCCGAACGGTTAGCAGGTAGAACCCGACAGCCGCTGCCAACAGGTCGACTCCGCTTAAGAGCGCACCTGGAACAATGGACTGAATCAGAGCCGCTAACAGGAAGCCTACGACCGAGGCGTTGACTGCAAGCATTGCTCCGGCAAAAGGTGTCTTATTTGCCAGGGTGTTCCAGTGAGCGTGCAGAGCAAGCACCAGAAGAAAACCCGGTAAGAAAATGGCCAGAGTTGCGATCAGCGCGCCTTTCAGAGGGGATATCGGCAGACTTTCTGCGCCGAGATAGGCGGCAAGCGTAAACATTGGGCCAGGCACGGCTTGAGCCGCGGCATAGGCGGTCAGGAAACTGTCCGAGTCGATGTACTCGCCCAGCGTCTGCTGAAGTAGTGGCAGGACGACATGCCCTCCGCCGAACACCAGACTTCCCGCCTGATAGAAATCTGCGAAAATGTTGAGAGCTGCTGTCGGCCAATGGATAAAGCTTAATGCAAACAGCAGGAGTGCCAGCATCAACCAGACGTTTGAGGAGAAAGACGGTTGATTGCTTTTGACTGACGGCATCGCGGATGCGGGTTGGAGAAAAAACGCGCCGAAAAAAGCCATGATCAGGAGCAGAAACACCTGAGTGTAAAAGCTGGGCAAAACCAGCAGCAACGCTGTGGTGATCAGTGCAATTGTCCGAGGCAATCTTTGGGTACAGAAGTTTTGCCACATGTTGAGAATGGCATCCAGCACAACGATCAGGGCCAGAAGTTTTAGGCCGTGAAACAGGCCGTAAAGGTCAAAGATCTGCTGGGTGTGAATGCCAAGTGCCAAGGCGTAGAGCAGGAGAAATGAGGGCAGGGTAAAAGCGATGAAGGCGCTCAACCCTCCCGCTAGCCCGGCACGATGCAGACCAATGGCAAAGCCGACCTGACTGGAACCCGGTCCGGGAAGAAACTGACTGAGGGCAACCAGTCTGTGGTAATGGTCGGCATCCAGCCAATGCCGTTTTTCTACAAAAGCTTGCCGAAAATAACCGATATGAGCAGCCGGTCCGCCGAAGCTGCTGAGACCGAGTACGAAGAAACGCCAAAAAATTTCCAATATCCGCAAGATCGATGCTCCCCGTTTATAAGGGGATATTTTATGAATGAGGGAAGTTGTTTGGGTGAAAGTTTAATGAAGCGGTTGAGGTTTAAAAGTCAAGACTCAAAATCAGATTGCTGGTGGACTTCATTAAGTAACGGTTTTGCGAACGCACGGAGGAGTGATTCGTTTCCCAGTATCGGAGAATGGCTGCGGTTTCATCGGTATGCTCGTGTTCACGGCCGCGTTCGATCCGATTCCAGAGGTTAAAAATTAAACAGCCGTTTTTGCCGACGCAATCGGCAAGCGCATCATGGAAAAGCGGGGCAGCAAGTTCCGAAGGCAAGCCTTCGGCGTCAAAAATATCGACCAGAACGGCGTCATATTGGAAATGGTCGCTGTCGTTGCAATCCAGTGCCAGTTCGAGCAGATATTCGATGGCGTCGGCTTGAACACTCTCGATTTCCGGAACGTCCGGCAGGTGGAAGTAACGGAAGGCGGCGTCTATGACAATTTGGCGCAGTTCGACGATGGTCATCTGCAGATTCGGCAGGCTATGGTAAAGGTGGTGTGCCATCGTTCCACCGCCCATGCCAAGCATGAGTACCCGATAAGGTTTGGTGGATTTTCGGGTTTGGTAATGTTCGCTGACCAGGGCAATCATTTGTTGCTGGTATTCGAAATTCAGCGTCATGGGAGCATTGCGATAAATGCAGCTCTGTTCGATCGGGGAGTCAAAATGCAGTTTGCGGGTGCTGCGGTTTTCGACCACTTCGATCAGACCGTACTGATCGCGGGCGCTGTGAATGATGATGCCGTCGTATTTCATCGTGCTGATTCCGATCCAGGAACGGCTAAAATGCCGCCATCCACAGGCGCAGTTTCAGGCCGAGAGATGTGGTGAAGCCGACTTCGACAAAATCGATATTGCCTTCTTCGTCAATGATGAAGTCGGCTGGAACGCCCTTGGCGCCGAACAACTGCATCAGTTTGCCGTCGGCATCGATGAACAGGTGATCCGGATTCAGTTGATGCTCTTGAACGTAAGCTTGAATTTCCGCGGAATTGCCGGATTGAGTCACGATGCTGATCACTTTATGGTCTTCGGAAAGCGATTCGACACTGTCGCGGCTGAATTTGCAGATCGGGCACCAGGTTGCCCAGATGTGGATCAGGACGGGCTCGCCTTCTGCGAGTTCTTTGTAGAGGTCGATCGACTGCCCGCTCAAGCTGGTCAATTTTAAGTCGGGGGCTTTGCCTTGGATGACGTCTCCTTGCATGTAGGGACGGAGAATCAATAAAATCGTGATAAATAGCCCGAAAGTAAGTAGGTTTTTAACCCAGTTTTTTTGCCAGAAGCTCGGCTGTTTTTCTAGTGAGGTCATGTTCGAGGGCCTGTTTTAGCGGGAGAATCGCTGTATTATAGGAGGCCTTTGAAAGAGCGTCTATGGGTAAAATAAAGGGGGCTTTCCCTTGTTGCCCGAGCGGAAAAAGATTGATGAATGGATGAGAGGGCGGTAATGGAAGCGGATTTCTGGATCGAACGCTGGCAGAAGAATCAAATCGGGTTCCACCTGGATCAGGTGAACGGTTTTTTACGCCGCCACTGGCCGGCGTTAGGGCTGAAGGCTGGGGATCGGGTTCTGGTTCCCTTGTGCGGTAAGTCTCTGGATCTGTTGTGGTTGTCGCAACAGGGACATGAGGTGGTTGGCGTGGAGTTGAGTGAGAAAGCGCTGCGCGATTTTGTCGCTGAAAATGCCTTGCAGGCCAAGGTTTGCGATTTTCATGGTTTATGTGCGTATCATGCGGAGAATATGACGTTGCTGTGCGCCGATCTGTTTCATATGACGCAAGCGCATACAGAAGGCGTTAAGGGCGTGTATGACCGCGCGGCTCTGATTGCGTTACCACCGTCCATGCGACAGGATTATGCGCATTTGATGCGGGAGCTGTTACCTGCGGGCTGTGTCTATTTGCTGGTTACCATGGAGTATGATCAGGCTTTGCTGGATGGTCCGCCGTTTTCCGTAACGGAGTCGGAAGTGAAGCAATTGTTTGCCAAGGCCGCCGATTTTAAACTTCTGGAGGCGGAGGCTTTCCAGCGCAGAGGGGTGGATGTGATCGAGAAAACCTGGTTGATTCGTTTTTAACGTCGATTGTACTGCATTGAAAATCGAGTGTGTGGCGGGTTACGGCATGATCTCGCTATAACGGGAGAAATGTGCGAATTCCTGCGGATCAATGCGTTCAAGCTTCGGGCTGACAAAGGTCGCGCACAGCGGATAGGCGATGCCGAATTCTCTGGCAGTACGCAAAGCCGTTAAGTTATCGTCGATGAGAATAGTGGTTTTCGGGTTGTAGTTGACCTGTTTGCGGATTTCTTCCCAGATTCGGATGTCTTCTTTCGGCAGCCCAAAGTCGTGTGCGGAAAACAGATGGTCGAAATAAGAGCCGATCTCGGTCATTTCCAGTTTGATGGCCAGACTGTCGCGATGGGCATTGGTTACCATAATGACGGTTTTGTCGAGTTTCTGCAGACTTTGCAAAAAGTCGATCACTTCTGGGTGAACTTGAATTTGATGGCGCAGCTCACGTTTCAGCTCGGCAATCGGCAGTTCCAGTGTTTCGCTCCAATAGTCGAGGCAATACCAGTTCAAAGTGCCGGTCTGAGAATGGATTTTTTCATGGATCAGGCGCTTGGACTCATCGAGCGGCAGGGCGTTTTTATCGGCATAAGCCTGAGGAATAACCTCCATCCAGAAATGCCAGTCGAAATGCAGATCCAGCAAGGTGCCGTCCATATCCAGAAGAACGGTTTCGATTTTATTCCACTCCGGTTTGTTTACGGCGGTGTGCATTGGCAACATTCTCTCCTTAGCGTATGATGAGAAACGGTTCTTTCTTCTTCCGAACCCTGGATAAACAGAATTATGTCTAAAAAAACGCCTCTTATTCTATCGGAAAATATCGCGGCCCAGTCGCGGATTTTTACCGTGCAGTCTCAGCAGTTGGAATTTTCCAACGGGGTTCAGGTAACCTACGAGCGTTTGCTTGGCAGTCCGGAGGGTGCTGTATTAATCGTGCCGGTGACCGATCAGGGGGATCTTCTGCTGATCCGTGAATATGGCGCGGGAGTTGGACGTTACGAGCTGGGTTTCCCCAAAGGCAAGGTTGATCCGGGAGAAACCTGGCAGCTGGCAGCGATTCGCGAATGTCAGGAAGAGGTTGGTTATGTTCCGTCCGAGGTGCGCCTGCTGGATTCGGTCAGTCTTGCGGCAGGTTATATGACCCATTTGACGCACATTATTCTCGCCACCGGTCTCAAGCCGCAGAATGCGGATGGGGATGAACCGGAGCCGCTGGAGGTGGTTCCCTGGAAGCTGCGAGAGTGGCCGGAGTTATTAAGTCATCCGGAATTCACCGAAGGGCGTGCTTATGCGGCCCTGTTACTGTTGCTGAAAGAGTTGCAACTTCAAACCTAAACCATTTGTCAGGATCTTATATGGATTTAACGCCAAGCGTTTTACGACAATTCTTGCCCGCTCTTGCGGAAATCTCCTGCGCTGCCGGTAATGAGATTATGCGCATTTACCAGAATCATCTTTGTCACGATTGCGAAGTGGAGCAAAAAAGCGATGGGACGCCGGTTACTGAGGCGGATAAGCGTGCGGATCAGATGATCTCGGAACACCTGGCACGTTTGACTCCGGATATTCCGATTATCAGCGAAGAGAGTGTTTTTGAGGTGCCGTTTGAAAAGCGTCATGCATGGTCGCGTTATTGGCTGATTGATCCGCTTGATGGGACCAAGGAGTTTATTGAAAAAACAGGTGAGTTCAGCGTTAATATCGCCCTGATCGATCGCCATCATCCTTGTTTGGGGGTTGTGTATGCGCCGGCTTCCGAGGATTTGTATCTGGCGGTAAAAGGCGAAGGGGCTTATAAATTGTCTGCGGCGCCGCGTTTTCTGGATCAGCAACAGGGACGCCTGTCGGAAGCATCGCTGTTTGCGGATCTGAAGCCGATTTCCTGTGACCGGGTTGATCAGAATCGCCCCATGAGAGTTGCCGTCAGTCGTCGGCATGGGGCTTTGAGCCAGCGCTACTTCTCCGCGTTTGACAGAGTACATAAAATCAAGATGGGGTCGGCGTTGAAAACCTGTTTGGTGGCAGAAGGGCGAGCGGATGTTTACCCGCGCTTCGGGCCGACGTCATTATGGGATACGGCGGCATCGCAATGTGTTTTGGAAGCCGCCGGAGGTGCCGTGCTGAACGCCGCCGGGCATGCTCTGGAATATGTGCAGACCGAATCGCTGTTAAACCCTTTTTTCATCGCGGTCGGCGATCCGGATTATCCCTGGCCTACATTTCCGGAAGTGCTGTAGTGTCGATGGCGGAGTGTGTGAGTCTGATAAAGCGAAAGCTTGTCCATTAGAATCCTGCCAGCCTGAATTCGGTTATTGAACGCAATAAAAAAGCCCCTTTCGGGGCTTTTTTACAGCTTACAGGCACCGCCTGCGCATCCGTCATCATCCTGACCATCGTCCGCACCGTCGCGGGTGTTATGGTAATACAGGGTTTTAAGCCCCATCTTATATGCGTACAGCAGGTCTTGCAGAACCACTTTGATCGGAACTCGATCGTCTGTGAATTTTGCCGGGTCGTAGTTGGTGTTGGCGGAAATCGCCTGATCGACGAATTTTTGCATGATACCGACCAGTTGAATATAGCCTTTGTTATCTGGAATCTGCCAGAGCAGTTCGTAATCGTCACGGTGTTCCTTAAAGCCGGGAACAACCTGTTTCAGAATGCCGTCCTTGGACGCCTTGACGGAAACATAACCGCGCGGTGGTTCAATACCGTTGGTTGAGTTGGTGATTTGCGACGACGTTTCGCAAGGCATCAGGGCGGTCAGCGTCGAGTTGCGCAGACCGTGCGTCTGAATGGTTTCACGTAGTGCTTCCCAATCAAGATGCAGAGGTTCGTCACAAATACCGTCGATCTCTTTTTTATAAGTATCGATCGGCAACAGACCTTGTGCATAGGTCGTTTCCTGGAAGTATTCGCAAGCGCCTTTTTCCTGAGCCAGAAGGTTTGAAGCCTTCAAGAGATAATATTGAATTGCTTCAAAAGTTTTGTGCATCAGATTATTTGCCGAACCATCCGAATATTTGGCGTGGTTTTTCGCTAGATAATAGGCAAGGTTGGTTACGCCTACGCCCAGTGTACGACGGCCCTTGCTGGCATGACGGGCAGCTTCGACAGGATAATCCTGGTAATCAAGCAGGCTGTCGAGTGCACGGACAATCAGGTCGGACAAGGTTTCCAGTTCCGCCAGATTTTCCAAAGCACCGAGGTTGAACGCGGATAGAGTACACAGAGCGATTTCTCCGTTTGGATCTTCAATCGATTCCAAAGGCTTGGTCGGCAAAGCAATTTCCAGACAAAGGTTGGATTGATGTACCGGAGCCTGCGTTGGGTCAAATGGGCTGTGCGTATTGCAGTGATCGACGTTCTGAATATAGATTCGGCCGGTTTGCGCACGCTCCTGAGCAATTTGTGTAAACAGTTCGATCGCTTTGACGGTTTTCTTGCGGATGGACTCGTCCGCTTCATAGATTTTATACAGGCGTTCGAATTCGTCCTGGTCGGCGAAAAAGGCTTCGTAAAGCCCTGGTACGTCGGATGGACTGAACAGGGTAATATTTCCACCTTCGATCATGCGCTGGTACATGAGTTTGTTGATTTGCACGCCGTAATCCAGATGACGCGCACGGTTCTCTTCCACGCCCCGGTTGTTTTTCAAGACAACCAGCGATTCGACTTCCAAGTGCCAGATAGGGAAGAAAAGAGTGGCAGCTCCACCGCGAACACCGCCTTGAGAGCAGGATTTGACGGCCGTCTGGAAGTGTTTGATAAACGGGATCATTCCGGTGTGGAAAGCTTCGCCTCCGCGAATTTCGCTTCCCAACGCACGGATACGTCCGACATTTACCCCGATTCCCGCCCGTTGTGAAACGTATTTGACGATCGAGGAAGAGGTCGCATTAATCGAATCCAGAGAATCGCCGCATTCGATCAGAACACAGGAGCTGAACTGACGGGTCGGCGTGCGCACACCGGACATGATCGGCGTTGGCAGCGACAGTTTGAATAAAGAAGCTGCGTCGTAGAAGTCTTTGATGTATTGCAGTCGGCTTTCTTGAGGATAGTGCGAGAACAGGCACATCGGGATCAGCATGTAAATAAACTGCGGGCTTTCGAAAATTTTGCCGGTTACCCGGTTTTGTACCAGATATTTTCCTTCCAGCTGTTTGACGGCGGCGTAGCTGAAATTCATGTCCCGGTCGTGTTGAACATACGCATCCAGTTCGTCGATTTCCTGCTTGCTGTAGTCTTCGATAATCTGCGGATCGTACATGCCGCTGCGCACCATTTTATTAACGTGTTCGAACAGCGTCGGAGGGGTGAAACGATCAAAGGCTTTTTTACGCAGGTGGAAAATAGCCAGACGGGCAGCCAGGTGCTGATAGTCCGGTGCGCGCTCCGAAATCAGGTCGGCGGCGGATTTGATGATGGTTTCGTGGATGTCCGATGTCGTAATGCCGTCGTAAAATTGAATATGTGATCTTAATTCAACTTCGGAAACGGAAACGTTTTCCAATCCTTCCGCTGCCCAGGTGATGACGCGGTGGATTTTTTCTAAATCGATCGGCTCCTTGGAACCATTGCGTTTGGTGACGAGAATGTTCTGATTAGTCATCGGCGTTTTTTTCAACCTGTGTAGTGAACCCGATTAGTGGATGCGAAGGTTCGTTTAAAAACAAAAAAGGGCGTTTTTTAAATTAAATGCCTTGAATCGGTTCGAGTGATTTAGAGTCTGCCAGCACTCAATTTTGTCAGGCGCTAGTTCAAAATGGCGTTTGAACTAAAAAATGAAATAAATTCATTTTGTTGGCGGTAAAACTGGATGCAGATTTTCAATTCAACGCACTAAAGCTTTAGTGTTTGTATTGTGGTGTTTGCACTATATGTTGTTTACCGGTATTTTCTATAACGCAAAATATAGTAGATTTTCCCGGTGAGTGCAAGTCGCAAAATTCGCTTGTTTCCGGGTGTGTTCAGATGCGTGAAGGTGTGGACAACTCGAACTTGAGTCGACGAATCGGCGTGTTTGCGATGGAATAAGCTGTGGATAAGTTTTGAAGGGTGGAAACCGAAAATAATTAAAAAAATTTCTGATGAGCCGGTTTAAAACGTTTTATATAAGCAAGGCCTGAAGTAAAAATAAAAAAAGGTCGCCGATTCGGCGACCTTTTGGGGTAGAAAAGGAAAGCTGCTGTTCTCAGTCGCGTTTGACGGTTGAGTGCAGAGGGCAGGTTTGAATTCCGATCAGGGTGTAAAGCGGGCACCATTTAATCAAACCGGTGATGAACGGAATAATTCCGATATATCCCCAGTTTCCGATTACGCCTGTGTATGCAAGTGCCATTAGGGCTAACCCCAGTACAATTCGAATAATACGGTCAAGTGTTCCGACGTTCATTTAGTAAGCTCCATCTGATTTCATTGTTTTGTGTTGAAAGTTACGCTGCTTTCACGCTCTTGTAGAGTTTGCAAGCAGTCGGGCTCAGGATCAAAGTTGCGGTAAGTTCGGGTAAAAAGAACCTTACCTGTTCCCTGTCAGCGGTTTTATCAGCTTACGGATTTCTGCGCGGGATTTTTAAGAATACCCCCGGAGTTTTGCTCATAAAGGCCGTTAAGGACGTACAATATATTCTCTGCTAATGGAAGTCTTGTCAATTTAAGCTTTTTATCGGTCGTGTTATTTGGCTTGCCAGCGCCCGGTCGGCTTTATTTATGGTATTGGCTGGCGTCCGAGAAATTTTGGGTGAGGGTAATGAGTAGAAAGGTAAAAGCAGCGAATCAGATTCCGGGCGAGGCATACTCGGAGAAAATCCATGCGCGATTCTGGTTTGCGGGAGAGAATGAGGGTTATGTTGGAATTGGCAGAATTCAGCTTCTGGAACAGATTGTTGTGTGTGGTTCGATCAGTCAGGCAGCAAAAGCGATGGGAATGTCTTATAAAAAAGCCTGGAAACTGGTGGAAGAAATGAACAGTATGTACGGTGAACCTCTGGTTATTAAGTTGCAGGGCGGTAAAGACGGTGGAGGAACCGTTGTGACTGAAAGAGGGAAATCGGTGATTCAGGCCTTCAGAGAGTTGGAAAAAGAGCTTGTTGTATTTCTGCAACAGATGCAGCAAAAGCATTTGTCTGGAAATGTCTAAAATGGTGCGATTGTGCATCATCATGGAATGAAGTTGGGGTTTGTGTTTGTCATGTAGTTGTAATGATTTTGGGTTGAATGCTGTTAATTGATTGAAATTAATCATGTTTTTTATTTTTGGCATTTTGAGAGCTAATGGATGGAGGAAATTTGATTAATCCGTTTGGAGAGTAAAACGATGAAAAAAGCATTCACATTAAAATCTTTACTGGCGTCTATGGCAATTGCTGGAGCAACTTCAATGTCAATCGCTCCTGCGACTGCTCAAGCGGGTGTTTCCGCGAATGTTGGATATGTTTCAAACTATGTTTTCCGTGGTATTGAGCAAACTGAATCAGGTTCCGCTTCAGCCGGTTTGGATTATGAAGGTGAATCTGGATTGTATGCAGGGACTTGGGTTGCGGATGTTGAGACAGGTCTGGAATACGATTTCTATGCAGGTTGGGCTGGTGATATCACGGAAGGTGTTTCTCTGGGTGTAGGTGCGACTTACTACGGCTACACGGAAAGTGCTTTCGATGACCCTTACAAAGAAGTTAATTTGTCGATTGGTTTTGGTGATTTTACCATCGGTTATGACAAAGGGGTCTGGATGAGTACTGCGTCGGGCGATACGGATTATGATCACTTGTATGCTTCTGTTGCCTTTGGCGATTTTGGTCTGACGATTGCCAAAATGGATGGTGATACGGACACAAGCAAAGACGCGCTTTATTATGCGGATCTTGGTTATTCTTTCGAGTTGGCTGCCGGCTTGGACGGTGCGGTGAACTATGTTTATGTAACGCCTGAAGACAAAAACGTCGGTGGGATCGATCAAAGCTTCCTGGTGCTTGGTCTGAGCAAATCCTTCGATATTATGTAAGGATTAAAGCGAGCAGTGCCGCTACTTAAATGAGTAAAATTCAATTGACCGGCCTTGAAGGCCGGTTTTTTTGTTTGAAGCACTGAAAATAAATTATGGAATTTGTAGAAATATTATCTGTTTAGGTGTTGTTTGTTTATTTGATCGGATGTATAATTTTGCACCTTGTTAATCCTTCCCCTTATTGCCCGTTAAACAGTAAGTGGGTGAAAATGAACCGGGTTGATTTTCACTCTTTGGATTTGGATTATTTTTTAGTTAGGAACAAATTATGAAAACATTTGTTGCAAAACCAGCCGAAATCAAACGTGACTGGTATGTTGTGGATGCCGAAGGTAAAACTTTGGGTCGTTTGGCTGCTGAAATCGCTTCGCGTCTGCGCGGTAAGCATAAGCCTGAGTATACTCCTCATGCGGATTGTGGCGATTATATTGTTGTCGTTAATGCTGAAAAAATTGCCGTTACCGGTAATAAGCGTAAAGATAAAATGTACCACCACGTAACAGGGTATGTTGGTCATTTGAAATCAACTAACTTCGAAAAGTTGATGGATAAAGCGCCTAATCGTCCGCTTGAGTTCGCGGTAAAAGGTATGTTGCCAAAAGGGCCTCTTGGTCGTGCAATGTTCAAGAAGTTAAAAGTCTATGCAGGAACCGAACATCCGCATACGGCTCAACAACCAAAAGCATTAGATATCTAAGGGGTACACAAAATGGCAACAGAACAATACTACGGAACAGGTCGTCGTAAAAGCTCAGTAGCGCGTGTATTCTTGCGTGCCGGTTCTGGGAAGATGACGGTTAACGGTCGCGATATTAATGAGTATTTTGCTCGCGAAACAGATTTGATGGTCATTAATCAGCCTTTGGAAGCAACCGAAAGCCTTGAAAAATTCGATGCAGTGATTACTGTCGTCGGTGGCGGTACTACGGGTCAGGCCGGTGCTGTTCGTCATGGTTTGTCGCGTGCCTTGGTCGCTTATGAAGAAGGTAATCGTGCTGCGCTACGCGCTCGCGGTCTATTGACTCGTGATGCGCGTCAAGTTGAACGTAAAAAAGTCGGTCTTCGCAAAGCACGTCGTCGTCCGCAATTCTCAAAACGTTAATATCGTTTTTCTCGTTATTGAGATTAAAACCCGCCTTGAGCGGGTTTTTTTGTGCCTGATGGTGTCTGAGGAATGGTGTCTGAAGAATTGAAAATAATTTTTAGGGTGAGAGAGTTGTGTGTTGGTGAAAGAGCTGAATGTTTCTTGGCTCCAGTTATGGTTTTGATCGCTAAGGGTGGCGCAAGGCTTGGCAACTCATCTGAGTTCTGTCGGCTGATTATGTTTTAAGCGTGTGTTTTGTCCAATATATTTCTGGGAAGGCTGATCTTAAGGCTTGTTTTATGTCTGTTTATAATCCGGATTGATGCCTCTTGTTGCAAAAAAACAACAGCGGAAAAGTTTGTGGTTTTTTTTACAAAAAAAGTTGCAGGGCAAAAAATAAAGGCCTATAGTCTTCTCCAAGTCCACCAAATGAGTGGGCAGATTTAACTCATTTAAGGAAGAAAACAATGAAAAAGAATATTGTTGCTCTAGCAATCGCTTCTGCTATCGCCGCTCCTGTTGCAATGGCTGATGCTCCGACTCTTTTCGGTCAAGTTAACATGAACATCAACAACACTACTGATAAAGGTACGACTGTAAACTCTACCGCTTCACGTATCGGTGTTAAAGGTGCTGAAGATCTAGGTAACGGTCTTAAAGCGGTTTACCACCTAGAGTGGGAAGTTGATGTTGCAGGTGGTAAAAATGCTACTGCAGGTGCTACTGCTCTTAAAGATCGTAACGCTTTCTTGGGTCTAGCTGGCGGTTTCGGTACGGTTTTGATGGGTCGTCACGACACTCCATTCA
The DNA here is from genome assembly GCF_963677875.1 of Thiomicrorhabdus sp. Taxonomy (NCBI): domain Bacteria; kingdom Pseudomonadati; phylum Pseudomonadota; class Gammaproteobacteria; order Thiotrichales; family Piscirickettsiaceae; genus Thiomicrorhabdus; species Thiomicrorhabdus sp. Next base: position 119,996 of record NZ_OY782566.1, on the reverse strand, counting down.
AAATGTCTCAGCCAAAAGATTTGTTTAATGATGGCGCAGCCGATGTTAAGCCTTTCTCTGGTAAGCTTGGTGTAGCAGAAGCTGGTGGTGAGGTTCGTGCTGCGAACGTTCTAGCTTATGTATCTCCTTCTTTTGCTGGTATCACTTTCGTTGGTGCGGGTGTATCTAACGAGACTACTGCAAATGGTGATGAAGCTGATCTAGCAAACGCATACTCTGTTGCAGCTATGTACGGTTCAGCGAAAAAAGGTCTATTCCTTTCTGCAGGTTATAACAGCTTCGGTGAAAAAGTTACTAACTCTAATAAAGACTACACTGAAACTCGTGTATCAGCTCAGTATGCAGCTGGCGGTTTGATTGCAAACGCTATGTACCAATCTTTTGATGATGGTGCAAGTTCAGATGGTGATTCAGAAGGTTCTAACATCCAAGCTCAGTTGGGTTACAAAATGGGCAAAATCATGCCTAAAATCAAATATTCAACTATCGACTATAAAAATGGTAAAGATGCTTCAGCTTACGCTGTAGGTTTGAACTACTCTCTAGGTAAGAAAACCACGGCTTACGTTTACGTTGCTCAAACTGATAAAAATATTAAAACCGACACTTCTGTTCTAGGTGGTGCTCCAGCTGGTAAAGATATTACTTCTACTATCGTTGGTATGGTTCACAAGTTCTAATTATTTGCTGACATCTGTCAGTTAAATTGAACTTTGAAAACCCCGTCTTTTGGCGGGGTTTTTCTTTTCCGGCTTCTGTTTTCTGAATTTTATTCTTGCCTTCCTGTTTAGAAGCCAATCTCCATTAAACATTTCGAATTCAGTTCTCTCTAATATTTTTGACTTTTGTTCCTCCAAGGGGGATTATTTTAATAAGTTTTTTTACTTATTATTGGCCTCATGAAAAAGAGTTGTGGGTTTTTGGTACTTGCTTTAGGCGCAGTTTTATCCGTTGTTGCCTCTCTAATGATGTTTTCCAATTCCTCGCGTTGGATTTTGGCTGCGCAACAGAGTCAACAGGAGTTGCGTATTCATGCTTTGTCAGACGCAAAAAAGCGTTTGCTGGCTTTCGCCGTTTTGCAGCCAGAGCGCTATTTGACTGATAATTCTAGTAATTTTCAGGGTGCGGAGCAGCAGCCTTCACCTGGGTATTTTCCTTGCGTTGATTTAAACGGTGATGGCTTGCTGACTGGCGGAGAAACGCGCTGCGGCCGGATTTTCTCGGGAGTTGCCGATAGTGGCTTTGCTCCTGATCCCAGCCGTAGTGGGTGTTTGGCTCATCCTTGTGTCGGGTTTCTTCCGGGCCGTATTGTTACCCGTCATTACTATTTTTCGTCAGATGCAAGGTTTTATTATTTTGTTGATGAGCGTTTTGTTCATTCTAATCCAAATTATGTGAATGGACAGCTTTACCGCTTTGCACCACTGTCACCTTCTTCGTTGGATCCTTCTAATGCTGGACGGTTGCCGATTCTCAGTGTGAACGGCATTTCAGGGTATGTGGCAGTGTTAATCGATGCCGGTTCGGATGGCTTGAATGATGAAAACCGTGACGGGGATTATTTATTTAAGCAGGGCGACGAGGCGGAGGGTGCTTTGAGGGACTTGGTGGTCGGAATTCATTGGGAAGAATTGTCACAGTGGATTCAAGCGCGGATTTGTGCAGAAAAAGAGCGGTTTAATGCTGCTCTGCCGTTGGCTTCGGAGGAGGGAATGCACTGGTTTAAGGCATATGATGTCATTGATAACCCTTTGGGGGCGAATGGACGGGAATGGGTATGTCCTTAACGGATAGAAGGCTCTCGTCACCGGGTTTCATTTTGCTGGAAATGCTGGTGGTGATTACCATTTTTTCGTGGATCCTGATTGATTATTCGCAGCTTCTGCACTTTAGAGGAGTTCAGGAAAAAGGCTTGAAGCAGCAATTGGAGATGGATAGACGGAAACAGCGTTTGTTGGATTTTTTGCAGGTGAATGCTTATTTGCCTTGCCCTGATGTGGATGGAGATGGGCTTGAAGATCGAACGGTACATTCCGGAATTTCGGTTTGCCGTGAGCGCGAAGGTTTTCTGCCGTTTAAAACGCTGTCGGTTTCTAGTGGAGACGTCTGGAAAAGGCGTTATTACTATAGAGTTCACCAGAGAAGCGAATCGCAGCGGTATGTGAATGAGATCTGCCAGTCAGCAGCCGTCTTTGCAAGGCAGGGGAATGGTGGGTTGGAGGGGGCCTGGTTTTGCCCTAGCAGTGGTTTTCTATATTGTGACAGTTCGGCTGTTGCATGCAGGGAGGTCTGCTTTGATTCGGATAGCGGTCGTCTTGATTGTGTTAATAATGTCGATTTGAGACCGGTTTTAAATGCGCCGCCTTATTTTCATCTATCAACCCCGCCGATAGGTACGATTTCCGCTCCTTATGGGCTGAAGGTACAGGGGGATGCCGGTAATCTACTGGAGTCATCGGCGGTTGCTGTCATTCTGTCATGGGGGAGGAACGGTTCTTCTGTCAATCGTAATCAGTGCCGCACGAGCTTGCCTGACAGGGTTCGTGAAAACTGTGACGGTGATCGGGATTTTGTGCAGGCTTTATTTGGGGATCGTCCACAGTATTTACGCTGGATAGCGATGGATGAAGCAAAAATGACGCTGATTTATGCAGAAAAGCTGCGATGAAACGGAGGCTTGATCAGCAGAGCGGCTTTACTTTAATGGAATTGATGATTGTCGTGCTGATTCTCTCTTTGCTGGTTTGGCCCTTTTTGGAAGGAGTGCAGCGTGTACGGTTTGAAGCAAAAAGAGAATTGTCGGCTTCCAGATTGAATGCTGCAAAACAGGTTTTATTGAATTTTGTGCGTGTAAATGCTTTTTTACCCTGTCCTGACGGTAGTCGGGATGGTTTTGAAGATCGTGACGGTTCGGGGCGTTGCAAGTATGCAAGTGGTCATCTGCCTTACAGAGAGGTTCTTGTTTCACCGCTACAGTTAAAAGACGCTTGGGGGAATGAGTTTATTTATGCGATCGACGCCAGTGCTTTAGATGGGGGGCTTATTCAGAATTCGGGGAGTTCTGCGGCCTATTTTGCGCGTGACGGGGCTCCGCGCTTTAGTTTACGGACACCGCCCAATGCACTTCTAGAAGCGGAAAACGGTTTTATTATATGCAGGGCGAATGGCGGTGACTGTGATGATTCTCGTGCAGAATTGCATTCGATTTCTGCTGTAGTGATGGCTGCGAACAAGCGTGGAATCGGCTCTTCTTTTAGTAGTTGTTCTTCCTCAACTCTTTGGGAGAAGGAGAATTGCGATGGAGATCGTTATTTGGTATCAGGGGGATATGTGAAGGATTTGTTTGACGATCAATTGGTGGTGATTTCCGCTTACGAAATCAAGGCGCAGTTATTAAGTGTCTGGGGGTTGTGATAATGTTTTTGATCAAGTTTATATTTTATAAGTATATTTACTTATTTTGATCGGCTGTGCTAGTATCAAAATGTCTCGTTTAAAACGATTGATAAGTGAGGATGAATATATGAGAGTCAGTAGTTCGTTGCCAATTAGACAAAGAGGGTTCACGTTAATCGAAATTGCCATTGTTCTGGTGATTGTTGGTTTGTTGATAGGTGGAGCCTTGAAAGGCCAGGAGATGTTGCAGAACGCGAAGTTGAAGAGTTTGATTCAGGATCTGGACGGTGTAACGGCGGCGCATTATGCTTATCAGGAGCGAATGGGAGAGATGGCCGGTGATTCACTGACTGTCGATGGTGAGATTGATAATCCAGAAAGCTTCTGGAAAGCGCAGCGTACACAGGGTTTTTTAAAAGGAGATCGTGAAAATGGAGATGCGCCCTTACACTCTCTGGGCGGCGTTTTGAAGGTCGGTTCGGGAACAGTCGTCACTCATCGCAACTGGGTTTGTGCGTCGTCGATTAATTCCGATCAGGCTGTCGGTTTGGATCGACGTTACGATGACGGGGTTGGTGACAACGGTTTTCTTGTATGGGCTGGAAGCGGTGATGAACCGGCGGCAATGACTGATTACCCTGAAGAGGTCCAGACCGGTTACTTTTGCAAGCTCTTCTGATGAAAGAACGACGGCAATTTTCTTGGCGGTTTCAGAGGGTTTAAGGTTTTGTTTTATCGGGGTTTTTTTAAACTATACTAGGGATTTTTTTTACGGTATGTTAGAATACGCGCCCTTGAAATTTATCCTGTATAGAGCGCCGTAATCGCTGTTCGGGAGAAAGACGTAACGAATGCATTTTATAGGCGGGCGAAAAAAATGAGCGGAAACCCTGAGTTGCAAAACACCCCTTTTAATGGCGGATTGTACCTGATCACCTACGGTTGTCAGATGAATGAATATGACTCCGATAAAATGGCCAGTCTACTGGAAAAAACCTATGGTTTGAAGCTGGTTGAAGAGCCGGAGCAGGCGGATGTGGTATTGATGAACACTTGTTCTGTGCGTGAAAAGGCTCAGGAAAAAGTGTTTTCCGAATTAGGACGCTGGGAAAAGTGGAAAAAGCAGAAGTCTAACCGAATTATCGGTGTCGGCGGTTGTGTGGCTTCGCAGGAAGGAGAGGTGATTCGCCAGAGAGCGCCGAGTGTTGATGTTATTTTCGGTCCGCAAACACTGCATCGATTACCGGCGATGATTGATGAAGCCCTTGCGCTGCGTGGTGACGACAGTATTAAAAAGAAGCGCGCGGTTATTGATATTTCTTTTCCTGAAATCGAAAAATTCGATAATTTGCCGGAGCCGGAAGTCAGCGGTGTTTCGGCAATGGTCTCGGTGATGGAAGGTTGTTCGAAATACTGTACTTTTTGTGTCGTTCCTTATACGCGTGGCGAGGAGGTCAGTCGGCCTTTTGAAGATGTCATGCATGAAATCCGTACTTTGGCATCTCAAGGGGTGCGTGAAGTTAATCTGTTGGGGCAGAATGTCAATGCCTATCGCGGTGTGATGGCGGATGGTGAAATTGCTGATTTGGCGGTTTTAATGCATGCCGTTCGTACGATCGACGGTATTGACCGCATTCGTTTCACGACTTCGCATCCAAATGAAATGACGCAAAGCATTATCGACTGCTATGCAGAAATCCCCGAACTGGTTTCACATTTGCATTTGCCGATACAATCCGGCTCGGATCGTGTATTGGCTCTGATGAAACGTAATCATATGGCGATTGAATATAAGTCGACGATCCGTAAAATCCGCAAATTACGTCCAAACCTGAGTTTGTCCGGCGACTTTATTATTGGTTTCCCGGGTGAGACCTGCGATGATTTCAAAGAAACTCTGAAGCTGGTGGAAGAACTGCAATACGACCGCTCTTTCAGCTTTATCTACAGCCCAAGACCCGGGACTCCTGCCGCGAGTTTGCCGGATGAAGAACCGATGGACAAGAAAAAACGACGCCTGTATGCATTGCAGGAACTGCTTAACAAGCAAACACAGGCCATCAGCGAATCGATGGTCGGAACCGTTCAGAGTGTTCTGGTCGAACGACTGTCGCGCAATTCCTTTACCGAAGTAGCCGGACGAACCGAAAATAACCGCGTTGTGAATTTTGAAGGATCTCCGGAGTTGATCGGCCAATTTGTGGACGTGGAAATTGTCGAAGCCTTCGCGAATTCGTTACGCGGTAAACTGATTGCGACGCCTGAAGCTGATAGACACGTTGCACCTCAGTTCTATGCACTGTAAACTAATTGTCAACCCTGTCCGTTTGTACCTATGTATATTGAGACCTTGTCCTTGAGGTCTCTGATGATTACTGACATCCGATTTCCTTTTACTCCAAAAATTCCGAGGCGGTCTTTTGACGACACTTCACACGATCCAGTTCGATCTTTATCCCGAAGATAATGAACGGTTGCAGAATTTATCGGGATGGCGGCATGAGCATTTTGAACAGGTTGAATTGCGCCTCGGGGTAGAAATTAATGTTCGTGGCTTTCAGGTTTTTGTCACTGGTATGGCAGATAGACTGGTCAAAGCTGAACAGGTTGTTCGTACACTGTATGATCTGACGGCTGACGAGACACTGACTCCGGATAAATTACATCTGGTTTTGCATGAGCAGGGTTTCGATGACGTCAGAACGGTTGATTATCAGCAGCAGATCATCAAGACTCGCCGCAAAACGATCCAAACCCGGAATCCGAACCAGGCAAGCTATGTTGCGGCCATCCAGGAACATGATGTGAACTTTGGCATCGGACCGGCGGGAACCGGTAAAACCTATCTTGCTGTAGCTTGCGCGGTACAGGCTTTGCAGAATGAGCAGGTGCGCAGAATTGTACTGACGCGTCCCGCCGTTGAAGCTGGGGAAAAGCTCGGTTTTTTGCCCGGAGATTTAAGCCAGAAAGTGGATCCTTATCTACGCCCGCTGTTTGACGCTTTGTTTGAAATGATGGGGTTTGAAACGGTTGAGCGCATGATCGAAAAAAATGTGATCGAAGTAGCGCCTTTGGCGTTTATGCGCGGACGAACCCTGAATGAGGCTTTTATCATTCTGGACGAGGCGCAGAATACAACCGTTGAACAGATGAAGATGTTCCTGACCCGGATCGGCTTTGGATCGACAGCGGTTATCACCGGTGATATTACGCAATGCGATTTGCCAAAGCATCAGGTGTCCGGGTTACGGCATGTTATTGAAGTGCTGGAAGGCGTGGAAGGAATCGGTTTTTCGTTTTATCAGGCGCAGGATGTAGTCAGACATGCTCTGGTGCAGAAAATTGTCCATGCCTACGACCGTTATGATCGAAAGAAAGCGGAAAAAGCCTCTTCAACCAAACCGGAAAAATCGAATGGCTAACTCAAAGGAGGATTCCATGCTTGATGTCGATTTGCAATGGGCGATTGAGCCGCAGGAAATTCCGACGTTGCAGCAATGTGAACAATGGATTTCATCTTGTCTGGGGAGTGCGTTGTATGACCGTTATACGGAGCTGACGATTCGCATTGTCGACGAAGAAGAAAGTCGTACTTTGAATCGGCAATATCGTGATAAGGACAAGTCCACCAATGTCTTGTCGTTCGAGTTCGAACAACCGCCAGGGCTGGTCGATTTGGGCGAAGAACTCCCTTACCTCGGTGATTTGGTAATCTGTGATGCAGTGGTGCGTCGAGAGGCGAAAGAGCAGGGGAAAAGTCTCAAGGCGCATTGGGCGCATATGGTGGTGCATGGTTGCTTGCATTTGCTGGGGTATGACCATATAGAAGACGATGATGCCGAGGAGATGGAATCCTTGGAAAGCGAAATTATGCAAAACTTGGGGTACGGGGACCCTTATGCGCAGGATGAAATGTGATCCGCTGCGCACAGCTCCGTGAGTTTTTGGCCAGTTAGAGGTAAATAACGGTAATGAGTGACAGTAGTAGCGGCTCTTCGTGGTTAGAGCGTCTTGGAAAGGTATTTTCAGATGAGCCGGAGAGTCGGGAAGAACTTGTAGATGTATTGAAAGAAGCTCAATCGCAAGGGGTAATTGACGATGACGCCCTGGTGATGATCGAAGGGGTTCTGGACGTCTCGGAGCAGCGCACGCGCGATATTATGATTCCGCGTCCGCAGATTGAGCTGATTGACGCCTCAGAACCTTTAGAAGAAATTCTGGAGTCCATGCTGGAAAGCTCGCATTCGCGTTATCCGGTGATGGAGGAGAATAAGATCGTCGGAATTTTGCTGGCTAAAGATGTGTTTCGAGCCGTCGTAAAAGGTGAGCTGAACTCAAAAGCAGATTTGCAGGCAATTTACCGCGAACCTAAATTTGTTCCGGAAAGTAAGCGTTTGAATGTCTTGTTGCGGGATTTTAAAGCAACGCGAAACCATTTGGCCCTGGTCGTGGATGAATATGCCGAATTGGCGGGTTTGATCACTATTGAAGATGTATTGGAGCAGATCGTCGGCGATATCGAAGACGAGCATGATGAGGACGAACTCAGTAATATTCAAAAACGCACCGGGGAGGCTTTCTCGGTGCAGGCGATTACGACTTTGGACGAATTTAACGAATTTTTCGATGCCGAAATTGAAAGTGACACTGCCGAAACCATCGGCGGCTTTTTGGCGATGCAGCTGGGGCATGTCCCGCGCGTAGAAGAAGAGGTCGAGTATGAAGGCCTGCATATCAAAGTTTTGAAAGCCTCGGATCGTCGGGTGGAATTATTGGAAGTTCGTCCAGTTGAATCGGCGGCGATCGAGGAGGGTGAGTTGCAGGTTGCCGGATGATTGCCTCGGTTTCCCGTTTGTTATTTCCTCGCTCTTAAACCTCGGGCGGGGATTCTTCTTCTGACGAATTCATTATTCTGTCGTTTCTTTTTTGTAAAGAGCCGAAAGCCGGTTTTTGCTTTTGCCGTCAACTTCTGATCTGCGATTTTGCAATCTTTGTTTGTATCTGTTAAAACATCGTGGCCCCGGCCGCGAGTTGGTTGAGTTTCAACAGATCACGGTATTCAGGGTACTGTAAAGATTAATTTAATTTTCGAGATCGGTTTTCGCGATGCGGAACGGTGAAATAGGGCCTTTGATGCTATGTTGAAGGCAAGGTTGAGATGCTGAATATGAGATTCTTTCGCGCCATAAAGGATTTGGCGGTTCCCGGTAAGCCCCATTTTATGGCCCTTCTTGTGGGGGGATTCGGCGTTCTATCCTTCGCCCCTTTCTTTCTATCGCCTTTAATGCTGTTTTCCCTGCTGGGTCTGTTTTGGTTGTGGTCAAATGCAGATTCAGCCTGGCAAGGATTCAAAATCGGAGTCTGGTTCGGTTTGGGTTTATTTGGGATTGGGGTCAGCTGGCTTTTTTCCAGTATCTATATTTATTCCAACGTCCTTCTTCCGCTGGCGATTATTCTGACATTCGGTTTTGTTTTCTATCTGGCGCTTTTTGTCGGTTTAGCCGGATGGGTTGCGTGTCGTTTACGGACAAAAAGTGCGTATTTAAATCTTCTTCTGGTTTTTCCGTTGGCCTGGATGTTGGGTGAGCTGCTTCGGAGCAGTGTATTTGGCGGTTATCCGTTCCTACTGGTTGGTGTCAGTCATTTGCAGACCTGGTTGGACGGTTATGCCCCCGTGCTTGGTGTTTGGGGAACCAGTCTGGCGGTTGCGCTCAGTGCTGGTACGCTGTTGCTTCTGGTAAAACAACGCGCCTGGCTGGCGAGTGCATTGGTGACGGGAAGCGTCTGGTTTGGCGGTTTGGCCTTGCAGCAAGTTCAGTGGGTGCATCCGACCGGGAAACCGATCGATATTGTTTTGTTGCAGGGAAATGTCCCGCAGGAACGCAAATGGCTGCCGGAAGAATTCATGCCGACCTTAAAAACCTATGTCGGCATGACTAAGCTGAATTTGGATGCCCAGGTGATCGTCTGGCCGGAAACAGCTGTCCCTGCCTACTACAATATTGTCGAAAAGGGGGCGTTGCGCAGTTTCATTAAGGACGCGCAGATATTGAATGCCGATGTGTTGATCGGAGTGATTGACAGCACGCGTGAATCGAATGATTACTATAACGCACTCATCAATGTTCATAAGCCGGAGGATCGTTATTATAAGCATCACCTGGTTCCCTTCAGTGAATACTTCCCTTTTAATGATGCATTCAAGTTTTTAAGTCATTTATTTGATATCCCGTATGCAACGTTCACTGCAGGAAGCTCCGATCCGGAGCCCATGGTGCTGGGCGGGCAGAAGGCGGGGCTGAGTGTCTGTTTTGAAATGGCATTCGGAGAGGAGCTGGCCAGGCAACTGCCGGAAGCGAAATATATGATTACGGTAAGTAACGACGCCTGGTTTGCCCACACTCTTGAGCCGGCGCAACAGTTGCAGGATGTTCAGATGAGAGCTTTGGAGCTGGGACGGGAGATCGCCCGCTCAACCAATACGGGTTACACGGCGATTGTTGATGTGAAAGGACGGATCAAACAGCAGATTCCGGCTTATCAGCCTGCGTTTCTTCGCGGAATGGTTCAGCCTTATGAGGGGATGACATTCTATGCTCAATGGAAGTGGTGGCCGATTACGCTGTTGCTGTCTTTGATGTTGGTGATTGTTTTGTGGCAAAGAAGACGGGCTGTACTTTGAGATAAGGACGTACGAGAACCGTTTCCGTCTCTTTTGAAAGCGGTAAAAAATAACGTGTAAAGCAAAGGCGAAATCCGAAATCGATTTCGCCTTTTTATTTTGGAGTTAATGGCTTTGTTTCTGGGGTGGCTTCGGATGAGAGAATGCCGGATGCTGTTCATCCATTGCGGCAGCCAGTCGCATTCTCAGGACGGTGATTTCGGTTGGGTCGGCCAGACTTAAAGCCTTATCGATCAAAATCTTTTCCAGAATCGGCAAGTCCATTTCCAGGAATTCGTCGATTCCCTGTTCGACTTCAGCCAGATACTCTGCAGTCTGCATCAAGTCGGCGTGAACGTCTTTTTGTACCTGTTCAAATTCGCGGACAGATAATTCCGCCAGATCATGGTCTGCCTGCTCGGCTTTTTCAACCGCCTGACCAAGCAATTTCCAGGTTTTTTGCTCGGCAGAGAACAGGGATTCTCTGGCGTGGTTCAGCAGGGTGCGGTAAGCGTGCAGCATTTTATTTCGGTTCATGAGCGGGTCTCCATTTTTAGGTTTTTGCGCCGGGTTGCTCCGCGAGAAATTCGCTTTGACAAATGGGTGAATTTCGCGGCGATCAAACAGAGTTTTATTTTGTATAATATTGAACTTATTTATTTTTGATAACAAGTTTTTGCGATTGGACGAGAAAACAATTCGACTAAGTGAAATATCTTCCATCGTCTAAAAAGGAACCCTAAAGAAATTACCATGGCAGACATTCAGTATCAACCTCAGAAATTAGAAACGGAAATTCAAAAAGTTTGGGATGAGAATCAAACCTTTGTCGTAAAGGAAGATTCCGATAAAGAAAAATTCTATTGTCTGTCAATGTTTCCTTATCCTAGCGGGAAACTGCATATGGGGCATGTCCGTAATTACACCATCGGCGATGTCATTTCCCGCTTTCAACGCATGCAGGGTAAAAACGTTTTGCAACCGATGGGATGGGACGCCTTCGGTCTGCCGGCGGAAAATGCCGCCATGCAGAATCAGCGCGCTCCGGCGGAGTGGACCTACTCGAATATCGACTATATGCGTAATCAGCTGAAATCGCTTGGGTTGGGTTACGATTGGAGTCGTGAGCTGGCGACCTGTCATCCGGAATATTATCGTTGGGAGCAATGGTTATTTACTCGGCTGATGGAAAAAGGCTTGGTGTACCGTAAGATGTCGCAGGTGAACTGGGACCCGGTCGATCAATGCGTACTGGCGAACGAACAGGTCATCGACGGTAAAGGGTGGCGCTCCGGGGCGCCGGTCGAGAAAAAAGATATCGTGCAGTGGTTTGTAAAGATCACTGATTATGCCGAAGAGCTTTTGCAGGATATCGATCAGCTGGAAGGTTGGCCGGAGCAGGTCAAAACCATGCAGAAAAACTGGATTGGTAAATCCAACGGTTTGCAGATTTCGTTCCCGATCGAAGGTCGTCCGAATCAAACTCTGGATGTTTATACCACTCGTCCGGATACTCTGATGGGCGTAAGCTACGTTGCGGTCGCCGCTGATCATCCGATTGCACATAAGGCATCGATTCACAACGAAGCGCTGGCCAGTTTCATCGAAGAGTGTTCACACACCTCGACTTCCGAAGCCGATATTGAAACCATGGAGAAGAAAGGAGTCGATACCGGTGTCCGTGTGCGCCACCCGATTACCGACGAAATCGTCCCGGTGTGGGCGGCCAATTTCGTATTGATGGGCTACGGTACCGGTGCAGTAATGGCGGTTCCGGCGCATGACCAGCGCGATTTTGAATTCGCCAAGAAGTACGACTTGCCGATTAATGCGGTGATTCTGCCAGAAGGTGAAGCGTCGGTAGATGTTTCCGAAGCGGCCTTTACCGAAAAAGGCGTGTTGTTTCATTCCGGCGAGTTCGATGGTTTGAAATCCACAGAGGCGCTGGAAGCTATGGCGAAAGTGCTGAGTGAAAAGGGGCTTGGCGAGAAGCAGACCAACTACCGTCTGCGCGATTGGGGTGTGTCCCGTCAGCGTTATTGGGGTTGCCCGATTCCGGCAATTTATTGCCCGGCGTGCGGTGTGATGCCGGTTCCGGAAGATCAGCTGCCGGTACGTTTGCCGGAAGATCTGGTGCCGGATGGCGCCGGTTCGCCACTGGCAAAACTGGAAGAGTTTAAAAATTGCGAATGTCCGCAGTGCGGCGGGCGCGCCAAGCGTGAAACCGACACCTTTGATACCTTCTTCGAGTCGTCGTGGTATTACGCGCGCTATACGTCGAAAGACTGCACGACAGGTATGTTGGACGAGCGCGCCGATCACTGGCTGCCGGTCGACCAGTATATCGGCGGGATTGAACACGCAATTCTGCATCTGTTGTATGCACGTTTCTTCCATAAACTGATGCGTGACGAAGGGCTTCTGAAAACCGACGAGCCTTTCAAGAACCTTTTGACGCAGGGTATGGTGTTGGCGAGCAGCTGGTTTACTCAGGACGAGTCCGGTAAGCAGGATTGGTATTCCCCGCTGGATGTTGAGCCGATCACCGATGAAAAAGGCACGATTATCGGCGGTAAGTTGAAGTCTGACGGCACGGAAGTTCAGTACGGCGGGATCATTAAAATGTCGAAATCGAAAAACAATGGTATTGACCCGCAGACCCTGATCGATCAGTACGGTGCCGATACCTTGCGCCTGTATATCATGTTTGCCGCTCCGCCGGAACAGACTTTGGAATGGTCGGATAAAGGTGTGGAAGGTTGTTCGCGTTTCGTGAATCGCGTCTGGCGTCAGGTGCATAGTCATCTGGAAGGTGGCGTATGTGCCGCGAGTACAGGCTCGGAAGGTTTGAGCAAAGAGGCTAAGGCGCTGCGCTTGAAGTTGCATGAAACTTTGCAGAAAGTCGGTGATGATATGGGGCGGCGCCAGACGTTCAATACTGCGATTGCCGCCTGTATGGAATTAATGAACGACATCAGTAAATTCAAGGTGGCGGGTGAGAGTGATCGCGCTCTGATGCAGGAAGCACTGGAAGTGCTGGTGCTGATGCTTTCGCCGATGACACCACATATGGCGCAGAGTCTGTGGGAATCTTTAGGAAAAGACGGTCTGGTGGTTGATGTACCTTGGCCGACGGTTGATGAATCGGCACTGGTTAAGTCAGAGATCGAATTGATGGTTCAGGTTAATGGTAAATTGCGCGGTAAGATCGAAGTGGCTGCCGATGCCGATAAAGATTCGATTCTGGAACTGGCGAAACAAAGTGAAGCCGTGCAGAAATTTTTGGATGGTCAGCAGATCGTCAAGGAAATTCTGGTTCCGGGGCGCTTGGTGAACCTGGTTGTTAAACCGAGCGCTTAAGGTAAAGCGGCGTTTAGTTGGAGGTAATAGCAGTGATGACAACAAAACGATCAACCCGCTGGTATCGGTTCGGGTTCATCCTTGTCTGGGCCGCATTATTGAGTGCCTGTAGTTTTCAACTGCGCGGGACCGGCGCTCAAACCGGCGTTTTGCAGAAGGTGTATGTCGAAGAGCTTGACGGTCTTGATTACGATTTGCGCCGTGCGATTCTCAGCCATTGGCCGGACGGTGGTATCCAGCTGGCCACTTCGCTTAAAGAGGCACAGGTGACGGTTTCGCTTGGTCAGCCGGAGTTTCGGCAGCGTCGAACCGCGCGTTCGGGGCAGGGAGATACCACGGCTGAATTGTTGAGCCTGTCGATCGCTTACAGCCTGTATGCCGAAAAGAATGATCGTCTGCTCAGTGCTGGGCGTTTACAGGTTCAGCGGGATCGACAGCTGCAACCGGATGCCGTTTTGGCATCTGAAGCGGAGCTGAAAAGCCTGAGAGGGCAGATGTCACAAGCTTTGGCCGATAAACTGCTGTTTAAGGTTCATAGCGATTACAGCACTTACCTCAAAGCGCGTAAAGGTGGTTCTGCGCAGTGATTTTAGCCAGCGCGTTTCTGAATCAAATCGCCTCTCCTCAGTTCGAGATCAGACCGGTTTATCTGATCTATGGTGAAGAGCCGCTGTTTTTGCGGGATTGCAGTGATGCCTTGCGCCGCAAGCTGGTGGAAAACGGTTACATCGGCTCTGATCTCTACGATGTGGAAGCCGGTTTCGACTGGCGGGCTTTGCAGATGGAAACCGCTTCCGGTTCGCTGTTTTCCGAGCAGCGTTATTTGCAGTTGAATATGCCGAAAGGTAATCCGGGGAAAGAGGGCAGTGATTTCATCTGTTCCTGGGGCGAATATGAAACCGGCCCCTTGCCGGAGACGGTATTGATCGTGCAGTGCGAACGGCTGGACAGCAGGCAGCTTAAAGCTAAGTGGGTTGCGGCGATTGAAGCGAAAGGCTTGGTGGTGCAGGCCAAATCGGTTCCGCTTGCAGTGCTGCCGAAGTGGTGCCAGGATCGTGCAGCACTACTTGGCTTGCAGATGGAAACGGAAGCGGCAGGGCTATTGGCGCAGCGCACCGAGGGAAACCTGCTGGCAGCAGATCAGGAATTGCAGAAAATTGCGCTTTTATCGCCGCCATCCGGACGGGTTGATGTGGATTTTGTTGCGCAGACGGTGGTTGATCAGGCGCATTACCAGCTGTTTGCTCTGGCCGGCTCGGTATTGAACGGGCGTCTGCAGGAGAGTTTGCAGATATTGCAGCGCCTCAGACAAGAAGGAATTGAAGCGCCGGTGGTTTTGTGGCTGCTGGGGAAGGAATTGCGTCAATTGATTGAGCTGGCGCAGTTATGCCGACAGGTTGCGTTGCCGCAGGCATTCAAACAGTGCCGCATCTGGTCATCCCGACAGGGAGAGTATCGGGCGGCGATCGAGCGCGGAGATATTGAACGCTGGCAGGTGCTGTTGGGCGCCGCTTTACGGGCCGATGTGAAAATGAAAGGCATAGAACCGGTTTTACACGATCAGGAAATCTGGTCGGCTTTGGATGATCTGGTTGTCGCCATGGCGTCGTGAAAGAAAGTCTATAAAAGTGACGGAGAAAAAAACAAAATGGATGTGAAAGTCTATATGGAACAATTGGGTTGCCAGGCGCGAGAAGCCTCGCGCGCGTTGTTAAGAGCCGATACGCAGGTAAAGAATCGTGCCTTGGCGGCGATTGCGCAGCAGCTGGAAACCCAAAGAGCGTTTCTAAAACAGGAAAATGCCAAAGACCTTGAGCAGGGAAAAGCGAACGGCTTGGATGCGGCGATGCTGGATCGCCTTGCTTTATCCGACAAAGTAATCGATGGCATGATCGAAGGGTTGCGGCAGGTTGCGTCACTGCAAGACCCGGTCGGGGAAATTTCCGATATGAGCTATCGTCCTTCCGGCATTCAGGTCGGTAAGATGCGGGTGCCTTTGGGGGTGGTTGGAATTATCTATGAATCGCGCCCGAATGTGACCGTTGATGCTGCGGCTTTGTGTTTGAAATCAGGCAATGCGGCGATTTTGCGCGGCGGTTCGGAAGCGGCGCATTCCAATCGCGCACTGGCTCAAGCGATTCGGAGCGGGCTGGAAGATGCCGGTTTGCCTCAGGCGACGGTTCAGGTCGTCGAGACGACCGATCGGGCGGCTGTCGGTGAGTTAATTGCCATGCCGGCCTATGTGGATGTGATTATTCCTCGCGGAGGAAAAGGATTGATCGAACGCATCAGTGCCGAAGCACGCGTCCCCGTCATCAAACATCTGGATGGCATTTGCCATGTGTATATTGACGAGGCTGCCGATTTTGATAAGGCTGTGAAAGTGGCTTTCAATGCGAAAACCCATCGCTACGGGGTCTGTAATGCAATGGAGACTCTGCTGGTTGCCGAGTCGCGGGCCGCTGAAATTCTACCGAAGCTGGCCGAACTTTATGTTCAGAAAGGTGTCGAATTGCGAGGCTGTTCTCTGACGCGGAAATGGATTGATGTTCAGGAAGCCAGTGAAGCGGATTGGGCGACCGAATATCTGGCGCCGATTTTGTCGATTCGCGTGGTCAAGGATGTTGATGAAGCCATGGCGCATATTGCGCAATACAGTTCCGGACATACCGAATCGATCATCAGTGAAAACATTACGACTGCGCGCCGTTTCCTGACGGAGGTGGATTCCAGTTCCGTCATGGTCAATGCTTCGACACGTTTTGCCGATGGCTTTGAATATGGTCTGGGAGCGGAAATCGGTATCAGTACTGATAAATTTCATGCCCGCGGGCCGGTTGGCTTACAGGGGTTGACCTCGCAGAAATACATCGTTCTCGGCGACGGAAACATTCGCGAATAGGATCAGTATGCGCTTGATCGGCATTAATGGCGGAACCTTCGATCCGATTCACTTCGGGCATTTGCGTCCGGTTCTGGAAGTCCAGACGCGACTGAATCTGGATCAGGTGCGTTTTATTCCCTGTGCGCAACCGGTGCATCGGGGTACACCGAATGTAGATGCCGAAGCACGTTGTCGAATGATCGAGTTGGCGATCGAAGGGCAGCCGAAGTTTGTTCTGGATCGGATTGAAATCGAACGGGAAGGGCCGTCCTATATGGTGATGACTCTGGAAAGCCTGGCAGAGCAATTTCCGGATGACGCTCTGGTGCTGATTCTCGGCAGCGATGCGTTTGCGAAATTTTCGTCGTGGTATCAGTGGCAGCGGATCCTGCAGCTGGCGAATCTGGTGGTCATGCATCGTCCCGGGGATTTGCCTCCGAGTGAAGGCGAAGCCGGGCAGATTTTTGCTGAATACCGTGCGGAGGTGTTTACCGAACGCAGCGGCCAGATCATTGATCTGGGGGTGACCCAGCTGGACATCAGCTCGACTTTTATCCGCCAGTGTCTGTCTGCCGGAGAGCCGGTGGATTATTTGCTGCCGGAGAGTGTGGCCGTTTATATTCACGGTCATCAACTTTATTCGTCGTTTTAGGTTAA
This sequence comes from Thiomicrorhabdus sp., assembly GCF_963677875.1. Classification (NCBI taxonomy): domain Bacteria; kingdom Pseudomonadati; phylum Pseudomonadota; class Gammaproteobacteria; order Thiotrichales; family Piscirickettsiaceae; genus Thiomicrorhabdus; species Thiomicrorhabdus sp. Next base: position 103,038 of record NZ_OY782566.1, on the reverse strand, counting down.
AAAGAACCGCGGGCGACATTGTCAATATCGACTTAGCGATAAGATTCGATAGAAAGGCCGATAAGGCTGAGGAGAAAAAACCGAAATGAGTTTGGATTTGAAAGCGACCGAAGAGTTAATCGTCAAGACATTGGATGATGGCAAGGCGCGCGATATTCAGGTGATCGATATCGCTGGAATCAGCAGTTTTGCCGATTTGATGGTCATTGCAACCGGAACTTCGACTACCCATGTTCGAGCCTTGGGTTCGCATTTGGAGCAGGCATTTAAAGAGATCGGCGAGCCGCCTTTGGGAGTCGAATCCGGGCCGCAACCGGATTGGGTGTTGGTCGATCTTGGCGATGCTATTGTTCATGTTATGACCGAAGCGGCGCGAGCGCACTACGCTTTGGAAAAGCTATGGGACATCAAATCACAAACCGCGCGTTTCGATAAAGTCGAGGGCTCCGGTCAGGCCTGATGGTCATTCATTTCATTACGGTCGGTCAAAAAATGCCCAAGTGGGTTCAGGAAGGCTACCAGGAATATGCCAAACGCATGCCGAAGGCGTGCGGCCTGAACCTGATTGAACTGCCGATGGCGCCGAGAGGAAAAACCGGTTCCGTGGAGCAATATAAAGCGGATGAAGCCAGACGGATTCTTGCGGCTGTTCCGAAAGGTGCGCGTATGATGGTGCTTGACGAGCATGGCAAGCAGGTTACGACGTTGCAGCTTGCCGAGCAGATGGAAGGCTGGCTTGGCGGCGGGCAGGATATCGCTCTGATTGTTGGTGGACCGGATGGACTGGATGCCTCGCTTTTGCAGCAGGCGCAGTGGAAGTGGGGCTTATCCAAGCTGACTCTGCCGCATCCGATGGTGCGGATTCTGGTTGCCGAACAGCTGTATAGAGCTTGGACGGTTATTCAAAACCACCCATACCATAGAGAGTGATTCTTGCCGGTGACGCGGCTTCTGCACTAGATGTACTTTTTGCTGATTTTTATTTCGACGCGGCGGTTTTGTTGCTGATTTTCCGGAATGGCGTGGCCCTGGGCGTCGAGATTGGCAACTTTCGGGAAGCTGTCGGCGTAACCGATCGCTTTGAGTTTGTGCTTGTCCCAACCCGCTTCGAGAAAAACCTGTAAGACGCTGATTGCCCGGCTGGAAGACAGCTCCCAATTGGAAGCGAAGCGTTCGCAATGAATCGGCACATTGTCGGTATGGCCCTCGATTTCCACCTCAAACCCTTCCAGAGGAAAATTTTTGATTTTGGTCGCAATCTCTTCAACAAGGTGTTGCGATCCCGGGCTTAATTCAGCCGAGGCCGTGGCGAAAAGAATCCGCCCAGGCAGATCGATTTTCAGATAATTTTCTCCTGACTCGATCGCTTCGTCGGGAATCATCTGGTGATCGACCAGCGTGTCTGACAGATTTTTCTGCAGGTCTGCCAAAGGGCTGAGTTGTGCAGTGGGTTCTTTTTTCAAAAGTCCTTCATTGATTCCTTTCGAAATGACTTCGAATTTGCTTTGCTGAATCACCGACATGGATAGTATCAGGACGAAAAAGCCCAGAATCAGTGTCATGGCATCTGCGTAGGTAACCATCCATTCGTCGGACTCTTCTTCGGTTGGTTTGCTGAGTTTGTTTTCTTGGTTTTTCTCATTCAATGGCATGCTTTAACGCTCCGCTCTGCGAAATTGATATTTCGGATGGAGATAAGAGTTCATTGTATCTTCAATCAGCGAGGGAGAGGCCCCCTTGGAGAGTAGTACGATGCCTTCTGCCAGAATCTGGTTACGCTGGGCTTCCAGGTCCTGTTTGTATTCGAGCTTGCGCGCCGCCGGTTTGAGGATCAACTGAGCGATCAATACGCCGTAAAGAGTTGTTAAGAGTGCAACCGCCAAGCCGCTGCCGATTTTCGTCGGATCGCCTTCCATGCTGTTGAGCATAATAATCAGTCCGACCAGCGTACCGACCATGCCGAATGCCGGTGCGGTCGATGCCATCGTCTGCAATACTTTTGCCGGACGCATATTACTTTCATAGATCGATTCGCGCGAATGTTGCAACAGACGATACAGCTGTGTTCCTTTGTAGCCGGTGAGTAAAAACATGAACGACTGGTTCAGAAAGCTTAAGCCGTCTTCCGGTTTATCGATCTTCTTTTCCAGTTGAACCAACCCCTGACTGCGAACGATCTTGGCCCAGTCGATCAAGGTGCCGACATCTTCGTAGAGTTTTACCGGATTGACCTTGGCAGTCGTCAGAGTGAACAGGATTTCTTCAAATGCCAGAATCACGTAGCGACCGTCGTAGGAGATCATCGCTGCGGCGACCGTGCCGCCGATGACCATCAGCAGACTGGACAGACTGAAGAACATCAGATAGTTGCTGGTGTTGAAAAACACGGCAGTCGCAAATAACCCCAGGCCGAGGATAAATCCGAAGAGTGCGCTGAGAGAAATATGCATGATCTTAGTGTCTTCCCGTTTTGTGTGTTGTGGTTCAATGCGTTTTACGCCCTATTGAAATTAACGTCACTTTGCGGGAATTTTTTAGTTGAAATCACGGGTTTTGACTGAAATTTGCCCTGTTTGTCCGGCGGCAGGTCTGCGAAATTTGGAGGTTCCGGAGGTCGGAATGTACGCAGAGTGGAAAAAAAGGGTTGACCAAGTCGTTGTAATTCTGGATAATTTGCGCTTCCTTTCATGGGTGAAAGGTCACATCGTAGTCATTGCGCTTTGTGTACGCATAAACGCAGTGTTGTGTTAATTGTTAATGATAGGTCTACGGATCCTTAACACGTAAAAATTTTGGAGAATTCCTTATGGCAAACTCAGCTCAAGCTGCAAAACGTGCCCGTCAGGCAGAAAAGAACCGTCAGCATAACGTTGCTCTACGCTCTGACATGCGTACAGCAATCAAAAAAGTCTTGGCCAGCATTCAAACTGGTGATCAAGCTCAAGCTAACGAATTGTTCCGTGCTGCGCAATCTAAATTGGATGGTATGGCTCGTAAAGGCATTATCACCAAAAACAAAGCGGCACGCACCAAGAGCCGTATTAATGCTCGCATCAAAGCAATGGCCTGATTTTCGGGTAATTTTGATCCAGCATAAAAAAACCGGGCTTGACCCGGTTTTTTTATGTCTGCGGTTCGAGTGATCTTTCAAGTCGGACAGACCATTTGTCCTAATTCCTCGGTCAATTTCAAATTTTCGGAATAATCCACCGGGCAGTCAATCAAGACGACGCAATCATCGTCGATCGCTTTTTGCAGTGTCGCCTGTAGCGAGTCGTTATTTTCGATGCGGTAGCCTCTGGCACCGAAGGCTTCTGCCAGTTTGACAAAATCCGGGTTTTGGAAGTCGACATAGGAATCCCGCCCAAACTGATTTTGCTGTTTCCAGCGAATCAGTCCGTAACCGGCATCGTTCCAGATCAAAACAATGATCGGAATTTTCAGGCGTACTGCCGTTTCGATCTCCTGAATATTCATCAGCACTCCGGCATCACCACTGACGGCGACAACAGTGTTTTGCGGTTGAGCCAGTTTGGCAGCAATGGCACCGGGCAGGGCGATCCCCATCGAAGCAAAGCCGTTGGAAATAATGCAGCTGTTTGGCGACAGGGTCTGATACATGCGCGCGACCCACATTTTGTGGGCACCGACATCGCAGATGACTTTGTCGTCCGGTTGCAGAATCGCGCGCAGATCGTGGAGTATTTTTTGCGGTTTGATTGGGAAACTGCGATCCTCATCGTACTCGTGAAAACGTTGCTCAATGCTCTGTTTCAACCCCAGATAAGGCGAATCGTTGTGTCGTCTGCTGATGGCGGCAATGGCTTGAAGGCTGCTGCCGATGTCCCCCACCAGGCCGGCGGCGACAATGTAGTATTCGTCGACCTCCGCCGGCTGGCTGTCGATATGGATGACTTGCGCTTTTAGCTCCTGATTCCACAGCGAGGGAGGGTATTCGACAATGTCGTATCCTACGCATAGAACGACATCGGCACGGTCGATGCCGCAGGAGACATAATCCCGGGCTTGCAAACCAATGGTTCCGAGGGAGCGCTCGTTATCGCACGGCAGAGCGCCTTTGGCCATAAAAGTGGTGGCGACCGGAATGTTCAGTTTGTCGGAAAATTCCTGCAGCGCTTCGTGGGCGCGGGAGCGAACGACACCGTTGCCTGCGATAATAACCGGGAATTTCGCAGTAGAAAGAATTTCCGCCGCCTGGCGGACTTTCGCCGGATGAGCGTAAGCCGGAAGCGGGCTCTGGCGCTTGAGCGGCTGTTTTTCCAGCGATTGCTGGGCAATGTTTTCCGGGAAGTCGATAAAGCTGCAACCGGGCTTCTCCGCTTCGGCGACCTTAAAGGCTTTTCGCACGACTTCAGGAATGGTTTCCGAAGTCAGAATCTGCGTGCTGTATTTGGTAATGGGCTCGAAGAGGTTGACCAGATCGAGAACCTGGTGACTCTCTTTGTGCAGGCGGGAGGTGCTTGCCTGACCGGCAATGGCGACGACCGGGGCTCGATCCATATTGGCGTCGGCCACTCCGGTGACCAGATTGGTTGCCCCGGGGCCGAGCGTGGACAGGCAAACCCCGGCTTTGCCTGTCAGACGGCCGTAAACATCTGCCATAAAGGCAGCGCCTTGCTCGTGACGGGTCAGAATAAATTTTATCTGACTGTCGTGCAAAGCATCCATCAAATCCAGATTCTCCTCTCCGGGAATGCCGAAAATAAATTCTACCTGCTCATTTTCGAGGCATTGTACAAACAGCTCTGCCGCTTTCATCGCGATCTCCTCTTTGATGGTTTCGGCTCTATCTTGGCACAGTTGCCAGAGGAAAAAAACCGTCTGTTTGCAGTTTGTTGACGAAAGCGGCGCAACGAACGCGTGGACATGGAAGGGGTTTGATACAATGCCGGTTCACAAGTGTTAACAGCCACAATAAGAGATTGCAGCGGTGAAGCGTATTCTTAAAGCAACGGCCACGGTCGGCTCAATGACCATGATTTCGCGAATTTTAGGATTTATTCGTGATGTGATTATTGCCCGTTATTTCGGCGCGGGGGTCGGTGCAGATGCTTTTTTTGTCGCGTTTAAAATCCCTAATTTTTTCCGCAGACTGTTTGCCGAAGGGGCATTTTCACAGGCGTTTGTTCCGGTTCTCGCAGAGGCCAAGGAGAAGAACGGACATGCGGCGGTCAAACATTTGGTTGACGCGATCAGTTTCCGTCTTGGGGGCATTTTACTGCTACTGACCGCTTTCGGAGTTTTTGGTTCTTCCTTATGGATGATGGTCTTTGCGCCAGGCTTCCTTGACGAGCCGGAAAAATTCGATCTGGCGGCGGATATGCTGGCAATTACTTTTCCTTATCTGCTGCTGATTTCGCTGGTGGCATTTTCGTCGGCGATTATGAATACCTATAATCAGTTCGCGGTTCCGGCATTTACGCCGGTATTTCTTAATCTGGTGTTGATTGCGTTTGCCGTTTGGGTGTCGCCGCTTCTGGATGTTCCGGTTATGGCGCTTGCCTGGGGGGTGCTGGCTGCCGGCGTTGTACAGCTGCTGTTTCATTTGCCGTTTTTATATCGCCTCGGGCTGTTGCCTAAACCGACGCGGCGTTCAGATCCCGGAGTGGGAGAAGTGAAACGTTTGATGATTCCGGCGCTGTTCGGAGTGTCGGTAGCGCAGATCAATCTGCTGGTCGATACTATTCTGGCTTCGTTTCTGGTGACCGGTTCGGTTTCCTGGCTGTACTATTCGGACCGTTTGATGGAGTTTCCTCTGGGGGTCTTCGGGGTCGCTCTGGCAACGGTTGTATTGCCGGGGTTGTCCAAAAAATCCGCCAGAGAGGATTGGCAGGGGTTTCGACAGGATCTGGATTCGGCGCTCAGATTGGTGCTTCTCATCGGTTTGCCAGCGATGCTGGGATTGTTTATTCTGGCCTTGCCAATGGTGACAACTCTGTTCTATTACGGAGAATTTACCGCCCAGGATGTCGAGATGTCTTCCTTGAGTTTGATGGCTTATTCGTTCGGGCTGCTTGGTTTTATTCTGGTGAAAATTCTTGCTCCGGCATTTTATTCGCGTAAGGACATGAAAACGCCGGTTCGGGTCGCCGTGGTGGCATTGGTCAGCAATATGGTGTTGAATCTGGCGTTGATCGGCCCGTTCGCACATGTCGGGCTGGCAGCGGCGACATCGATTTCAGCGTTTCTGAACGCCGGTTTGCTGTATTGGTATTTACGCAAGCAGGAGGTGTTTTCTCCGTTGCGCGGATGGGGTGTCTTTATCTTTAAAACCGGGCTGGCAGCAGCAGTTATGGCGGCGTTGCTGCTCTTGATGTCGCCCTCTTCGAATGAGTGGATGGCGTTGAATGCATGGCAGAGATTAGGTTATCTGTCGGCATTGATTGCCGGTGCCATGCTGGTGTATTTCACTCTTCTGGCCTTATTGGGGCTCTCGCCGAGACGTTTGATCAATCGGGCGTGAAGTTCGAGTGTTTGAAGTCTTGGCAATGCGGTGATTTGCAGTGAAGAATCAAAGCGTTATATTTACCGGCTTGGGCTATGGTTATGCCCGGCAATAAGCTATAATTTAGCGTTCGATTTTTCAAACCCTTGGGCGATGGGTAACAGAGCAGAATGCAATTAATTCGAGGTTTACACAATTTACGGGCGTGTCACAAACGCTTTTCCGAAGGTTGCATTCTGACAATCGGTAATTTCGACGGGATTCATCTGGGCCATCAGCAGGTTTTGGAAACGCTTTGCCAGACTGCAAAGCAAAGCGGATTACCGACGGTCGTGATGATTTTCGAGCCGCTTCCGATTGAGTATTTCTCTCCGCGGACAGCGCCGGTCAGGTTGATGAATTTGCGCGAAAAACTGCAGGCATTTTCCGAGACCCGAATCGACTATGTGCTGTGCATGCCTTTTAACGAAGCTTTCGCGAACCTTACTGCACAGGCGTTTGTTGAACAGGTTCTGGTTGAGGCATTGAATATCAAACACCTGGTGATTGGTGACGACTTCCGTTTTGGTAAAGGGCGTCGAGGAGATTATGCCTATTTGCAGAAAGCCGGAGAAGCTTTTGACTTCAGTGTTACCGATATGCCGACTTTTTGCCGGCAGGAAGAACGGGTGAGCAGTACGCGAATCCGCGCCGCTTTGCAAACACCGGATTTAGAGGAAGCGCAGAGTTTGCTTGGTCGGTCTTTTGCCTTTAGCGGCCGGGTGATTCACGGCCAGAAGCTGGGGCGTACCATCGGTTTTCCGACGCTTAATCTGAATCCAAAACGAATTCAGATGCCGGTCATGGGGGTGTTTGCAGTGTGGGTTGACGGCATTGCGGAACGCCCCTGGCCAGGGGTGGCGAATATCGGGCTGCGGCCGACGGTCGACGGTATTCGTCCGTCGATCGAAGTGCATCTGTTCGATTGGGATCAGGATCTGTACGGCCGCCATATTGAAGTTAATCTGGCTTATTACATTCGCCCGGAAATGAAGTTTGACGGCTTGGACGCCTTAAAACGACAGATTGCCAAAGATGCCGGGCAGGCCAGGGAGTTTTTCGCCGCCTGTGAGCGAAAATGAAACGATGTCCCGGAATTTAGCGACAGAACAGCCTTAATAAACAGAATTAGAAACGAAATTTGATTAGACCTCCGACGTTTTAGAGAGTAACGCATGAGCAGTAACAGCCAAGAAAGCAAAACCACCGACTATAAACCGACCCTGAATTTGCCGGAAACCGATTTCCCGATGCGCGGTAATTTGCCGAATCGTGAGCCGAAACAGGTTGAAAGCTGGATATCCGATTCTTTGTATCAGACGGTCCGCGAACATATGGCAGGACGGCCGAAGTTCATTCTGCACGATGGTCCTCCGTATGCAAACGGTGAGATTCATACCGGGCATGCCATCAATAAGGTTTTGAAGGATATTATTGTTAAATCGAAAGGTTTAAGTGGTTTTGATGCGCCTTATGTTCCCGGGTGGGACTGCCACGGTTTGCCGATCGAATTGAACGTTGAAAAGAAAAAAGGCAAGGTCGGTGCCAAAATCAATGCAACCGATTTCCGTCAGGCGTGCCGAGATTATGCACAGAAACAGGTTGACGGTCAGATGGCGGACTTCAAGCGTCTGGGGATTATGGCGGATTGGGAACACCCTTATCTGACCAAGGATTTTAAATTCGAAGCCGACGAAATTCGCGCTTTGGCCAAAATCATCGATAACGGCCACCTGGTAAAAGGAACCAAGCCGGTTTACTGGTCGGTTGGCGGGCGCTCTGCTCTGGCCGAGGCCGAAGTTGAATACGAGAACAAGCGTTCGAAGTCAATTGATGTGCGTTTCAAAGTGATCGATGAAACAGCATTTTTCGAACGGTGCCATCACGTTGAAAACCATACCGGAGAAGGACCTCTGTCGGTTGTAATCTGGACGACTACGCCGTGGACTTTGCCGGCCAACCAGGCGGTTTCCATCAATCCGGAATTGGAATACGCCGTTGTACAGGTTGAGGGTGAGCATGGCCCGGAGAGATTGTTCCTGGCCGAAGCGATGATCAAGGACGCCATGGATCGGTGGGGGTTTGAAAATTACAAAGTCATTGCTTACGGGCGCGGCGAACAGTTTGACCTGATTCGTCTGCAACATCCGTTCTATGAGCGAATCGTACCATTGATTTTGGGTGATCACGTTACCACCGATGCCGGTACCGGTTGTGTTCACACCGCACCGGGTCATGGTGTGGAAGATTTCCAGGTCGGTCTGAAATACGACTTGGAAGTGGATTGTCCGGTTGACGGCAACGGCAACTATGTAGCAGGCACCCCGTTGTTTGAAGGGGAAAATGTTCTGAAGGTCGACGACCATGTGATCGACGTGCTGAAAGAGCATAAGGCGCTGGTGCATATCGAAGTGATTGAACACAGTTATCCGCACTGCTGGCGTACCAAAACACCGCTGATTTTCCGCGCTACGCCTCAATGGTTTATTTCGATGGATGAAGGTGGTTTGCGTGAGGCGGCCATGAAGGCGATTCCACAGGTTCAGTGGGTGCCGGACTGGGGACAGAACCGTATCGAAGGAATGGTCGAAGGGCGTCCTGACTGGTGTATTTCCCGACAGCGTTTTTGGGGTGTCCCGATTGCGATCTTCGTTCACAAGGTGACCGGAGAAATGCATCCGAAAACCACCGAATTGATGGAGAAAGTCGCCTTGATGGTTGAAGAGAAATCGATCGATGCCTGGTACGATCTGGATGCAGCCGAACTCCTCGGCGACGAAGCCGATCAGTACGAAAAAGTCACCGACATTCTGGATGTCTGGTTTGATTCGGGTATTTCTCATTACACAGTGCTTGGCCAGCGCGATGAATTGCGGGCACCGGCTGATCTGTATCTGGAAGGGTCGGATCAGCATCGCGGCTGGTTCCAGTCGTCGTTGCTGACGGCATTGGCAATCGATGGTCAAGCGCCTTATAAGCAGGTTCTAACGCACGGATTTACCGTGGATAAGGACGGGCGAAAAATGTCCAAATCCATGGGGAATGGAATTGCACCGCAGGACATTGCCAATCAATACGGTGCCGATATCCTGCGTCTATGGATTTCCGCCGTGGATTATCGCTATGAAATGACGGTTACGGATGAAATCTTCAGTCGTACTGCCGATGCTTACCGCCGTATCCGTAACACGGCGCGTTTCCTGTTGGCGAACATCAATGGTTTTGATCCGCAAACCGATCTGGTCGAATATGATCAACTTCTGCCGCTGGATAAGTGGGCGATCGGTCATGCTGCCAGATTGCAGGAAGAAATTATCGATGCTTATGAAAGCTACAGTTTCCACAATATCTATCAGGCCGTGACGCATTTTTGTTCAATCGAGCTGGGAGCCTTCTATCTGGATGTGATTAAAGATCGTCAGTATACCTGTAAGGCGGATGGACTGGCGCGCCGCTCGGCACAGACTGCGCTCTATCATATTGTCGAAGCCATGACGCGCTGGATTGCGCCGATTCTAAGCTTTACTGCCGAGGAAATCTGGCAGGTATTGCCTGGCGAGAGAAACCAGACGGTGTTTGTTTCCGAATGGTATGACGGACTGACGGCAATGGATGAGTCGGCAGAAATGAATTCCGCTTACTGGAACGAGATGATGGCCGTACGTTCGGCAGTTGCCAAGCAGCTTGAGAAACTGCGTAATGAGAAAGTGATAAAAGGTTCTCTGACTGCCGAAGTGACTTTGTATGCGGATGAAGAGCTGTTTGCCAAAATTGCTCGTCTGGAAGAGGAGTTGCGCTTTGTTCTGATTACTTCGGAAGCACAGATTTTGCCGTTGACCGATAAAGCCGAGGCGGCGGTTCAGTCAGATGAATTACCTGGATTATGGATCGATGCCGGGGCGACCGATAAACCGAAATGCGCACGTTGTTGGCATCATCGCGCCGATGTCGGTGCGAATGCGGACCATCCCGACTTGTGTCAGCGTTGTGTCGAAAACGTTGTCGGAGATGGAGAAGTTCGCCACTTCGCATAGGTGAGCAACACGTTTAACCGGGCCAAAGCCCGGTTTTTTATGGAATGGTAAATTTACAAAAGGTAATGGAATGTTTTCATCCTCCTCAACGGCTTTGAAAACCTTATGGATCACCGTCCTGGTCGTCCTGGTTGACCATCTGACTAAATATCTGGCGGTGAGTTATCTGAATTTTGGGGTTCCCCATGAAGTGATGCCTTATCTGAATTGGACACTGGTTTATAACCACGGGGCTGCGTTTAGTTTTCTGGCGGACATGGGCGGCTGGCAACGTTGGTTTTTTGCGCTTTTAGCTGTGGCAATGAGCGCCATTCTTCTGGTCTGGCTTAAGAAACTGCCTGCGGGATTGTCGGTTGAGGCTTTGGGAATTAACCTGATTCTCGGCGGCGCTGTGGGAAACCTCATCGATCGGATCTGGAGTGGTAAAGTCACCGACTTTATTGATTTTTACATCGGCACTTGGCATTACGCGACCTTTAACGTGGCTGACGTTGCCATAACCGTCGGGGCAATTCTATTGATCGTCAACGAGTTCTTCCTGAAGAAATCTGCCTGATATCTTCTAAGCTTCCCTTTAAAAAATTGCCGATTCGACGTTGAATCGAATTGGCCTTGTTTGATTTCGGCTTCCGTTTTTTATTTCTTTTTGCATTGGTTTAACGGATATTCGGGCTTTCTTTTCTCTTTGCCCCTGTGATCGAATCCGGCTTTAAAAGTGGAGAAACCGGTCGACTCCACTGACTTTCTGTATGAAACTTTCTTAAGTTAAATTTAATATATATATGCATATATAAACCGTGTTTATGCATTATAAGCATAATTTCTGGTTATGATTTTTGCTTTTCTGGCGGGTTTTGCTTTTGAGGAGAATTGTTGGTGCCATTCTTTTTTCAGTTTTAAGCATCTGATTTTAAAAGTTATTTTATTTTTTAGTAAATTTACATATCAGTATATAAGAATATAGCTTTATAACTCGACATAATGGGCTATACATTTGTTTGATTAGACAAGAATTTTACGACTCCCTTATCTTGGTTTCCGTCCGGATTAACCGGTTTAATTCGGCAATTAAAAATAATACAGATCACAAGCTTTTGCTTATGAACAAATTTCACAGGGAACTAGGAGAGTAGGATATGAGTGAATCAGTATCTCGTCGCGGACTGTTGAAAATGGCCGCCGGAACTGCGGCTGCCGGAGTTGGAACATCTGCTTTGAGCGGATGCAGTACCTTCGATAATTTTTTGGGTGATGAAGAAGGCGGTGGAAGCGCTTTTTCGATCATCAGTGGAAAAGCGGGGCTGCCTGCCGCTAAAGGGCCGCGCGTCGTTGTGGTTGGTGGCGGCTGGTCCGGCTTGACGATGGCTAAGTATCTGAAGAAATACTATGCCAAACTCGATATTGTACTGGTTGAGAAAAACAGTCTGTTCATGTCGTGCCCGATCAGCAACATCTGGCTGGCCGGAGTTGTTGATACGGATTTCCTACTGCATTCCTATGATGACGCTGCCAAAAACAATGGTTATATCTTCTTCAATGCAACGGTGATCAATGCCGATCGCGACAATCGGGTAGTTTATACCGATCAGGGCAGTATTGATTACGATTACCTGGTGGTTGCTCCGGGAATCGATTACAACTATGCCTCCCTCGGCGTCAATCCCGAGCAGGAATTCATGTTGCGAAAAAAATTCCCGGCTGGTTTTATGCCTGGTTCCGAACATCTCACCCTGAAAGGCAAACTGGAAGATTTTGAAGATGGCATTTTCATTCAGACGGTTCCGAAAGGCAATTACCGCTGTCTGCCTGGGCCTTATGAGCGTACGTGTCTGGTTGCCGAATACATGAAGCGTGAAAAGATTAAAGGCAAAGTGATTTTGCTGGATCAAAATCCGGATATCACCATTAAAGCCGAAGGTTTCCACCACGCATTCGACACGCTGTACAAGGATTTTGTCGAATACATTCCCGGGGTCAACATTACCGGCGTTGATCCGGAAAAACAGCAGGTGGTTGCGGAAACCGACGGTTTCAAAGACACTTACGATTTTGCTGATGCCGCCATTTATCCTTCGGTTCGCGGAGCCAAGCTGATTGAAATCATGGGGTTGACTAAAGAAGGAACGCAAATGGAAGCGGATATCGATCCGTTTACTTATCAGGCAAAAGGTGACGAACATGTCTATGTTACCGGCGATGCGCGCCCGATGGGATACTCAAAATCCGGCAACACTTCAAACTCCGAAGCGCATTATGTGGCGAAAGTGATTGCTTACCATGCTCAGGGTAAAGAATTGCCGACCTGGGAAAGCCCGCAAACCATCTGCTTCTCGGCGGTTAAAACTGAACCGTTGGAATCGATTATGGTTGATGCCAAATATAAGTACGACGGCCGGACACTGGCTGGATTTACCGATGTCACTCTGAAAGAGAAATGGACGCCTGCGATGGGTCAGGGGAACCTCGCCTGGGCGGAAGGTATGTTTAACGATATGTTCCGTTAAGCTGGATAGCCGGTTTTATTTCTCTTAATTTTCAGTGCCTGTGAATGCGGCTTGCCGCCGCTTATACAGGTCTGCTCTATCTCACTAACGGAGTGAATAAATGAATCGCAGAGATTTATTGAAAGCGTGCGGCATGGGTGTCGCCGCTACGTTCGTACCTCAATTTCTGGTACACGCCGGAGAGATTACGTTTCCGAGGAGTTTGTTGACTAAAGAGGACGGAACGCCTTTGAAAAGCAAAGATATTCAGGCGAAAACCGAGTATCTTTTTCAGTATCCTTATAAGAGTACCCCTTGTTTTCTGATCGATATGGGCGTGCCTTTAAAGCAGTCTTCCCTGAGTGAAGAGGACGGTACTCAATATCAATGGCTCGGCGGCAGTGGCCCTCGGCAATCCGTGGTTGCATTTCTGGCCATCTGTCCGCACCAGCTACAATATCCGAATAAAAATTTCAGTATGATCAATTTTAATCCGAAACACAGTGATGTCGCGGAAGGGCCGGGTATGATCACCTGCTGCGCGCATAACTCGGTTTACGATCCGACCAGGGGCGGAAAAGTGACCAAGGGGCCAGCGACCAATCCGCTGACGGCGGTTAAACTGGAATATGATTCGGTCAAGGATGAATACTGGGCGGTTGCTCTCTATGGCCATGATCTGGTTGCTAATTTTTTTAAGGCATATAAACGGGATTTGAAAAAAGAGTACGGTCGCAGCGGATATAAAGATATGAGTGCCGATAAAACATCGGTGCTTCCAGGGAATCGTATCAGCGCGATGAAAAATCTGTGCTAATTTGATATGATCATATCTCCGGCAGCGTTTTTGGATTTGCGCTGTCGGGTTTCGCTTTGAACCGGGCGGCCTATTTTCAGCTCCTCCTCAGTGTTGATTCTCAAAACGAGGTAGGTTGTTCGGTTCCTTTTTGTGGGAACAGATCGAAAAACTACAAATAAGAAAAATGCGACCGCGCGAGGTTGAAGGGTTTGTTTGAGGAAGCGGCTCCAATACCGGGCATCGAGTTTCGGGCAATAAAGAACTCGTTTGCTTTCAGGCGCAGGTCTCAAAACCTTTTTACCCTCCTGAAATCCTCTTGTCAGGTAACTTTATTGCGTTACTTTCTTCGAACGTTTTCCTTTTTCGCGTTTCCTTCGATTATCGGGCGAATAGCCAGCCAGTGTCAGCCAATGCTTGCTGGTCACGATTTATCCCGTTCAATACGATTTGTTTTCTGCCGATTCCGCCTTTTCCGCTGCGGTTTGTCGGCGTAGCTTCATTAATCTGTGTTGCAACTGTACCAGTCGGGTTTGCAATTTCCATAAACGATACGGCAACGTGCTCGCTTTATTCGGGCGAGATTCCGGGAGAAGGGTTTTTCGAGGGAGCATCACAAACCTCCATCAGGGGTGGGTGCTAAGTAGTTTCAGCATGCGAATGGATGGATAGCCGTCAGCAGGTAATCCTTTGTCTTTTTGATAAGCACGAAGTGCGCCACGGGTTTTACTGCCGATGATACCGTCCGGTTTCCCAGCATCGTAGCCGGCTTGGTTGAGCAGAGACTGGATCTGTTTGACTTCGGTCAGATCCAATCCGGTATCGTCTTTGGGCTGTTGATAACTCAGACCGGGTTTTCCGGTAATCTGATCGGCCAGCACACCGACGGCAATGGCGTATTTATCGGAACGGTTCCAGCGTTTGATGACATCAAAATTTTTGAAAGTCAGGAATGCCGGTCCACGATAGTCGCTGGCCAATACCAGTTTGGCCTGGCCGGGTATGACTTCGTCTGTACTGGTATGAACAAAGCGTACTCCCAGCGCTTGCCATTCAGCTATTGAGCGGCTACTTTTGCCGTCGGCAAGCGAGAAGTCGAAGTTTTTCGGCAGGGTAACTTCTTTTCCCCAAGGTTCGCCTTTTTGCCAGCCAAGTTCATTCAGGAAATGTGCCGCCGAATAGAAAACATCGGGGAGGCTCTTCCACAGATTGATTTTGCTGTCGTCGTCACCGTCAACTGCATAGCGCAAATAGTTGCTCGGCATGAACTGGCACTGTCCCATGGCCCCGGCCCAGGAACCATTCATCTCGTCCAGTTGAACGTGGCCCCGATCGAGAATTTTCAACGCGCTGAGGAGTTCGTTGCTGAAGAATTCGCTGCGCCGAGGGTCGTGTGCCAAGGTTGCCAAAGAGCGGATAATCGAGAGGTTGCCGGTATAGCCCCCGTAGTTGGTTTCCATTCCCCAGAAAGCGACCAGGTACGGGCTCTGTACGCCATATTTTTGCGTGACTTTTGCGAGCAGGGCCTGTTGTTTCCTGAAATTTTTTCGGCCGTTTGCGACGCGGGTCTGGCTGACGGCACGGCGGAAATAGTCGTAAAAGGTGCTGACGAATTCGGGCTGTCTGCGATCCAGATCAAGCACTTTCTGATTTGGCGTCAGGTTTTTGAAGGCCTGATCGATGGTCTGCTTTCCGATGCCGGCTGCTTCGGCTTTCTGGCTGAATTGGCTTAACCAGCGGTCAAAGTCGTTGCTTTGCTCGTTGGTATTGGCGGATGCTGTGCCGATGTGCATGGCGACGACTGTAATCAGCGGATAAAGGAGGCCTGTGGATTTCATAATTCGAGCTCGCTTGTGTGTTGTTCTTTTTCGGTATCTTTCCGTAAACCGTTTTCGGTCCGATCAGCCTTACGGCCGAATGCCTGTTGATTTTCTATTCTACTGAAACAGCGTATCGGTTTGCAGTAAAAGCGTTTAAAATGATAGCCCTGTTTGAACGGGCAGGGTTTGGAGTTGAGAAATGGCCGAAAACCGCCTTTTGATTATGCTATTGGATGTTGTATGTTGAAATGTTTTGCCACCACTGCCGGCGGCTTAAGTGAATTGTGTCGTGAAGAACTGATGTCATTCGGTGCGACAGAAGTCAAGGCGCAGCCGCGGGGCGTCAGTTTTGAAGCCGATCTGGAAACGCTTTATCGTTGCTGTCTGTGGTCGCGTCTGGCAAACCGGATTTTTCTGACACTGTTGGAAGTGGAGTTGGTAAATCAGGAAGATCTGACGCTTCAGGTTGCCGGTGTGGACTGGCAGCAGCATATGGACGCTTTCGGCACTTTCGCGGTTTCGTTTTCCGGCCAGGGAGTCGGTATCGATCACAGCCATTACGGTGCCTTGAAAATCAAAGACGGCATTGTCGACTATTTTCGCGAGGTGTCCAATAGCCGCCCGAAAGTTGATACCCGTGACCCGGAACTGCGAGTTCACGGTCATTTGAACCGCAACAAATTAACACTGAGTATCGATCTGATCGGTTACAGCCTGCATCAACGCGGCTACCGTGAAGGTCAGCAGGTAACCGCACCTTTGAAAGAGAACGTTGCCGCGGCGATTTTAATGCGTGCCGGTTGGCCGGAAATCGCCAAACAGGGCGGCTGTCTGTACGATCCTATGTGTGGTTCCGGAACCTTTCTGGTCGAGGCGGCGATGATGGCATCCGATCTGGCTCCGGGGTTGGAAAAGGCTGAACGCATGCAACTGAATCGCTGGAAGCAGCATGATGCAAAATTGTGGCGTTCTCTGATTGAAGAAGCGGAAGTCCGCGAAGCCGAGGGGCTGCGACATTTGCCGGATATCTACGGTTCGGACGCGTCGCATAAGTCGCTGGATATCGCGCATCAGGCGATCGCCAATGCCGGTTACGACGATTCGATTGAAATCAAGCAGATGACGGTCGAGCAGGGGCGCCGATGGGGCGACTGGCAATCGGGTCTGGTAATTTGCAATCCGCCTTACGGAGAACGCCTGGGCGAGCTGGAAGAGGTAAAGGCGTTATATACTCACCTCGGGGATTATCTGAAAAATGAATTCGACGGCTGGCAGGCGGCGATTTTGACCTGTAACCCGGAATTGGGTATGTATCTGGGGATTAAAGCCAAGCGTTCGCACGATTTTGCCAATGGCCCGATGAGCTGTAAATTACTGCGTTTCGAACTGGATAAAGAATATCACCGTGAGCCGGCCATCAAAGGTGGGGCGGAACTGGCGCAGCAGATTCAGCAGTTTTTTCCGGAGCTGTGCGACAGCGAAGGGGCGCAAATGTTTGCCAACCGTTTGCGTAAAAATTTACGGGCGATTCGAAAATGGGCCAAAAAAGAGAAGGTTAACGCTTATCGCGTCTACGATGCGGACATGCCGGAATATGCGCTGTCGATCGACTATTACACGACTGAAGACAGCGGCGACTGGCTGGTGGTAAATGAGTATGCCGCGCCGAAATCGGTAGATCGTACCAAGGCGAAAAAGCGTTTGCATGAGGCCGTGTCGGTTCTACCTGACGTGTTTGAAATGGATGCCGAACGAATTGTGTTCAAAGTCCGCCAGCGCCAGAAAGGCAGCAGTCAGTACGAACGCATGGATGAAAGCAAGCAATTTCATACCGTGATCGAAAATGGCGTGCAGTTACGCGTTAATTTCCATGATTATCTGGATACCGGCGTGTTTCTCGATCATCGTGACGTGCGGGCGAAAGTTGCCGAGCTGGCGCGTGGAAAATCCCTGTTGAACCTGTTCTGTTACACCGCAACTGCCAGCACGATTGCTGCGGCGCAAGGGGCAAAATCCAGCCTCAGCGTCGATATGTCGAAAACCTATCTGTTTTGGGCGCAGAATAATTTCTGGGCGAATCACATCGACGAGAAACAGCATCAGGTCGAGCGTGCCGACGTGCTGGTCTGGTTGGCGGAACAGGCCGCTGAACCGAAGCGCCGTTTTGATGTGGTGTTTATGGACCCGCCGTCGTTTTCTTCATCGAAAAAAATGGAAGGGGTGCTGGATATTCAGCGCGATCACGCAATGCTGGTTGATCAGGCGATGGCGTTATTGAATCCGAACGGGGTATTGGTGTTTTCCAACAACCTGCGCAAGTTCAGACTTGATGCCGCCATATCGGACAATTACACCGTGGAAGACATTACCCGGGCGACCATGCCGAAAGATTTCGAGCGTAATGCAAAAATCCATCAGGTTTGGCTGATTCGCCGGAAGTCTTGAGATGAATTAACTTTTTTCGCCGGTGGATGGCGTATGCTTGGCAATTCAGAAAAGCAAAATGGAAGGCTGTGAAAATGGAACAGAAAATTCAGTTCGACGAGGCGTTGATCAAGCGATATAACCAGACGGGACCGCGTTATACCTCTTATCCGACGGCGGTGCAGTTCGAAGAACATTTCGGGCTGGAAGATTACGCCGAAGCCGCCAAGCGCAGTAATGCCACCAGTCGGGCTTTATCCTTGTATTTTCACATTCCGTTTTGCGATACGGTATGCTTTTTTTGTGCCTGCAACAAAGTCTGGACGCGGGATCGCTCCAAAACTACGCCTTATCTGGAACGTCTCTTCAAAGAAATTGAAATGCAGTCGAAATTGTTTGACTCCAGTCGAATGGTTGAGCAACTGCATTGGGGCGGTGGGACGCCGACCTTTATCAATCACGACGAAATGCGCGCTTTAATGGAGAAAACCCGCGAGCATTTCAATCTGTATAACGACGATTCCGGCGAATATTCGATTGAGATTGACCCGCGTGAAGCCAATCGCGAATCGGTTCAGCTTTTGCGCCAGCTTGGGTTTAACCGTATGAGCCTGGGAGTGCAGGATTTCGATGAAAAAGTACAGAAGGCGGTAAACCGTATTCAGACTCAGGCTGAAACGTTTGAAGTGCTGGAGGCGGCGCGTGAAAACGGTTTTTTGTCGGTGAATGTCGACCTGATTTACGGCCTGCCTTTCCAGACCGAGAAAGGATTCATCCACACGCTGGATCGAGTGTTGGAAGCTGAACCGGATCGCTTCTCGATTTTCAACTATGCACACATGCCGAGTCTGTTCCCGACGCAGAAGAAAATGAACGAAGCGGATATGCCTTCGGCGGACGAAAAACTGGCGATCCTGCATGCGACCACCGAGCGTCTTCTTGAAGCCGGGTATGTGTATATCGGCATGGATCACTTTGCGAAACCGGACGACGAACTGGCGGTTGCGCAACGTAATGAAACCTTGTACCGCAACTTCCAGGGGTATTCGACGCATGCCGACTGCGATCTGGTCGGGATGGGGGCGACATCGATTTCTCTGATCAACAACACCTATGCGCAGAACTATAAGTCTCTGGCCGATTACTATGCAGCGATCGATGCCGGTCATCTGGCTGTTTTTCGTGGCGTGCAACTGACCGAAGACGACGAACTGCGCCGTGATGTTATCACCCGCCTGATCAGCCATTTCCACCTGAATTTCGAACAGCTCGATGATCGTTGGAATATCCGTTTTGACGAATATTTTGCCGATGAACTGCGAAACTTAACGCCGATGATTGAGGATGGTCTGATTCAGGTTAACGATACCGACCTGTTTGTGACCGCTAAAGGTCGACTGCTGATTCGCAATATCTGTATGGTGTTCGATGCTTACCTGAAAGCGGGTACCGAAAACCGCTTCTCGAAGGTCATCTAGCCAAATCCCGTCGAATGGATTATGCAACATCTTGCCGGGCGGTATTCGTTTTGATAAATGAGGTTGGCCAATAGCCATCCGGTAGCTGTCGTTCGTCCAGCTGATAAAGCTCTCGTAAATGTTCAACTTGCAGAACGTCGCGCGGTCGTCCGTCTTTGGCGATCTGCCCGTTGCGCATGCTGATTGCTCTTGTTGCGGTACTTAACGCCTGCTCGGGATGGTGAGTGGTAAACAGCACGCTCTTGCCCTGCGATTTCAGGCTGCGGATTTTTTCCAGAAGTTTGATCTGGTTGCCGAAATCCAGGCCGTTGGTCGGTTCGTCCATAAAGATCATGGGTGTGTTTTGCGCCAGAGCCCGTGCAATCAGTACCAGCTGGCGCTGACCTCCCGAGAGTTGGGTGTAAGGGCGATTGCGCAGATGGTCAATATTCATTAATTCCAAAGCGTTTTCGGCATTTTCTCGATCTGCGGCATTCGGTCGGCTCCAGCCGGATTTCCCGGCCTGAGTCCCCATCAACACCATCTCGATTACCGGATAACCGAATGCCAGGCGATGATATTGCGGAACATAGCTGATCAGGCGGGCGCGTTGACGGGCATCCATGCGATGGAAATCCTGATTGTTAACCTTTACCGAACCGCTGCGCTTCGGATGCAGCCCGAGTGCTGTTCTCAGCAGGGTGGTTTTGCCGCAACCGTTGGCGCCGAGCAAACTGACGATTTCGCCTTCCCTCAGGGTTAGATTCAGGTTGGAAAATACATTATCGGAGTCGTGCCCGGCACTGAGTTGGTGGATTTTAATCATCGGTTTTTCCCGTCTTGTCTGTATACAGAT
This sequence comes from Thiomicrorhabdus sp., assembly GCF_963677875.1. Classification (NCBI taxonomy): domain Bacteria; kingdom Pseudomonadati; phylum Pseudomonadota; class Gammaproteobacteria; order Thiotrichales; family Piscirickettsiaceae; genus Thiomicrorhabdus; species Thiomicrorhabdus sp. The sequence continues at coordinate 82,663 of NZ_OY782566.1, read as the reverse complement.
ACATTCTTTTCAATTGCTGCGGTGCGATGTGCGGAGTGAGAAAGCGCATCGACAGGGGTTCGACCCAGTTCCAGAGGTTTTGTGCAATTTCCTGTGGAATGGCGTTTTCCATCAAGGCCTGACGGAAAAAGTCCAGCCACGCTTCGCGGTCAGCCGGAGTGAGAGCAAAAGGACGATGGCGACGACCAAGCCGAGGTTCTCCACGTTGGTCGGTAAAATATTTCGGCCCGCCAAGCATTTCAACAAAATAATCGCAGGTGTATTCGATAATGCGTTCGAAGCGTTGATCGTCCTTGCCGAACAGATGGCCGATATGACTGGTTCGCATCAGCCGGTGATGATGGCGAATCAACTTGCGAATACTCTCTGCTCCAAGGTGCTGATAGATTTCCTGATCGGGAAAAGGCGCATCCGGGTAGTCTTCACGCCTGAATGCCGGGCTGAACGGACAGGAGCCGGGTGATGTTTTTGGTGTGTTCATGCTTGCCATCCTTTTCTAACGTTTTTTAATGCCCAGGCGAAAACCGGCAGACCGATCAGAGCGGTGAGAATACCGATCGGAATTTCGATACTCAAGGCCAGGCGGGCAATGTCGTCAACGATAAGCAGATAGGTGGCTCCCAGCAGTGCCGATGCCGGCAAAAGCAAACGATTATCCGCGCCGAGCAGCAGACGGGTCAGATGCGGAATCACCAGCCCGACCCAGCCGATCATGCCGCCGAGCGTAACCGTCACCGCGCCGAGGAATGTGGCGATAACGATAATCAAAAAACGTTTCCTCTCGACATTGATGCCCAGCGTTCGGGCTTCGTCGTCGCCGAGACTGAGGACATTTAAGACATGTCCGTGGGCGATCATAAGCACCAGCCCGACAAGAACAAACGGTGCGCTCCACAGCAGAAGGTCATTCTGGATATTGGCCAGCGACCCCATCAGCCAGTAAGTGATGGCCGGCAGTTTGCTGTAAGGGTCGGCAACGTATTTGATGATCGACAGAAAGGCGGTAAAAAGCGCTCCGGTAATCATGCCGCCAAGCACCAGTATCACCATGTTGTTACGCAACTCTCCCTTCGCCAGTAATAACGCAATTGCCACCGCTGCCAGACCGAATACGAAAGTCAGTAGTTGCATCATCCACAGGCTGTCGAACAGCAGAATGCCCAGAGAAGCGCCGAATGCCGAACCGGAAAGAACGCCGAGTACGCCGGGTGATACCAGCGGGTTCATAAACAGTGCCTGAAAAGCGGCGCCGCCGACGGCCAGAGCGGCGCCGATAAGAATGGCAGCCAGAATTCTTGGCAGACGTACATCGATCAGTATGCTGATGACCGTTGGATCGGCTTGACCTTCAAGCCAGTCCCAGTGACGGAACAACTCCGTCAGACTGCTTAAAGGTGCGAAGTCGTAGCGACCGAGTGTCAGAGAGAGCAAGGCGACTCCGATCAGAAGAAGAGACAAGGCAATCAACAACATGCCGCCGCGCATCGAAGTAGAGGAAGGATGGTTTTCCGATGGGGTCACGCGGCGTCCTCGTAGCGGTTTTTCAGTAGAGGATCCCAGATGGCGTTTTTGAAGCACTGCAGTTGCTGTAAACGGGTATTGTGATCCGAGGTTAATGGATTGAGACCGAGCTGGCTGACACCGATATCGATCAGACTCTGTACCTGTTGGCTGACCTGCTCCATCGTGCCGCACAGCATGCGTTCAAGCAGTTCTTCTTTACTTAATCCCTGCATCGGGCCTCGATGATTTGTGCCTTTTTGTCCCCATAGTTGCGCTTTTTGAGCGCGAAAACTCTGGATATGCTGCCATGCAAGGGTCTTGGCCTCATCTTCACTGTCGGCAATGAACAGCCCGCGTGCGGCCATCATTTGTGGTGCTTTTCCTTGAGGATGTAAACGACGGTAAGCGGCAATATTGGCTTCAATTTTAGCTTGATCCCAGAATTGTGCGGCCATTAAACCGAGATTGTGTTCGACGGCGATTTCCAGACTGGAAGGGTGTGAAGTCGCCATAAAACATTGAGCCGCAGCAAGGTGAGTGCGCGGATGCAGATTTAGCGTTCCCCATTGATAGTGTTTTCCAAGGTGATTGCTGCTTGGGTGATTAATTAATTCAAGCACTGCTGGAACGGCTTCTTCCATGCGGGCACGACTGAGTTCGGCATCTGCCTTGAAGGCGGCATTCTGTGATTCGAAAGGGCCGCCCTTTGCAAAGCCGCATAGCACGCGTTGCGGATAGAGAGTATTCAGGGTTGCCAGTTGTTCGGCGACTTCGATCGGATTGTGAAATCCGACCAGAACGGCGGCCGCTCCCAGCTGTAAACGGGTGGTTTGTGCCAGAAAGTGTCCCATCATCAACAACGGAGCCGGAGTCAGACTGTGCGGTGTAAAATGATGTTCCGTTACCCAGGCCTGCTGGTAGCCGAGAGTTTCAATTTCGCGGACCAGACGACCGAATTCGGCATAGGTCTGTGTCGGCGTCTGCTCATCTTGCGGCGTTACATGCAACATGGCTCCCAAAGTCGGTTTGCGTGGTTTAGCGTCTTTCATCGACAATTTCTCCGTTTAGAATGCGTTTGAGTTGTGCGTCGTCAGGGCGCACTTGAAAAAAGGTCTCGATAAAGTCGCCGCTGACTTTCAATAAATCGGTATTTAACGACTGCGGATAAAGCTGGGCCATCAGCCACTCCGCCGCCAGCAGACGCATAAACGATGGTGGGCGATCCATCCAGCGGAAAGGAACCTGCGGCATGAAAAAGACCTGACGATTCTGCACTGCTTTCAGGCTGCGCCATTTCGCATCCTGATAAACACGTTCGTAAAATCCGATTTCCTGAGTAACGATGGCATCCGGGTTATAGCGCAGCAGTTGCTCGAAATTAATATCGACCCGGCCGAAACGACTTTGTTTTGCATGATCGTTCGGGCAGATATGCGGATTGATGCCTCCAGCAAGCGGAATTGCCTCGGAGTGAATCGATCCGCGGCATTCGGTTGCCAATCCGCTGGTTGATTCGGCGTAATAGACGGTCTTCAGGGCTCCTTGCGCCTGCAGCTTGCGTTTGCGTTCGGTGAGTCGGTTCAGGATTTGTTCTACTTCTTGTGCCAGCTTTTCGCCGCGCTGTGCTTTTCCAAGCCAGTGGCCGAGATTTCGCAAGTCCTGCGGATAATCCGTCAGGCGGTCGAGCTTGAGATAACAGACCGGGACTCCGAGTTTTTCCACTACCCGCTGCTGGTCGGTATTGACGGTGGCCCCGGAAAGCAGCATCAGATCCGGCTTGGAACGGATCAGCTCTTCCATATTCGGTGTCCGGCCCTGACCGAACCAGCCGCCGATCACCGGTTTGTCGAAGCTTTCGGCAGAGAAAATACCGCGAGCCTGAGGCGGCGGCGGAAAGTTCCAGCCGACCAGCTTTTCCGGAGCCATGGCCATCATTAAATAGGTTACGACCGGATTGGCGGAATAGACGCGTTGCGGTTCATGTTTTAAGTGGCATGCATCGTCCGCAGCTGCATTGCCGATCATCGCCAGGATCAGAATGATTGCGGGATAAAGGGATTTGGGTGCGATATGGCGAATACTAGAACTGAACACGATAATCTACTCCGATATTGGTTCCTTCGCTTGGGAAGCCGTAAACGGTTTCGTACTTCTCGTCACTGAGGTTTTTGGCGAACAGGTTGATTTGGTGTCGGTTGCCGCTGATTTTGAACGTGTGGCCGATGCTGGCATCGTAGCGGATGAAATCTCCGGCCATGCCGGTTCCGGCTTTGTTGGCTGACAGGTATTCGCTCATCGAGCGGATTCCCAGATTAAACTGCCATTTGGCGGTTTGATAATAGAGACGGGCACGAACCAGGTTTTCCGGTACATTGACGACCCCGCTCGGCGTTTCTCCCGGATCAACCCGGCTTAAGCCCAGTTCATATCCGTAAGCTCCCTGCCGACCTTTGATTTCCAGTTCCAGACCGCGGTTCTGCCAGCTGTCGGCATCGTAAACATTGATATAGGATGTCGGATCCTGAGGGGTCGACAATCTGTCCCGAAACATAGGCGCCGTCATCAAGGTTTTCAATAAAGGCGGTCAGAGTCGTGCGGAACAGCTGATGCCACACATGCGACCAGCCGAGTTCGCCGCGCAGACGTTTTTTCTTTCGGCAATTGGGCACTGTTCTGACTGTAGACGCCGATCGGCTGCTGCTCGGTATACAGGCTTCTGAAACTCAGCAGGTCTGCCGGTGTCGGGTTGTAGGTGGCGCCGAGTGCCGCGGTCAACAGGTCGTCCAGCGCCACATCTTCGATGATTTTTTTCTGCGTCCCGATCTGTTCGTAGCCCTTGTCGATGTGACGGCGATCATTTCTGAAACCGAAGTCGATGCTGAAATTGTCGTGGCGGTATTCGTCCTGCAAGTAGACGGAGTGGATGTGTTCCTTGCGTTCATAGCCCGGGTAGTACAGCATGCCGGTCGGGTTGTGATAGAACATGAAGTTGTACCCAAGGCGCAGGGCATTCCCGGCTTGTTTCCATGCATGACTGATGTCGAGATTGGAGAAACGTTCTCGGGTTGCTTCTTCGGAATCGGCGGCCGGATTCTGGTAGCTTTTTTTCTGCAGATCGGCATCGCTTTCCGAATAGGAAAATCGTACGGCAGTTGTATTGTGTTCATCCCAGTAGAAGCCGGCCTGACTGTTGATCATGCGAATCTGTAACGGATCGTACTCCCATCTGGCATCGGAGACGCCGGATGTATCGAGTCCGCGCTGTAATTCCCGGCTGCCGTCGGCGTGGAAGAAATTGATCTGCCAATCGAATTTTTCGTGGATGCCTTCCAGTTTCCACAGGCCGGCGGTTTGTTGGTAACCGTTTTCATAACCGGCGGGACCGTCTTTGCGTTCTGTGCCGAGTACCGCGCGGGCATATAGGTTCTCATTTAGCTGTAAGGCGCCGGTGGCATCGGCTCCGGCTTGCCCGAAGTTGGCCAGCCGGGCATGGAGTTCGGCTTTCGGTTTATGAGTGGCGCTAAGGGTTTTGATGACGACGAACCCTTCGGTTCTCGAACTGGTCATCGGGCCGATGATCGAGGTCAGTGGGCCGAGGTTCAGAGCACTGGCATCCCGGACAATCGTCATGGATTCAATCGCGGTGACAGGAAGTTGCATCAGAACTTTCGAGGCGGCCGGAGGCGGGAGATAAGCACCGTCAATGATGATTCCCAGATTGGAACCGGCGCGAATGCTGGCAAAATAAGGCGATTTTCGCCCTTGAGTCTGGATAAAGGCCCCGGTAGCGTAATCGAGCATTTCGTAGGCATTATTAATCGGTAAGGCTTGAAAATCTTCGCGTTGAAATGTCTGACTGTTATTGGTGAAGCTTTTGGGCTGTGAATAGACGTCGTCGGTCTGAATGCCTCTTTCGGGAAGTACCTCAACGGCATCTAGCCGTTCGGCTGCGATTGCAGGGAGAGATAAAAGCGCGCAGGAAACGCCTAATGTGGCCAAAGAGGTGAGAGTGGAATGAGTATATATCTTGTGCATGATCTGAAGTCGCATGGTTAAAAGAGAGAGAATGAAAGTGCGCTGATAAAGGTTTTCAGCGCTTCTTGATCCGGACGCCCGCAGCATCGGCGGGCGTCATGTATTAAAAGCGTGCGTGCAGGTTGGCCCACAGAGTTCGACCCGGCATGGGATCGCCTTCGGCAATTTCATAATCCGTATCGAATGCGTTTTTAAGAACGACATCCGCGCTGAATTGTTTGGTAATGTCGTAGTGAGCGCGTAAGTCCCACAGGCTGAAGGCATCAACCGGACGCGAACCGTTGGTATTGGTCTCGCTGTCGGACTGATAGCGCCAGTCAACCCCAAAATTCCATTTGCTTTGCGGATACCAGTCGAGGGAAGCTCGGGCGGTATGTTCCGGAGAGTAGGTCGGAACCAGCGCCTTATCTGCCAGGTCGCGCTGGAGGTAAGCGTAGTTGACGCTTGCATCCCATTGTTTGCCGAGCGGGTAGTTCAAGCGTAATTCCACGCCTTTGGCGCTGGCTTTGCCGACATTTTGATTTTGCAGACAAGTGGTGCCGCCGCAGGCTGTACTGGCGACAGTAACGCTCTCGATCGCATCTTCAATGTCGGAATAGAACAGGTTTGCCTGGTATTTCAGGTTTTCGAAAGCGCCCTGGGAGCCGATTTCATAATGGATGGCCTGTTCGGCTTGCAGGTTGACGTTTGGAATCGCCTGCCCGAGTCGATATGAGAAGAGGTCTTTCAGATTCGGGAAGCGTGATTTCAGCGAAACGCCGGCAAACAGGTGATGCGCGCCCAGATCGTAAGAAGTTTTGATCTGGAAGTTGTCCTTTTCCTGAGACCCCTGCGGATCGTTGGCCGGATCGCCGTCATCGGTCAAAGTCAATTCGTAGATATCGTGACGGTAGCCGAGTGTCAGGTCGGCTTGAGGCGACAGTTGAATGCGATCTTCCAATCCCAGAGAGTAGGTGTGACCGCGATAGGTACGCCAGCTTTGGTCAACGGCTGCATTATCCTTGTCCAGATCGCGTTCCTTATGCTCGTCGTGTTTAATCTGCAATGCGGTTTTCACCAGATGATTGTCGAGTTGAACCCCGGCTTCGAGGCTTCCGCCGATACTGTGATCGTCGTATTGGGAACGGAATGCGTAACCTTTGGTGACGCTGCTGTAGGTGTTGTCGTCGTAAGAGTTCAGGGCGTTCTCGAAATGATCATAGAACAGTCGGGTTTTCACATACCCCTGACCGAAACGGGTATGACCCACATAATAGAGGCTTTCCTTGTCCCATTGCGGCCAGTCCCAATATCTGACGGTATCGGCCGATCCGGCATAAGGAGCCGAATCCTTACGTCCTTCGGTTCGGTAATAACTCAAGGCGTATTCGTCTTCGTTGTTTGGTGTGAAGCCGATTTTCAGGTTGCCGGTTGTACTTTCGCTGCCAGAGCGTAGACGCTTGCCCGTATCCTGATAGACCGTGCCGCCGTTCTGAACCGGTGTGAAGTCATCGGAAAGCGGGAAGTCGTCACTGAATACCCGGGCGATTCCGCCGCTCAGGTAGAAAACGTTCGTTCAGGCGACTGCCGACCTGAATATTCTGCGCGTTTTTGAAAAGGCCATCGTCGCCGGCTTCAAAGCCGATATTGGCATCGATTTCCAGCGGGCGATCCGGGCGGCGTGTGACCAGATTGATGGAACCGCCCATGTTGTTCGGACCTTCCAGCAAGGAGCCAAGACTTTTGGACACTTCAATGCGGCTTAGATCGGCAATCAGAAAGCGACTTAAGTCGATATTGCCATCATAAGGAATGTAAATCGGGATGCCGTCCAGATTCAAAGTGATCTGCCGGGAGTCGAAACCGCGAATGTTGGCTCGGGTTTCGGCGCGACGTCCGCCAGCCTGAATGGTAACGCCGGGCACGTCGGCGATTGCTTCTCCAACGTTGGTCTGACCACGGCTGCGAATGTGTTCCTGAGTGACGACTTCCACTGCCGAATCTTTCTCAGTCTGTCCGGTCACTTCAATTGCGCCGAGAGTGAATACGCCTGATTCATCAGCGGCAAGGAGCGGTTGCGGGCTTAGGCAAATGGCAATGGCCAGACTGATCGGCTTCATGCGGATAATCGGTTTCATCTTTAGAATTCCTTTGACTTTTATCCTGAGATGGATTTACGTTATTTCTATTTATACATAACGATTGAGTTAAAAAAATTGGCCTAGGCCAATTTGTTTTTCAATTCTTTATGTATAAAACTACATTTCGATTTTCGAGTATTAAAACATTCTTATATTTGAAGATGCAAATTTTCCGGAATAGAAAGTTTTGATGTTTTGATAAAATTTTCTGTGAGTAAGAAAAAGCCCCGCACCGTTGCTGTGGGCTTTCGGAGTCAGAAACGGCGGGTGGTGCGGGTAAGACGTACAGAGAGCAAAGATCGTGTACGTAACTCTTGAACGAGGTAAGGTGCCGACGCAGCTGTCGGCTGAATCAAGGTTGGTAGAAATAGGTTTTTTTTGGCGTCGATATGATAAGTCCAGGGCAGACCGGAGTTTTTCCAGCCGTTTTGGATACGGAATCCTTTTTTATCGCCGGATTTTATTTTGCCGCCTTCGAAACCGTCGGTCACGATGTAGACATTTTTGTAACCGTATTGCGCCATCATTTTCGCTGCCGGTTGGGCCCGGGATGAACCGGATCGACACATCAGCACATAGGTACTGGATTCATCGGCATGCAAATTGGCGGCGCGCTCCTCCAGTTCGGAAATGAAATTCGGATTGTTGACCGATTTGTAGCGCGGTTTTTTGCGATCCATGCCGTTGTACTGAAAAATCACCGATGGGATCATAATCTGCGCCATTTCCGTGTGTCCGACGAATTGCCACTCTTCCGGCGTACGTACGTCGACAAGCAGAACTTTAGAGTCTTTTTTCATCATTTCGTAGGCTTCGACAGCATTGACATAAAGTCCCTGAGGGGTACGTTTCTTCGGGTCTTTCGGTTCCGGGGAAGCTTGAGTGCCAAAGGCGATGGCACTCATTGTCAGGCCGATAAGCACGCGAGTATTCAATCTTTTCATTCGTTGTCTCCTAAAGTGACTCTATTGATTTGAATGGAGAAAAACTGCACCAACGGAGAGCCTGTGCAGAAAACTGTCGTTTTTTTCATCCTCCTACTGGATCTTGATATAAGCGGCTCCGGCTTTTTGTAACTGGGCGAGATGGACAACGCCGGACGGGACGATTTCCACGCCAGGGTAAAGTTTGTCTGCGGTCAGCCCAAACCCTGTCAGGGTGTTGTTGCAGACGGTCAGCTTGACGTTTCTGGTGGTGTGCAAAGCATCCAGGCGCCCCTTTAGTTCCGAGCGACGTTCTTTGAGGCGGGCATCTTGTCCGGCTTTGGGGTCGTCAGTGACGAAACGGGCACCTTTGCCGACGAAAACAATGGTAACGTCGTAGTCGACCAGGGCATTTTCATATTCGTTCAGCATATTGTTAATCGAGGTCAAGGTGGCCGAATAGCGGTCGGCATTGGCGAAGTCGACGTGGTAGACCGCTTTTTCGATGTCTTCGGCCTGGACTGGCAAGACAAGCAGCCACGGGAGCAGTAGCGTAAACAGAATCGATTGGATCGTTTTCATGGCAGATTCCTTTGAATTGTTTTTAGAAAGCGGCTTGTTCCGCTTCGGTATAAGCAAAATTGACGAACTTACCGATTTCGTCGAAGCCTTCCGTTACTTTGGCCTGACGGGCGATACGCGGATCTTTCAAAACCAGTTCCTTGGCTTCGGCAATGCTCAAGCCATCCTCTACCGCCTTGAAGGCGTTTTCGTAAATGCCGTTCATAATGTCTTCGTAATTACGCAATAACTGATCACGCCCCGGCTCACCATGGCCCGGCATTAACAGGCGGTCGCTCATCTCCGAGCGAATGATGTTCAATGTTTTGATATATCCCTGAAAGGAGGTTTCGCTCGGATTACCGATGCGCTGTTGCATAATAATGTCGCCGACGAACAAGGCCTTGTCATCGACGATTTCGATCATGATATCGACCGGTGAATGAGCTGCTCCGTAGCTGTGAACCTTTAACGTCACATCACCGTAATGGAATGTCTGGCCGTGGGCGACACCTTGGTTCGGAGGGGTGACTTTGGTGCCTTCGATGGCCCCGTCTGTGGCCTTGAGCATTTGGTTCAGCCAATCGTCTCCGACGGCGTTTTTGATGGCTCCGATGGCATCCGGGTGCGCATAAATCGGCAGCAGCGGATAGGCGTTGACAAAAGCGTGATTGCCAAGCCAGTGATCTCCGTGGTAATGGCTGTTGAAGGCGGCGATGACGGGTTGGTTGAATGCTTTTTTAATTGCACGCAGAGCCATTTCACCGATCTGTACCGAGGTTCCCGTATCAAGAACAACAATCCCCTGAGCGGTTTTTACCAGATAGATATTGGCAAAAAATCCCTGATTTTCCGGTGTCGGCCAAGCGCCCTTTGCATAGAGTACGTAGACATGATCGGTTACCTTGATCGGTTTGACGTCTGCAACGTTTTGCCCGTTTGCCGCGGCGGCAAGGCTGTTTGCCGACCAAGTCGAGGAGAGCGCCAGTCCTGCCCCCAATCCGAGAAAGCGTTTCATCAGATCGCGGCGAACCTGGTCGACCATGGCAGGAGTGTGTTTTGTGTTTTTAGTCATAGAATGGAGCCTCTGTTAAGCGTTTTATTGATGTTCCGGTTGATTAATGGGTCGCTACGTTGGCGACGGTTGCCTGTTTTGGGTTGTTGACCGGTGAGTCCGGATGAATCAGGAATGCGGTAATGTCGGCAATCTGTTCCGGTGTGAGAAGGTGACCTTCGCCGGAACCGTAACGCGGCATCAACGAGCAAGGAACAAAAGACTTGGCGTTGTAAATTTTTTCATAGGTGTATTTCACTATGGCTTTACCCTGACCGCGGATTTTGCCGTAATTGGTCAGGCTTGGTCCCATATTGCCGTTTTGCGGAAAGTTCGGATCGACGGCATGGCAGGCATAGCAGTTGGCTCCGTTCGGTTTTGCAGGGTTGTCGGCATCTGCAAATCCGGGAAAACCAATGCGTCCGCCATGAGCGCCTTCGACCCAGATTTTGCCCTGTTTCCAATCCCCCATATATTGGCCGTTTTTCGGAAGTTGAATACTGGCGCGTTCGCGTTGCAGTATTTTGCCGGCCTGCTCAGGCGTCGGGAGGTCGTTTGTCTGATTGCAGATTGTCAACGTCGGATCCTGAAACCGTTTCAGGTCGCCGGGAGTCTGAATTAAAAAGCTTTCTTTTATTGCTTGCATGAATTCGGCGTCCGATACCGACTTGCCGCGATCTTGCGAATCGTCAAGGGCGTAAGTTGCCGTGACGGTCAGACTTGCGCACGCGGCAAGCAGATATCCTGAAATACGAATTTGCTTAATCATTGGATGTGTGTCCTGAGTTCGTTAATCTATTTTGAAAAGTGGTAGTAAGTTGCATCAAGATAGCGACTGACAGCCCGCACTTCATCATCAAACCAGCCGAGATTCAGCTGGTTACTGCAGCCGTTGACGCGAGTCGTCAACTTGGAAAAACTTGGGGTTTTAAGCTTGCTGTAAGGTCGTTCTTGATGACAGGAGAGGCAATTTCCTTCCTGATGCAGGCGCGCACCTTCGGACAGATCGCCGGCACATACCGGCAAGCTGATAATGCTTACCAGGGATAGGGTGATGAGTGGTCTGCTGTTTGACATGACGGTTCTCCGTTTTTGCATGAGGTTAAGCGCGCGGTTTGATGCCCGGGACTTCGATTTCTTCTTTGCTTTCAGAAGCTTTTTTGACCTGATACAAGATCAGGGAAGCATCAATGGGGGAACCGGTTTTCAGCCACGGCAGCCGCATGGCGAGCAGGCAGCGTTCGTTACGCCACCATTGAGTGCGGACATTGCCGTCTTTGTTGACGTAAGCCGGAAAGGCTCCCATCACTTTTCCGGCTCTGTGCGGGTCGGTCATAATCGGTAGCTCGACACCGCGCAAAACTCTTCCTTTGGCTGCGTGACAGTTGGCGCAGGATAAGTCCATGGCGCCCATCCGGTGCCAGAAGGTCTTTTTTCCGAGTTCGTAAGCTTGTTTTTCTTTGGGGTGATCAAGCTGAATCTGAAACGGTTGGCCGTTGGACTTTGAGGCAATAAAGGTGGCAATCTGCGATAAGGGTGAAACCCGACTGTCTTCTTCGGCAGCATTCAGATAATGGATGTCGAGATAGTCTTTTTGGATTTGTGCTTCGTTGTAACCTTGCAGGTTTTTCATGCAGCTGATGATGCGTCCTTCAAGAGACTCAACCTTGTCGGTATCGGCAAAATAGCGCGGCATTTGCGCGTAAGCGCCTTCCAGAACGCCCGGACCAAGCCCAAAATCGCATTTTTCCAAGCTGGCGTTTTTCGGGCCAGCTTTGGCGTAAAACAATTCTTCGCCGTCATCGATCCAGAATTCTCCGGGGTTGCCGTCCTCCAGCGCAGAGCGATAGTCGTCGAATTTTGCATCGTCCGATGCGTTGGCCGGCAGGACTGCTCCACTCAGGCAAGCAATGGTCAGAGTTCCCATCCATCGGTTGAATCTAGTCACGTTTTTCTCCTCTTTGTTTGGATCACGAGAGACGATTCGGTTCGTCTTTGTTTATCGTTATGTAAGTAAAGATATATCGACTTGTATCATTTAACGTGCCAGTTCTTGAAGAATGGCGGCTTTTCAGGTTTAAGTGAATGTTTTTTAAGTGGTTATTGTTCTTTTAAAAAGGTGGGAAAGGACGGTTGGGGAGCTTGCAATCGTGGGAGGCGGATATGCAAATTGCAAGCTTCGGTGCAGATTGCAATTTGCAGGCCTTGAAAAAATTAGTCTTTTTCTTCGGCTTTGAGTTTTCGCCACAGGGTGGTTTGATTAATGCCTAAAGCTTTGGATGCGCGAAGTTTGTTGCCGTCGTATCTGGAAAGCACTTTGCGAATCCAGATTTTTTCTACCTCTTCAAGAGTGGCGTTTTCGGGAAAAGGCGAACGGTTTTTTTCGAATTTGATATCGGGATGAGTGACTCTGGCGACGATTTCCGGCGGCAGGTCTTTCAGTTCAATGCGTTCGTTCTCACATAAAACCAGAGCCCTTTGCATGACATTTTCCAGCTCGCGGATGTTACCGGGCCAGTGGTATTTCTGCAGAGTGTTCAGCACACCGGGCCCGCAGGAATTTACGGTTTTGCCAAGCTTTGGGGCGTGCTTGAACATGAAGCGTGCCGCCAGGTGTGAGATATCTTCAACCCGTTCTCTTAAGGCTGGCAGTTCGATCGGAAACACATTCAATCTGAAATAAAGATCTTCACGAAATTGTCCGGCTTCAACCAGAGAGCGTAATGGTTGGTTTGGATGCAAAAATCAGACGTACGTCGACGGTAATTTCGGTACGGGAGCCAATGCGCAACAGCTTTTTATCCTGAATGAACTGCAACAGGCGAATTTGCAGTTCCGGTGAAGCGCTGTTGATTTCGTCGAGAAACAGTGTGCCGCCGTCAGCGGCTTCAAGAAGCCCGACCCGGCGGCTGAGAGCGCCCGTAAAAGCCCCCTTTTTCGTGCCCGAAGAGTTCTGATTCCAGAAGGCTTGGAGTTAAGGCGCCGCAATTGACGGTTAAAAAAATGTGCTTCCTTGCGCGGACTGATGGCATGCAAGTAACTGGAAATTACGCTTTTACCCGTTCCGGTTTCTCTCCGTTCAGGAGGATAGGAATTTTCTTTGTCGGAAATCTGATGCAGTAAGGAAAGCGTGCGACGCATATTTGGCACTGACGGCTACCGGAACAATGTCGGAGTCGAGTTCTCCCGGAGGCTGTTGTTGCGAATAGATGTAAGCGCGATGAGCAATAAAATTTTCGCTCTTTCTGAGTGAGGAGAGTAGTTCCTGAGGCTCATAAGGAACGGAAAGAACGTCGAAAGCTCCGGATCGGAAGGATTCGATGGCATGATGTGCCTGGTCTGCATCGACGAGTAAGATGCAAAGCAAGTGGGGATTTAATTGCCGGAGCTGGTGGCAAAGCGGCAGGCTGTTTTGCGATTGCAGTCGATACGGGAGCAGAATCAGATCGCTGTTGCGAATCTGGTCGTTGCTGAGTTCTTCGCTACGGGAGAGGTGAGTAACCTGATAGGAGTTACCCTGTGTACCGGTCTGAAAACTCAGCCAATCGTCATCAGAGCCAAGAAAGATTATTGAGAGCATGAACACCTCCGAGTTGCGTGTTGCGAAGCGTCTTTACGGATGGGATGTCGCCGAATCCGTTAAGCGACCATTCTGGAGCTTCCAGTGCTGCGGTTGGAATGCGCGCCAGTCATGCGGATCATGGCTGATTGCCAATAGCGAAAATTTTTTTCGGCGATGCTCTTCGCCAAGCCATTCAAGGACTCTGTAGCGGGTATCCTGGTCGAGAGCGCTGAAAGGCTCGTCCAGCAGTAATAAAGGAGGGGATCGCATCAGACTTCGAGCCAGGGCGAGCCGCTGCTGCTGGCCCCTCCGGAAAGGGTGCGCGGGTAAGCGTGTTGCAGTTTTTCCAGTCCGAATGCTTCCAGAAGCGTCCTGCGCTCTGACGCTATTGTCTGCGGCAAACAGTAATTGCTCCACAACCGTTTGCTGGGGAAAGAGGGCGTAATTTTGAAACATCATTCCGAGGTTACGCCGGTAAAGTGGGACATGGCAGCGGTTTGCATCCTGCCAGAGCCGATCTCCCCAGTGAACTTCACCGCTGATTTGCGACGGTAGACCGCAGAGGCTTCTCAGCAACGATGTTTTTTCCGCTCCCGGATTCTCCGCTGAGTAATACGACCTGACCCGGAGCAATGCGTCCGTCCCCAATCGACCTGCAAGGGGCCGGAAGCGCTGCATAGACAACCGTTCAGACGAAATTTTAAGGTTTTTGCCGGGTTACACGAGTTTCAATTCTGACTCCAAGGTCGGCCGGTTTCGCGTGATACAGAGAGCTTAAAACGATGCCGTCAACACCGCTTTGCGCATAGGTCGCGAATATTTTCCCGGCGAATACCGCCAGCAATGATGATTTTCAATTGCGGGAATCCGTCCCGTAATGTACGGCACCATTCGGTGAGTTTTTCGCACTCGACTTTATCGAATTGGATCAGATCGGCTCCGGCAGTAGCTGCTTGCAGTGCCTGTTCCAAGGTGTCGCACTCGATGGCGATTTTCTTTTCGCAGGCTGCCGTTTGCATTTTGCGGAGCCGTTGTGGCAAAGCGTCTCGTCCGCCGATCAGGTTCAGGTGATTTTCGAAAACCAGCAGGGTTTCCGATAATCCCAGACCGATGGGGATGGGCGCCGCCGGAGAGAATGGCTTTGATCATCGGTTTTTTCATGCCGGGTAAATGTTTGCGAGTGACCAGCAATGGAATGTCGCCGACCTGTTGCACCTGTTCGACCAGTTGAGCGGTCAGTGTTGAAATGCCACACAGGTATTCAAGTAGATTCATGGCGACTTTCCAGCCGCGATGAAGTGCATCGGCTCGGCCTTCGGCTTCCAGAATCAGGCTGTCGGTATCGGCGTCGGTTCCGGAAGCGCTTAGATGGGTGACCTTCTGGCGCCGAGGAGTTTCAAAAATCCGTGCCGCTTCTTCCATCATGGTCAAACGGGTCGGATGGCGAGTGCGAACGCTTAAGCGTGCCGTCTGGGAATCTATGCCTAAAAGATGAGATGTCAGATCGACAAGGGGAGCATCTTCGTTAATCCAGGCTTCGATTTCGTGGGTTTGGAAAAAAGATCATCTTTGCTTCCTTTTTAAAAAGTTATGCTTGTAAATAGAGGCGTTTGCCTAAGCGCTTGAGAAGAGCGAACAGTCCAAGCGCCAGACCGGCCAGAATCCATGTTAGGGTCGCCGCACATTCAAAATTGCCATCCAGTACGGCATTATAAATAGCCAGAGAGAGCGTGTCGGTTTGACCGATCAGATTTCCGCCGAGCATCAGACTCATTCCCACTTCTCCCATGCCGCGTCCGATTCCCAGCGTCAAGCCTGCGGAAACGGCCGGAGCCAGACTGGGCAGGGTTACTGAAAGGAAGGTTTGCCAAGGCGTTTTTCCAAGACTGTAAGCCGCTTCAACCAGTTGGCGGGTTTCCTGATGCCAGGCGGTTTGAATCGGTTTGACAGTCAAAGGGAGGCCGGCAATTACGCTGGCAATCAGGAGCGCCGTAAAAGAAAAAACCAATTCAAACTGCATGGTTGGCGGCAGCCAGTGATTGAGCCAGCCATCTCTACCGAGCAGGAGCAGCAGGAAAAAACCGATTGCTATGGGTGGAAAAACCAGTGGCAGAGTGACCAGCATCTCCAAAATATTGCGCCCGAACCAGTGTTCTCTGCTGAGAAGCCAGGCAACCGGCAGGCCGATAAGGGTAAGAAGCAGGCCGCTCCAGAGCATGACTTTCAGACTGATCAGTATTGGTGTAAAACCGCATTCCAGCAAAGTTTGTTTTCCTTGTTTTGTCGCGGCCGGTTCTCTTGGGGAAAGAGACTCAGGCTCGGGATCGATTTATTTACATACCGTATTGTTTAAAGATTGTCCGAGCTTCAGGGGAACGTAAAAAGTCGATAAAAGCTTGCACATCCTTGTCCTGACGGTAGGTGTTGACTCTGGCAGCCACAATTTGAATGGGGGTATAGCCTGTTTCGAGAGGCAGGTAGCCGCCAATTCTGTCGCCCAATCCGATGGCGTCGGTCAGGTTAATGAAACCGGCGTCGATCTCGCGGGCGACCAGATAAGATGAAACTTGTGGCACCGTCGCAGTTTGAATCAGCTTGTCCTTCAAGGTATTTTCCAGCTGATGACTGTGCAGCCATTCAAGTGCTGCGCGACCGTAGATTGCTTTTTTGGCGTTCGGGTGTGCAATGCGGGTGATACGAGAATCGGCCAGCTCATCAGCTGAAGTCAGTTTTTGCGTTGAAGAAGCCCAAGCCAGTACCAGCTTTCCCTTGCCTAAAAGGGTGTCGTCGCTGAAGATCGACTCTTGTTCAAGAAATTTCCGATCGCCGATTACCAGAGCAATCCGGGAGGATGCTTTTGCCTGAGACAGGATTTGTCGCATATTGCCATAACCGGCATCGATTTTCCGGCCACTGCGAGAATGATAGGCGTGGATTACCGCTTGTACCGGTTTTTTATAGCCGCCGCCGGCAACGATTTTGAATTCTCCGGCGTGCAGTTTGAAAGCGCAAAGTACTAGAATAATCATTGTGGTCAGACGAAGTCGGACTGTGGTTGGCTGCATAATGTTTATTCCTTGTTGATTCCTTAGAGTGTTTGTTTGAATTTGTATTCGACTTGAAAAAAGCCGGAATAAGCCGGATCGTCACTCAAATTCGGCTGATTGTTGTCGATGGCTTGACGGATGGCTTCTCCGGGCAGGAACAGGCCAACGCCTGCAGCAAATTTCCAGGAAGGCGCAAAATGATACTGCGCCGTCAGATCCAGTTCGTTGCCGTAGTGATCGCTTTGAGCCTGCAGACCGGTTTTGTAGGCGCGCCATTTATCGTTGATCCGGTCGGCATGAAACTGGTGGTATTCCGCTTGCACTTGCCAGTCTCTGTTTGGGCGGTAATTGGCGAGCAGTCCGAGGTCTTTGAGGTTTGACCAGGCCATCAGATTCATCCGTCCGTAATATTTATCCGAGGCACCGTAGACACCGTCAAAACGTTCGTTTTCTGCGGTATTTTTGTCGTCGCCGCTGGCATAGGCGTAGATTGCTCCGAGTAGCCATCGAGGATTGAAACGATAATCCAGATCCAGGTGATAACCGATGGCATTTGATTGAATTCGAGTCGTACCGGATTGTCTGACATGGCCTTTCTGCTGCAGGTACGTTGCATCGAGCTTGATCCCCTTGCCCTTGTAGAGTGCGCGTGCGCCATAGTAGTAAAGGTCTTTCGTCTCGTAATCCTGGCTGCTGTCGTTGTATTTGCTGATCAGCATGGGTTCGAGCGCCCAGGCGGAATCAAGTTGCATATGAGCGTAAAGTGCGCCGCCGGTAAAGCCGTGGCGGTGATCCAGACTGAATTGATTCGGGTCATGCAGCATGCTTTTCCCGTAAAAAGCTTCCAGCCAGTTTTTTTCTTTTTTAAAACCGATTCTGGCAGCATCCCAAACCCATTTGCCGGAATTTTTCCAGGCTCCGGGGCCGAAAACCCGTTTATTCCCATAATAAATGGATTGACGCCCGAGTTTGCTCAGGAAGCCGTAAGGGCTGCGGTATTCGATAAAGGTTTCGCCGAGTTCCAGCGGGTCGTGCTGAGGATTGTTTTCCTGTTTGCCGAATTCCGAATTTGTCCAATTCGAATCCTGAAAAGCCCAGTCGATAGCACGGCTGTCCTGAAGGCTCAGTTTGATCTTGAATTCGTCGTTGAAGCGGTGGATCAGGCCGATACGGAGGCGGCTTAATAAATAACTGTCTGAAGCTTCGCCGGTTTTCGGTGCCGTTCCATAGAATTTATCATTCATGTTTTGCTGGCTTTCAATGCGCTCTCGAAGTTCGAAAAGGAGTTCGGTGTTTGCCGAAGCGAGGGCAGAAAGGGGGAGCAAGCTTATCAATACGCAGCTGCATGCGGTCAGTTTGCATAAGGTTTTCATTGTTTTTGATCAGTGTAATCAGAGAAGCTAAAGATATGTATTATTGTATATATTTACAAAAATACATATCGAGTTGTAAAGAAAAACCGGGTGTCGATCCCGGTTGCTTGTTCTGTGCTTAGTCGACGGCGACCATAACGTTCGACGCTTTGATCACTGCGTAGGCAGGTTTTCCGACTTCTAAACCAAGCGCTTCGGCAGAGCCTTTGGTAATGATGGATGTGATTTCGACGCCATTAGCGATCTCGATCACAACTTCGCTGTTGACGACACCTTCGTGGATAGCTTTGACGGTTCCCTTGATTTGGTTACGAGCGCTGAATTTCATAGATATTCTTTCCTGCGATATGGCCTTTTCTTCTTATGAAGCAGAAGAAATATGGCGCTAGGTTTATATTACTGTTTGTATATAAGTAATTGAAATTGTTATATAAAACGATTTATATTCTAGTGCTTTAGCTATATGAGCTGTCAATTCCTATCGCTCGTTTAAATGAAAAAAAGCCCAGATGATTCTGGGCTAAGTTCCTCGAATAAATAAATGACAGATAAAGGTTTAGATTGAGGAAAACTGCCCGCGTCGGATTTGAGCCGAATCCACCACGGGACTTAAAACGATAAGAGAGCAATTCACAAAATCATAATTTTCAGTTTTACAGTGATCCTGAAAAACCAGCGTTATTCCCGGAAAGATATAGCGCTGGATTAAAAAAAACCAAAACTGCAGATAAGTACAAATTTTGGTGTTTGAGCGACATCGTTATTCCCTTTCGAATATAACGATGGACTTATTTAAGCATAGGCTGATATGGGTTTGCAAACAAAAAAATAAAAAAAATGAAATTTTGTCGCAACGGCCGTTCCCTGGCGCCTGGCGTCGGTTATCGGAGATCAATTACCGGTTGGTTCCGGCGTTTCGCCGTTATGCTTTCGTCTCATTAGGGGGGCGGGGAACCATTGTGAGGTCTTGCCGTTTGCATAGTAAACGCTTAAGCCGATCCATTCTTTCCAGGCGGCTTCCAGAACTCTCAGGTGGTCATAGAAATCAAAATCCCATTGTCGGTAGGGCGAGCGATTGGAGTAGTAATCGACCGGGTAAGGGATGACGCTGATCCCCCTTTTACGGGCAATGCCGACTGAGCGTGGCATATGATAGGCGGAGGTGACAAGCAGGTACTGTCCGTCTTTTTTCGGCAATAACGGCTTTATTTTTTTGAAGTTTTCGTAAGTATTGCGTGATTCGGATTCGATGATCAGGCGTTTTTTTGCAATTCCCATATCGGTCAACAGTTTGCCGGAAAGCGTGCCTTCACTGTTCTGGGGTTTTTCCGGTTGCAATTGCATTAAACCGCTGCCGCCGCTGAAAATGACTGGTGCTTGCGGATAATGGCGCGCTAGTTTAAGGGTAGCGATATAGCGATCGCCTCCATAACCGAGTTCCTGAGTTTGCCAGCTGAGAGAGCGTTTCAGATCTTCTCCGCCACCGAGCAGGATGATGCCGTCAATTTGTTCAGGCAGTGCGCTTGGTTTGGCGAAGCGCTTTTCCAGAGGGATCATCAGTGCATCGCTGATCGGGTAAGCCGTCAGCATCAAGGCGATTGAAATACTGGGTACGAGAATCCACTTGCCCAGTGTGGTTTTGTTGGCGATAACAGCAAGTGTCCCTGCGGTAAACAGCAGAATCAGAAGATTTCCGGGACTGAGTAATCCCCAGGCAAGCTTTGAAGCTATGAAAAACAGATCATCCATCGGGAGTGTTTTATATCGAAGTCGGTAAAAGTTAATCTGACGCAATTTTACCGGAAAAAACGTCGGCTGTATCTTGAAAGCTCGAAAGGCCACCCTATATTTACTGTAATTGAATGATTTTTAGAGGATGTTTCCGATGATGGATAAATTCACCACCCAGTTTCAGAGTGCGCTGGCTCAAGCTCAGTCGACTGCGATGGGACTTGAACACTCATATATAGAGCCGATCCATATTTTATCGGCATTGCTTGATGATCAGGCATCTTTGCTGCGATTGGCTGGAATTAATCAGAGTGAATTGAAAACTCTGCTGCAACAGAAATTGTCGTCCATGCCTAAGGTCTCCGGCGCGGCGCAAGTTCAGCTCAACCAGGCGAGTGCTAGGATTTTGGCCAAGATGGAGCAGGCCGCCAAGAAAAACGGCGATGCCTTCATTGCCAGTGAACTGTTTTTTGTCGCTTTGCTGGAATCGGACGATTACGCCGCTGAACTTTTTAAAAAGGCCGGGGCGTCTCTTAACACTTTGCAACAAGCAATCGAACAGGTACGTGGAGGAGAAAGCGTGCAAGATCAAAATGCAGAAGAAAACCGTCAGGCACTGGAAAAATATACGCTGGATCTGACAGCCCGGGCCGAAGAGGGAAAACTTGACCCGGTCATCGGGCGGGATGACGAAATTCGCCGTGCAGTTCAGGTGCTGCAGCGCCGTACGAAAAACAACCCGGTGCTGATCGGTGAGCCGGGGGTCGGGAAGACAGCGATTGTCGAGGGACTGGCACAGCGAATCATCAATGGCGAAGTGCCGGAAGGTTTGAAAAACAAACGGTTATTGTCCCTTGATCTGGCAGGGCTTCTGGCCGGAGCCAAATATCGCGGCGAGTTTGAAGAGCGTCTGAAGGCTTTGCTAAAAGATTTGGAAAAACAGGAAGGTCAGGTCATTCTGTTTATCGATGAAATTCACACCATGGTCGGTGCTGGTAAAACCGAGGGGTCGATGGATGCGGGAAATATGCTGAAACCGGCTTTGGCGCGCGGTGAGCTGCATTGTATCGGGGCGACTACACTGGATGAATATCGCGAAAACATCGAAAAAGATGCTGCTTTGGAACGTCGCTTTCAGAAGGTATTGGTCGACGAACCGAGTGAAGAAGACACCATTGCGATTCTGCGAGGTTTGAAAGAACGCTATGAAATTCACCACGGGGTCGATATTACCGATCCCGCGATTGTGGCGGCGGCAAGTTTATCGCAACGTTACATCACGGATCGGCAATTGCCGGATAAGGCGATTGACCTGATTGACGAAGCGGCCTCACGGATTCGCATGGAAATCGATTCCAAGCCCGAGGTGATGGATAAGTTGGATCGGCGCCTGATTCAGTTGAAAATCGAGCAGGTGGCTTTGAAAAAGGAGAAGGATGAAGCGTCGAAAAAACGTCTGGCGACGCTGGAAGAACAAATCGCTTCTCTGGAGAAAGAATACTCCGATCTGGAAGAAGTCTGGAAGCGGGATAAGGCCGCATTGCAGGGTGCGCAACAGTATAAGGAACAGCTGGATGCTGCCAGAACCGAGCTGGAGTCGGCACGCCGGATTGGTGATCTGGCAAAAATGTCGGAAATTCAATATGGTCGAATTCCTGATTTGGAAGCGAAGATTCAGGCTGCGGAAAAAGCCGAGTCCGAGGCGACTGACAGTGAAGGTCAGCACCTGCTGAGAAATAAGGTTACAGATGCAGAAATCGCGGAAGTCGTAGCTCGCTGGACAGGTATTCCGGTAGCTCGCATGATGGAAGGCGAGCGCGATAAACTGTTGCGAATGGAAGAAGCGTTGGGTAAACAGGTTATCGGTCAGGCCGAAGCCGTCAAGGCGGTATCGGATGCGATTCGCCGTTCGCGAGCCGGTTTATCTGATCCGAATCGCCCGAACGGTTCCTTCCTGTTTCTAGGGCCAACTGGGGTGGGTAAAACCGAGTTGACCAAAGCGCTGGCCGATTTTCTGTTCGATACCACGGATGCGATTGTGCGTATCGATATGTCTGAATTTATGGAGAAGCATTCGGTAGCGCGTCTGGTGGGAGCGCCTCCGGGGTATGTCGGTTACGAGCAAGGAGGGTATCTGACCGAGGCGGTGCGTCGCAAGCCTTATTCGGTAATTTTGCTGGATGAGGTTGAAAAAGCGCATCCGGATGTATTCAATATTTTGCTTCAGGTGTTAGACGATGGCCGTTTGACCGACGGGCAGGGACGTACGGTTGACTTTAAAAATACCGTAATCGTTATGACTTCGAACCTGGGTTCGCAGCTGATTCAGGAAAAAGCCGGTCAGGCGAGTTATGAAGAGATGAAAGCCGATGTCATGGAAGTGGTAGGGGGATATTTCCGTCCGGAATTCATCAACCGTATCGATGATATTGTGGTCTTCCATCCGCTTGGTAAAGAGCAGATTCGTGCGATTACTTCGATTCAACTGCAGAATTTGCGCAAACGCTTGGCCGCCTCTGAAATCGGTTTTGAGATCAGTGATGCCGCGTTGGATAATCTCGGCGAAGCCGGGTTTGATCCGCTGTTTGGTGCGAGACCTTTGAAACGGGTCATTCAGCAGAGAATCGAAAACCCGTTGGCTCAACGAATTTTGCAGGGGGACTTTGCTGCGGGCTCTACCGTGAAGGTCGCTTTGCAAGATGGCGAGATGGTCTTCAACTAAGCTTTGAAATTTCCGCAGATTCTCTTGACTGGGAAGCCTGTGTCAAAACAGAAAACCCGGCCCTTAGCGGCCGGGTTTTTTATTGATCGAGTGTTTTGTGATTCAATTTTTTTATCTTACCAGAAGGTAATCTAATGAAATAACCGGAAAAGTGCAGGCTTAAGATAAGCTTAATTTATTGAAACTTAAGCTTTTTGCCGGCACTTGGATCGATCAAAAATTGATATAAGTTTAATTTATAAATGGTTAGAGTTTATTTTTATTAGATTTTGCTTATTCAATTTTGAGAACATCGCTTTTCAAATTCGGCCCAGCAAACCGAACGGTCTGTTCACTTCTGATTCACTTTTCTCCGGCCGAATTCAGTCAGTTTTACACACAAGGATGTTTTGAATGAAAACACGGGATATTTTCAAGGCTGCGTTGCTGTCCGGCGCCGTTGCTTTAACGCTTCCGGCAGCGTCCTATGCCGAGATCACCAACGCGGAATTATCTGCAACCACTTGTTTTATGTGCCACGGTCCGGAAGGTAAATACGTGGGTGCATCAATCCCTCCTCTGGCTGGATATCCGGCCGATGTTATGGTTCAGCAATTGAAAGATTTCAAGAGCGGCAAGCGTGCTTCGACGGTCATGCAGCGTCACATGAAAGGCTACAGCGATGAAGAAATCGAAGCTTTGGCACTTTATTTCAGCAAGCTAAAGCCGTAAGAGGGAGAGAGACGTAATGAAATTAATGAATCGTAGAAATCTGATCAAGGCAATGGTTGCCACCGGTGCTGTTGGTTCCATGACCTCCGCGTTAAGCGGCTGCAGTTTGCCGGTCGAAGACAGTAAGCCGAAAGTCCTTGTTGTTGGCGGAGGTTTTGGAGGGGCGACCTGTGCTAAATATTTGAAGCGTTTCGATGCCAATCTGGATGTGACGCTGATTGAACCCAAACAGACTTACATGACCTGCCCAGGCAGTAATTGGTATCTGGCGGGTCTGGTTGATGAGCAGTTCATCACGCATGATTATGCCGAATTGCAGAGTAAGCACGGCGTTGAAGTCATCCATGATAAGGTTGAGGGAATCGATGCTAAGAGTAAAACCGTGACGTTAAGCGATGGGAGCGTGCTGGCTTACGACCGTCTGGTGGTTTCGCCTGGAATCGACTTCCGTTTTGATGCGATCGAAGGCTATTCCGCCGAGGTTATTGAGCAGATTCCTCATGCTTATCAGGCCGGGCCGCAAACCGAGATCCTTTATCGTCAGATCCGAGAAATGAAGGCGGGCGGAACATTTATCATGACGGCTCCTGAGAACCCATTCCGTTGTCCTCCGGGACCTTACGAGCGCGTTAGTATGGTTGCCGATTATTTTAAAAAGCATAATCCAACGGCAAAAATCATCGTTTTGGATGCCAAAAATAAATTTTCTAAACAAGGCCTGTTCATGGAAGGCTGGCAGGAACTTTACGGCAGCATGATCGAATGGTACGGTGCAGTGGATGGCGGTAAAGTTTCTAAAATCGATGCGCAGACAAAAACGGTTTACTGTGATCTGGATACTTTCAAGGCCGATGTCTTGAATGTGATTCCTCCACAGAAGGCTGGAAAAGTGGCATTTGACGCCGGGTTGGTTGATGAATCGGGCTGGTGTCCGGTAAACCAGGAAACGTTCGAATCGACGATTCACCGCGATGTTTACGTGATTGGTGATGCATCGATTGCCGGTAAAATGCCGAAGTCCGGTCACTCTGCTGCCAGTCAGGCGAAGATGTGTGCGGCGGCGATTGTTTCGCAAATGCACAACTGGGCAATGCCGCGTCCTAAAAACGTGAATACCTGTTACAGCCTGGTTGGTGCTGATTACGGGATCAGCGTTGCTGCCGTTTATCACATGCAGGACGGAAAAATTGTTGGAATCAAAGGTGCAGGAGGTGTCAGTCCTCATGGTGCGACTTTACAGTTCCGCAAGATGGAAGCGACCTATGCGCGTGGCTGGTATAAAAACATTACTGCCGATATCTGGGATACCTGAGAAAAGCGCCAGTTGTGTAATTGAGCCGGGCTTTCGTCTGGCCGGATAAAAAAATAGCTCCGTAAGGAGCTATTTTTTTGCCTGATGAATTGTGCAGGCGAAGTTTTAAAACAAAACTTAACCGAATACGTCGGCCGTGATGTTTTTAAACCAGGAGTGAGCGTAAAGCTCTTCACGCTTACGCAGTTCGGCATCATACGCGCCGGTTAGACCACCGGAACCTTTAACCTTAACGATTTTACCGTCTTCATAAGCGTATACCATTGCGACGGAAATTCCGTCACCTGGAGCAATCACCGAATAACAGGTATTGACCCATGATGGTTCTACCATTGCAACGTTGTTCAGCAGGGAAGCAATTGCCGCGGCACAAACTTTGGCTTGAGAGTTAGCAGAATATCCGGATTTTGGCATAGGCGATGCGATGGACGAATCACCAATGATGTGGATGTTTTTGTGCTGCGTCGATTCAAAAGTTTTATGGTCGATAGGACACCAGCCTTTATCGTTGGCCAGGCCTGCATCGATTGCGATTTTACCGGCTTTCTGATTCGGGATAATGTTTAATACATCAGCTTTGAATGCGCCGGCACCGCAATGGACTGTTTTGCTGGCTACATCGACTTTGGTGACTTTACCGCCGTCTTTCGCCGGAATCCATTGAATCATGCTGGCATCCGTGCCGTAACCGTAGTGACGTTTCCAACCATCCATGAACAGACCGAATTTGGAGAATTTGTCTTTCTGGTCAAGCACGACGATTTTCGAGTTCGGTTTGTGCGCTTTCAGGTAGGAAGCAATTTGCGAGATACGCTCATACGGTCCCGGAGGGCAACGGAAAGGGTTGCCTGGCGGAACGATGACTACGGTTCCACCATCTTTCATCGCTTCCAGCTGCTTACGTAGCATAACGGTCTGCGGACCGGCTTTCCATGCATGCGGGATGGAATCGTGAGAGACTTTCTCTGAATAGCCTTCGATCTCTTCATATTTGAAGTCCACACCCGGAGAAACGATACAACGGTTGTAGGAAAGGCTCTTGCCACCGGCTGTTTTAACAGTCTGTCCTTTCGGGTCAATCGAAGTGACTTTGTCGAAAATGACTTTGATGCCTTTGGCTTTGAGGTTTTCATAAGTGAAATGGATGGATTCCATCTTACGATGTCCGCCAAGCACTTCGTTACTCATAAAGCAGGTGTAGTAGTCCGGATTTTTTTCGACAATGGTAACGTCGATGCTGGAATCCATTTTTTTCAGGTACTGAGCAGCTGTAGCCCCACCAATACCGCCACCGACGATTACAACGCTTTTTCCGTTGGAAGCCAGGCTGGTGGTTGCACATCCGGTCGCAGCGATACCGACTGCACCGGCGGCGGAAGCTTTAAGGAGGTTTCGTCTTGAAATATTTGTCATCTTCTTTACTCCCTTAGTTGCTTGAGTAGAATTCAATCAGTTCGTCAATACCGTCTTGGCCGTACTTGTCATGCATTTTTTTCAGCTGCTTGGCCATTTTTTTCGGTGCTTCACGATTTCCGGAAGTAAAGTCGTGCAGGTTGTATTGCAGATAAGGCTTCCATTGACCAGCCAGAATACCGGCATCGTCTTCCGCCAGACTTCCACCTTCGGAGTGACACTTCTCGCAATATTTCTTATGGATTTTTTCACCTTTGCTTGCCAGGTTATTGTTGGTTTCCTGTTTGGCAGAGTGGTGTTTTTGTTTCGAGAAATAGTCTGCCATCGCTTCGATGTCGGCATCGCTGTAGCCTTTGGCAATACGCATCATAATGGTTGAAGGACGGTCACCGGCAGCATAGGCGTGCATCGATTCGATGAAGTAGTCTTTTGAAATTCCGGCGATACTTGGCGTTGCAGGACCATGGCTTACACCGTTTGGACCGTGGCAGCCGGCACAAGTATTGGCGAGCATCTCGCCGCGGTCTAATGCAATCGCGGAATTGGACATCAGCATTCCGCCGGCCAGTACCGTTCCTGCAAGTAAGCTGAACTTAGCTTTTTTCATAAATACTCCTCCTCAGAAGTGTTGGTTCCAGCAAGGCTGGATTAAGTTGGACTGATAATCAGTCTGTTTCGGCTTTCACCCTTGTGTGTTGAAAGCCTGAATTTGTCTTTATTTTGATTTAGCGTTTCGGTAGCAAGTCACCAACCAGACCGTCACGGTACTGCTCTTCGACTTCTTCCGGTTCATCCGGCTCTTCGTGCGCAATTCCTTTGTGGCAGTCGATACAGGTTTGCCCTTTTTCGATCGCTCTAGGGTGTTTGTTTGCGGCCTGTTTACCTTGCTCGTCAAAGTCCATTGCGTTGAAAGCGTGGCAGGTACGGCATTCACGCGAATCGCTGTCTTTCATTTTTTTCCAGACTGCAGAAGCCATTTGCCAGCGATGCTGGTTGTAATATTCCAGATAGGCGTCTTCATCGGCTTTGAGTTCGTCGCTGACGGCAAAGTCGCCGATAAATTCATGGTAAACGTCTTTCGCTGCAAACAGCTTGGCCTTGATCTTCGGAAGGAATTCTTTCGGAACATGGCAGTCGGCACATTCTGCGCGGACACCCGAAGCATTCTTGTAGTGAATCGTTTCTTGGTACTCCTTGAGGTTGACGGTCATGCTATGGCATGAAGTACAAAACTCAGTGGTGTTGGTGTAAGCAAAAAAAGAATTCATGGCTCCGAAGGATGCGAAGCCAAGAAGGAATATAACGATAAATAGACCGGTTTTTTTATTAAACATATTTTTGGATTTTTTATGGTTTTGTTAATTTAATGTTTTCGCTGTTTTGTTTTCGGGAATGTTTACAGAGTCTTGATGTACTCAATCATTCCTCAATTTTTTGGCTATCTTAGAGAAGAAAACCTAATGGGTACAGAAAGAATTTTTAATGCTCAATAGGACGTATTTATTTCATGAAACAGTAATATTTATATTTGTTATGAAAGTGGCCTTATTCCCCGATTTCAGGGGCTTTTCCTGCTGAAATAAAACTTCCGAGGTGTCTTGTTTTTCCCCTTTTGTGAGCTTTATGCCAATTTTTAGTTGATCAAAATCCTGCAGTTTTCGGCTGGGCATTAATTCGTCCTGAGCGCTTAGGACGACTTTCTGCGGGAGTTGTTCGATCGGTATTTTTTTGGCGGCAATCGGCATGGGGGGACCTTCGAATGCCTTAGCGTAAACAAACAGTGTCACCCCTTGAGGCAGTTGGATTGGCTGTTCGGCCTGAATTTCTACAGTAATCGAAGATCTTGTCGGTGGTGCGGATTTGGTTGAGCCCAAGCCCGACCCGGCTTGAATAGCGGGTTTCCGACCGACTTGCTCAAGCAGAGCGGCAATGTGTTTCCTGTCCGAATCGTCCGCCGCCAAGCCGGTATAGAGCTTTTGCCATATGTCTCCAGCTTTGCGGGTATCTCCTTTTTGTCTTTCGGCCATTCCGAGCAGCCACAGAGTCATTTTATTGTCGGAATCAATCTGATAGGCTTGTTGCAGTAACTCGTACGGTCTGCCTTGCAGGCGCCCGTTCTGGGTGACCGACAGAGCATCTGCAAGCGGCAGAAGCACAGCCAGGCGGTTAGGCGCAAGCTGGTATGCGTGTTCGAACGCCCACACGGCCTTCGGATAGTTTTCCGTCATCATATAAGAGCGACCGAGAAGTAGCCAGCCATCGAGATCGTTCGGCTTTTTGGCCAGTTTTTGCTCCAGTTTGTCGACCAGTGTGATCATTTTAGGAGTGGAATCGGCCCGGGAAATTTCGGCAAATTGCGGTGTCCCCAGAGCAATATACAATCCGATGGTTAGGGCTGGAAGGCCGATTCCAATGGATGCTAGAGTGCTTTTGGAAAGCTGTATTTTCTGCTTAAGCAGAGGGAAGAAGAGAATCGCCAGAGCAGCGATCAGAAGTAAACTTAACCAGAGACTAAGAGTTGTCATCAGCATCATCCATTGAATTTTGGCGGCGAATCAGGCGGATCAGAAACCAGACGCCGATTGCCAGAAAGAAAAAAGGTCCGACCCAGAGCAGGGAGGTCTGCGTTTTCAACGGCGGGCGGTAAAGCACGAAGTCTCCATATCGCTGAACCATGTAGTCAACGATCTGTTGTTTGTCGGCTTCCTGTTCGACGAGCATGTTGTAAACCTGAGCGCGAAGATCTTGTGCCAGTTCGGCATTCGAGTCGGCGAGGTTTTGGTTCTGGCAAACCAGACAGCGCAGTTCGTCAATTAATTGTCGGTAATCCCGTTCCTGTTCAGCTGTTTTGAAACGATGCTCTTCGATGGCGGCAAAAACCGGCTGTGCCATGAGGAGCATGTAAACAATGATGACGAAACGCTTCATGGCGATACCTCGCTTTGTAACTGCCGCATAAGAGGAAGCAGCGTTTCCGTGATGCTCTTGCGGGTTAAAGGACCGGTAAATTTGTGGCGGATAACGCCGCGGGCATCGATGACGAACGTTTCCGGAACCCCGTAAACGCCCCAGTCGATTCCGGCTTTGCCCTGAGCGTCTTCAACCACGAAATCGTATGGATCGGAATAGCGTTTCAGCCAGGCATTGGCTTCGGTAGCGGTGTCCTTGTAATTCAATCCGACAAGGATAAATTCTTGTGTTTTTGCCAGTTCAACCAGCAGTTTGTGTTCCTGCTTGCAGGAGCTGCACCAGGATGCCCAGATGTTCAACATCCAGACTTTTCCCTGTAACTGTTGAGGGGAAAAGGTCTCTGGCTCATTCAGCCGCGGCAACTCGAATTGAGGTGCCGGCTTGCCGATCAACGGGGAGGGTACATTCTGCGGGTTCAGCGTCAGGCCGATTGCGAGAAACAGCACCAGTACCGCAAAGATGATGAGTGGGGCAAACTGCTTTTTCACTTGGCATCCTTCCCGTTGCGGAGATGAGCGAGCAAAACCAGAAGTGCGCCCAAAGCCATCAGAATTGATCCCAGCCAGATCCAGCGAATGAAAGGTTTGTACTGCAGGCGCAGACTCCAGGCGCCGTCCTGCAGTCTTTCACCAAGTGCCACGAACAAATCGCGGTTAAGACCGGCATCAATACCGGCTTCGGTCATTGGCATGCCTTGACTGAGATAGGTGCGTTTTTGCGGCTTGAGATGAGCAATGACCTCGCCGTTTTCAAAGACGGTCACCCAGCCTTCCGAAGCGAGATAATTGGCTTCCTGTTTCTGCTGCACGCCATCGAAACGGAATTCGTACTGCTGAATTTGATAGCGATCGCCTTCGGCCAGACGAATATCCTTTTCAATACTGTACAGAGATGTGATCGTAATCCCGGTCAGAGTCACCGCGAAGCCGATGTGGGCAAGGCTGGAACCCGCCAGTTGCAGGGAGGGTTTACTGAAGTGTCCCTGGCTGCGAACCAGCCAGTAAAGGGCGCTGAAGCCAATCCAGGATGACATGAACAAACCGAGTATGCTCAGGCCGGATACGTCTGGCAGAAGCAAGAGCGGAACCAGAAGCGCAGTGACCAGACTGAGAATGAGTGGCAGAAGCATGCGTTTCAGCAGTGACGGCCCTTGATCCTGTCTCCAGTGGGCGGCAAAGCCGAAGCCCATAAAAATCGCTAAGGGAACGGTCAGGGGCAACATCACACTATTGAAATAAGGAGCGCCGACGGAAATTTTTGCCAGACCAAGCGCATCAAGTATCAATGGGTAAAGGGTACCAAGCAGAACCGTGGCCATCATTGCCATCAGGATTACGTTGTTGAACAGTAGAAAACTTTCTTTGGAGAACAGATTGAATTTTTTGCTGTGCGTTACTTTGTGTGCATTGGTCGAGTAGAGCGTCAATGACAGCCCGACAACAATGACCAGAAAAATCAGAATGAACACGCCGCGCGACGGATCGCTGGTAAACGCATGCACGGAGGTCAAGACGCCGGAGCGGACCAGAAATGTCCCGAGCAGGCTCAAGGCGAAAGCAAGTATTGCCAGCAAAAGACTCCACGATTGGAAGGTTCCTCGTGAACCGGTGATTGCCAAGGAGTGAATCAAGGCAGTTGCGACCAGCCACGGAAGAAGAGAGGCATTTTCAACCGGATCCCAGAACCACCAGCCGCCCCAGCCGAGTTCGTAGTAAGCCCACCAGCTGCCAAGTGCGATGCCAAGCGTGAGAAATGCCCAGGCGATTAATGTCCAGGCTTTGGTCCAGCGCGCCCAGGCCATTTCGAATTTTCCTTCCAGAAGTACGGCAACCGCAAATGCGAATGAAACCGCCATCCCGACGTAACCCATATAGAGCATCGGCGGATGGATCGCCAGGCCGATGTCTTGCAACAGTGGGTTCAGGCTGCGACCTTCCTGAGGAATGTCCATCAGGCGTTCGAACGGGTTGGAGGTGATGAGAATAAACAGCAGGAAACCGATGCTGACCAAGCCGAGAGTACTGAGCAGCTTGGCATTCAGGCTTTCCGGGAGTGAGCGATTGAAGAGACTGACTGCGAAAGTCCATAGCGTCAGTATCAGTCCCCATAACAGCAGGGAACCTTCGTGGGCTCCCCAGGTTGCCGAAACTTTAAAAATTATCGGCAATTGCGTGTTGGAGTTGGAGGCGACGTACTTCACGGAAAAGTCGTTGTCGAGAAAAGCGTAAATCAGACACGCAAAAGACAGGCTGACAAATAGAAATTGCCCGAAGGCAGCCGGTCGGGCCAGCGCAATCCAAGCGGTATTATTTTTATAACTGCCCCAAAGCGGAAAAATGGCTAAAACGCTGGCAAAGCCCAAGCCGAGAATAAGAGCAAAATGGCCGATTTCCGGGATCATGGCGTCACCGATTCCGTACGGGCGATCTGCGCTTTGTTAATGGAGTCGGCCACTTCCGGCGGCATATAGTTTTCGTCATGTTTGGCAAGGACTTCTTTGGCGACGAAAATTCCTTCCTGGTTCAGGTGGCCTTTGGCGATGATACCTTGCCCTTCCCGGAACAGATCCGGCAAAATTCCGGTGTATTCCACCTTGACCGGAGTTTGGCTGTCCGTCAGTTCAAAACGCACTTTCAGAGAGCCGGTTTCGCGTTGCACGCTGTTGTTGACCACCAGGCCGCCAAGACGAAAATCCCGATCGGCGGGGGCTTTGCCCTGTTTGACTTCGGTTGTGGAAAAGAAAAACATCATATTTTGGCTGAATGCCTGAATGATCAGAAAGGTGGCGATGCTGACACCGGTCAGCAATAGCAGCACGAGATAAAAACGTTTTTTGCGAACAGGACTCATAGCGTTTCCCCCTTGTTTCAGTCTTGGTGGTGAAAATCGTCGGCGTCCCGAATCGCCTGACGGTGTTGTAAAACGGGCTGTAATAAATTGATCAGCAGAATAAAAGCACTGATGCCGAATGCGGACCAGACGTAAGCGCCGTAGCCCCCCATTGCGAAAAATTCCTGCATGCTAGTTTCCTCCATCACATGTTTTTCGGCGGTCCCAGATCACTTTTTTGACCCAGCCGCAGTGAATATCCTGCTCAAGCAGATTGGCGCGCATTTTCAGCAGCAGAATCCACAAGTAGAGAAATTGAAAGGCCGCTGCCATCAGCAGCAGTGGAATTAACATGTCAATGTGAATCGAAGGCGTATCAAATTTGCTGACGGTGGCGGCTTGATGCAAAGTGTTCCACCACACTACCGAATAGTGAATAATCGGCAGATTGACGACGCCGACAAGCGTCAGAATGCTCATGGCGCGTCCGGCAGTCTGTTTGTTTTCGATGGCATTGTAGAGTGCGAAAATGCCCAGATAAACAAACAGCAGAATCAGCTCTGACGTCAAGCGGGCGTCCCATACCCACCAGGCACCCCACATCGGCTTTCCCCAAAGCGCGCCGGTAATCAGAGCAATCAGGGCAAAACTTGCGCCCAGCGGCGCACTGGAAATAATCATAATTTCTGCCATGCGCACACGCCAGACAAGGGCAACCAGCGCGGCTACCGCCATGGCAAAATAAACAAACATCGACATCCAGGCTGCCGGAACATGCACATACATGATTCGGAAGGAATCCCCCTGCTGATAATCGGCCGGTGCGGTGAACAAGCCCATATAAAGTCCCGGGATCAATAAGGCAAAAAACGCGGCCGCAGCCCAGGGGAGCATTTTCCCGGCCAGAGGATAGAACCAGTTCGGCGCTCCGAGGCGATAGTACCATTTGGCGATAATATTCATTGTGACACGCTGACCTTTAATGCTGAGGCGACCGCAAAGGGTGCCAGGGTAATACCGAGAACGAAGAGCCCGGCGAGAATGTAAAGCTGCCCGGCAGCTGACCAGCCGGATGCACTGACTTCGACGGCGCTGGCTCCGAAAATCAGCACCGGGATATAAAAGGGAAGAACGAGCAGAGGTAGCAGTAAACTGCTTTTCTGCAGCCCGGTCGTTAAAGCAACACCGATGGCTCCTACAAACATGAGTACCGGCGTGCCTAACACGAGGCTGAGGAGCAGAACGCCAATGGCATCAACGGGTAAATTCAGTGTCAAGGCAAAAATCGGCGCGGCCGCCACAAGGGGAAGGGCCGTCACCAGCCAGTGCGAAATCAGGCGTGCCCAGACAAAGGTCACCAGCGAATGTGGACTGAGCGCCCATTGTTCTAAAGTGCCGTCCTGATAATCTTCCTTGAACAGGCTGTCGAGCGACATGAGCGTAGCCAAAAGGGCGGCAATCCAGATCAAGCCCGGAGCGATTTCGGCCAGTAGGTTTTCGGATGCTCCGATCCCGATCGGGAACAGCAATACGACCAGTCCGAAAAAAATCAGGGCATTGCCGACTTCGCCGCGGCGCCGGTAGGCGAGGAGCAAATCCCGACGAATCAGACTCCAGAGACTACTCATTTTTCGCCCTCCAGAATCAGTTTCTGAACGCGCTCGGACGGCAGGTTCAATGGATGATGCGAGGTCATGACGATCATCCCGTTGTTTTCCAGATGCTTGATCGCGAGGGATTCATATAAAGCAACCCCGCTTTTATCCAGTGCGGCCTGGGGTTCGTCGAGAATCCAGAGTTGCGTATCGGCAACCAGAATGGAAGCCAGAGCCAGACGGCGCTTCATACCGGCGGAAAAAGTTTTGACCTGCGCGTGCTTGGCGTGTCCGAGTTTCACCGCCTGTAAAGCCTCTGTCAGACTCATAGCGTTGCGCGGCCGGAAACTGCTCAGAGTCATCAGGTTTTCAAGCGCGCTCTGCTCGTCTTTAAGCGGGTTCTGATGCCCTAGCCAGGACAAGTTGGAATGAAAGCCGCTATGGGCGTCGTAAATGGATTTCGATTGCCAGAAAATTTCACCGGCATCGGGCTGACGCAGTCCGGTCAAGAGTTTTAGCAGACTGGTTTTTCCGGCACCGTTATGCCCTTCAATCAGCAGTAATTGACCCTTGTGAAGCTCGAAAGAGACTCCTGAAAACAGCGTTTTTCGGCCACGCTTACAACTCAGTTGCTTTGCCTGATAGTGCATTTTGGATGTGCTTACCCGATGTTATAAACCTCCTCTATCCTGAGGAGTTTTGGATTTCGTTTTTGTATTTTGAGGCCCAAGTTTAGCAAAATGCCCGGGGATGAAAAGCAAAACCGGCCTGCTTTATCCTAGGTATTTTTTATAATCCATTAGGCGGTTTTATTTCAGTAAACTCTGATATTTGCCTGAGGACGGATGGATAAATTCTGATCGGCAGGGATGGGAGGTGTTTTTGGAATCGAGAACGGATTGATTTATGGAGGAAATTTCCGAAAGTCGCAAGGACTTCCGGAGTAGGGGGGAGAGGTCTTGATTACGCTTTTTGTTCGCGTTCAACGGCCCGGTGGCCGATATCGGTACGGAAATAGACTTCGTTCCAATTGACTTGCTCAACGCCTTCGTAGGCACGCTTTTGCGCTTCGGTGACATTTTCACCCAGAGCGGTTACGCAAAGAACGCGTCCACCGGAGGTAATGACTTCACCGTCAGCACTTAAAGAGGTGCCGGCATGGAAAACTTTCAGATCGTCGGCATTGGCATTATCGATTCCATTGATGACATCGCCTTTGCGGTATTCGTCTGGATAACCGCCGGCGGCCATAACGACGCCCAAGGCAGCGCGTTCATCCCATTGAGCCGTTGCCTGATCCAGTTTGCTATCCAGCGCATCCAGGCAATGCTGAACCAGATCCGATTGCAGACGCATCATAATCGGTTGGGTTTCGGGATCACCGAAACGGCAGTTGAATTCTAGCACTTTCGGCGCCCCTGCCGCATCGATCATCAGACCGGCGTACAGGAAACCGGTATACGGCAATCCATCCTTGGCCATCCCTTCAATGGTCGGCATGATCACTTCGCGCATGGCGCGATCATGGATTTCAGGCGTCACCACCGGAGCCGGGGTGTAGGCACCCATACCGCCGGTATTTGGACCGGTATCGCCGTTATTGCGCGCTTTATGATCCTGCGAAGTCGCCATCGGCAAAACGTTTTTACCGTCGGCCATGACAATGAAGCTGGCTTCTTCACCGTAAAGAAACTCTTCGACGACGACGCGGGCGCCGGCGTCACCGAATTTGTTGCCTTCCAGCATGTCTTCGACCGCCGCAAAGGCTTCTTCTTCGGTATCTGCCAGAATAACGCCTTTACCGGCGGCTAGACCATCGGCTTTGATCACGATCGGAGCGCCCAGCTCGCGGATGAACTCTTTGGCCGGAGGAATTTCCGTAAAAACACGGTAAGCGGCGGTTGGGATTTTGTGTTTTGCCAGGAAATCTTTGGAAAATGCTTTGGAGCCTTCCAATTGTGCGGCTTCTTTGGATGGACCGAAGCACTTCAGACCGGCAGCCTGAAAAGCGTCAACCACGCCTAAAACCAGAGGCACTTCCGGGCCGACAATCGCCAGTCCGATGGCATTTTCTTTTGCGAATGCCACCAAACCGTCAAGGTCTTCAACTTTGATGTCGACGTTTTCAAGATTCGGCTCCAAAGCGGTACCGGCATTCCCAGGAGCGACAAACACTTTCTCCGCCAGAGGCGATTGGGCTGCTTTCCAAGCCAAAGCGTGTTCACGCCCGCCGCTACCAATTACTAAAATATTCATAAATGAATTCTCTCTTTAAAAATTTGTTTTAAAAATTAGCCTTTTGCCGCAAATTTGCAGAGGGCAGCAAATTTGGGCAAGCAATTTTTAGTGGCGGAAGTGGCGCATTCCGGTGAATACCATTGCAATTCCATGTTCGTCCGCTGCATCGATCACTTCCTGATCACGCATGGAACCGCCTGGATGGATTACCGCTGTAATGCCAGCCGCCGCAGCGGCATCGATTCCGTCGCGGAATGGGAAGAAAGCGTCCGACGCCATGACCGAACCAGGAACTTCCAGACCTTCATCTTCTGCCTTGATACCGGCGATTTTTGCCGAATAAACGCGGCTCATTTGCCCGGCACCGACTCCGACAGTCATGCCGTCCTTGACGTAAACGATCGCATTCGATTTAACGAATTTTGCCACTTTCCAGGCAAACATCAGGTCTTGCATCTCTTTATCGGTTGGCGCGCGTTTGGTGACGACTTTCAGATCTTCCGCCGTAACCGTACCCAGATCACGATCTTGCACCAATAGTCCGCCGGTAACGCGTTTGTAATCGTAGGCGGCTTCCTGACCGGTGAATTCGCCGCATTCCAGCAAACGAACGTTTTTCTTGGCTTCTACGGCTGCTTTAGCGGCATCGGAAACTTTCGGTGCAATAATAACCTCAACGAATTGACGGTCGACGATCGCTTGAGCGGTTTCGCCATCCAACTCGGTGTTGAAGGCGATAATGCCGCCGAAAGCGGAAGTCGGATCGGTCTGGTAAGCACGGTCATAAGCTTCGAATTGCGTTGCTCCGATGGAAACGCCGCATGGATTGGCGTGTTTGACGATGACACAAGCCGTTTCGTCGAAAGTTTTTACCAGTTCCAATGCCGCATCGGTATCGGCGATATTGTTGAAAGACAGTTCCTTGCCTTGGATTTGGGTCGCAGTTGAAATCGACGCTTCGGAAGCATTGCGTTCAGTATAAAAAGCCGCAGCCTGATGCGGGTTTTCACCGTAGCGCATGGACTGCTTCTTAACGAATTGGGTATTGTAAGTGCGCGGGAAGCTATCGTTTTCTTCGGTGTTGAACATCTTTCCGAAGTAGTTGGAGATGGCACCATCGTAACGCGCTGTCTGTTCGAAGGTCTTAATCGCCAGGTCGAAACGCGTTGCGTGTGAAAGCTGGCCTTCGTTAGCGCTCATTTCTTCAAGAATACGTGCATAGTCGGCAGGATCGGTGACAACCGCCACATCGTTGTGGTTTTTGGCTGCGGAACGAAGCATAGTCGGGCCGCCGATGTCGATGTTTTCGATGGCATCTTCCAGTGAGCAGTCTTCTTTGGCGACCGTTGCTTCAAACGGATATAAATTCACTACGACCATATCAATCGGATCAATGCCGTGTTCGTTCATAATCGCATCGTCCTTGCCGCGGCGCCCGAGTAGACCGCCGTGAATTTTCGGGTGCAGGGTTTTTACACGACCATCCATCATCTCCGGAAAACCGGTGTACTCGGAGACTTCTGTGACCGGCAGGCCGGCTTCGGAAAGTACCTTGTAAGTTCCCCCGGTTGATAGAATGGCAACGCCCATGGCGTCAAGCGATTTGGCAAACTCTAGGATGCCGTCTTTGTCGGACACGCTGATTAAAGCACGACGAACTGGTTTCATAATGGATTCTCCGAAAAAAGAAAATTAGGATTCAATAAGTTGGTATTTCAGCATCTTCTTTCTCAAGGTATTGCGGTTAATTCCCAAGATTTGTGCTGTTTGTGTCTGATTATGCTGGGTTCTGTTCAAGACGAATTCGATGAGCGGTTTTTCAACTTGCTGGATGACCATATCGTGCAGGTCGCAGGTTGACTGGTCTTCAAGGGTTTCAAAATAAGCTTCCAGCGTTTGAGTGACTTGAATGCTCAGGTTGTTTTGCGGAATGTTTTCGCTCATGTCGCTTGTTTAATTCGATGTTGTATTGTGGTTAAAGTAGTCTTCGACCAGTTGCAGCTGCCGGTGGTGTTCCGTCAGTTGGTTGAAGGCTTTACGTAATTTGGTGCCGTCCGGAATGGATTGGGCGTACCAGCCTAAATGCTTCCGGGCAATGCGTACGCCGTGGCTGTCTCCGTAGAGTTCGTACAAACCGCGCAGGTGCTGCAGGATGATGCGGCGCTTCTCCTGCAAACTTGGTCCGGCGAGTTTTGTCCGGTGCTTAAGATAATGATTTATCTCGCGAAATATCCAAGGATTGCCTTGTGAAGCCCGGCCGATCATTATGGCGTCGCAAGCGGTATATTTTAATACAAAAGCAGCCTGTTCGGGACTGCAAATATCACCATTCGCAATGACCGGAATCTGCACTGATCGTTTGACGTTGCGAATGGTGTCGTATTCTGCGCAGCCATTGAACTTGTCTTCTCGGGTTCGGCCGTGGATGCTGATTGCCTGTAATCCGTGTTCCTGAGCGAGCAGGGCGATCTGCAAAGCATTTTTGTTTTCAGCGTCGGTACCGGTTCGTGTTTTAACGGTTACAGGGACATCAACCGCCTTGCTGACCGTTTGAAAAATCTCTGCAACTCTGGACGGATCGGCCATCAATGCGGAGCCAGCCGCAACATTGCAGACCTTTTTAGCCGGGCAACCCATGTTCAAGTCGATGATCTGCGCGCCTTGGCTGACCTGCCAGACCGCGGCCTCTGCCAGTTCATCGGGCGAGGTGCCAATCAATTGAACGGCCCTCGGTTCCGGATCTTGCGGGTCAACATGCCGGGTGGAAGATTTTTTCGATTCCCAAAGTTGCTTTTTGGAGGCGACCATCTCTGCGAGCGTGTAGGCGGCGCCCTGTTCGCGGCACAGTTTGCGATAAACGGCATCGGTGACTCCGGCCATGGGAGCCAGCACCAGGGGATTAGCGAATTGGTAGGGGCCGATTTTAAGCATAATCAGAGGGCGTTACTTGCTAAACCGATTGTTTTCGACCGCTGAGTAGTCCCCATTCTTCACGGGTTTGCAACTCGGTTAATTCGATGCCGAAGTGGCGGTAATGTGCAATCAGCTCATCAGCTTGAGAGGCAAGCAGACCGGATAGAACCAGCTGGGCGCCAGGCTTCATCAGGCGTTCGAATTCGGGGGCCAGCTCTTTTAACGGGCCGGCCAGGATATTGGCCAGCAAGAGATCAACCGGTTGGGAATCGAAGTTTTTAACCAGTGCAAACGGAATGTTTTCGGCATTGCGCTTGGAATTTTCAAGGCTGGCGGTAATTGCTTGCGGGTCGATATCGGTTCCGCAAACGGATGCGGCGCCGAGTTTTTTAGCCGCAAGAGCCAAGATGCCCGAGCCGCAGCCGTAGTCGATCACGGTAAGGTCAAGCGGCGGGTTGCTATCCAGCCACTCAAGGCACAGTGCGGTCGTCGGATGGGTGCCGGTTCCAAATGCCAGTCCCGGATCAAGCATAAGGTTGACACCCTGCGGATCGGGTGCTTCCAGCCAGCTTGGCACAATCCACAGCCGC
This sequence comes from Thiomicrorhabdus sp., assembly GCF_963677875.1. Lineage (NCBI taxonomy): Bacteria > Pseudomonadati > Pseudomonadota > Gammaproteobacteria > Thiotrichales > Piscirickettsiaceae > Thiomicrorhabdus > Thiomicrorhabdus sp. The sequence continues at coordinate 43,461 of NZ_OY782566.1, read as the reverse complement.
TTGCCGAAAGCGAGTGGTTGAAACTGATCCATCCATTCGCGAACCCAGTCCTTGTCTTCGATGGCTTCGATTTTGAAATCGTGTTCGGAAATGGCGGGTAGAAGCTGTTTGAGAAGCTTTAATACGCTTTGCGCATCGATTTCTGCATCGAAAAGTGCGCTGACTCTGGTATTTTGCCAGATCGGGGTGGTGCCGATGTCGGGTTCGAAAATGGGTTGGTCCTGCGCATCTTCGAAAGTTACCGAGACTGAACCGCATTCGCCGAACGCGTCGGACAACGGCTCGGCAAACGTTTCTTCAACGGTGGTGGAAATCTGAATCCAGGCCATAAATTTCACTCTCTAAAAACAAAAAAGCCACGAAGCTCGTTTTGACGCGGTCAAAAGCGAACTCCGTGGCGTTTGGCAATGATTAAACCAGATGCTCTAAGCGTTCTTCTAAGTAATGAATGTTGCGTCCTCCTTCTCGGAAGCCGCCATCGTTCATAATTTCACGCTGCATATGAATATTGGTATCGATGCCTTTGATCACCATTTCGCTCAAAGCGTTGTCCATACGGGCAATCGCTGTATTACGGTCGCTACCGAAGCAGATCAGCTTGCCGATCATGGAATCGTAGTTCGGTGGAATGCTGTAGCCGGTATAAATGTGTGAATCCCAGCGGACACCCAGACCACCCGGAAGGTGCAGGCGTTCAATTCTGCCTGGAGACGGCATGAAATTGCGAGCCGGATTTTCGGCATTTACACGGCACTCGATCGCATGACCTTTCAATTTGATGTCTTCCTGGCAAATGCTGAGAGGCATTCCCATGGCGACTTCGATTTGGGCTTTGACCAGATCGATGCCGGTGACCATTTCGGTGACACAGTGTTCGACCTGCAGGCGAGTATTCATTTCGATGAAATAGAATTCGCCGTTTTCATACAGAAATTCGAAAGTTCCCGCGCCGCGATAGTTGATTTCCAGACAAGCGTTCACACAGGCACTGCCGATCTTTTCGCGTTGTTCCGCGGTAATACCCGGTGCCGGCGCTTCTTCGACAACCTTTTGGTGTCGACGTTGCATGGAGCAGTCACGCTCTCCAAGATGCACTGCGCTGCCTTGACCGTCTGCCAGGACCTGAATTTCGACATGGCGTGGATTTTCCAGAAATTTTTCCATGTAAACTTCCGGATTTCCGAAGAAGCTGCCCGCTTCCGAGCTGGTGAGCTGAATCGATTTCAGCAGGTTCGCTTCGGTATGGACAACTCGCATGCCGCGGCCACCGCCACCGCCGGAGGCTTTGATGATGACCGGATAGCCGATTTCTCGGGCAATGCGAAGGTTTTCAGCGTCATCTTTGCCCAGCGGGCCGCCGGACCCGGGAACGGTTGGAACGCCAGCCGCTTTCATGGCCTTGATGGCCGAAACTTTATCGCCCATCAGACGAATGGTTTCCGCTTTCGGACCGATAAAGGTGAAACCGCTTTCTTCTACGCGTTCGGCGAAGTCGGCGTTTTCAGACAAGAAACCGTAACCCGGGTGAATGGCTTCGGCGTCGGTGACTTCGGCAGCAGAAATAATGGCTGGAATGTTCAGATAGCTCTCTGAAGAGGGAGCAGGTCCGATACAGACCGATTCGTCCGCCAGCAATACGTGTTTGAGATCGGCATCGGCCGTTGAATGCACAGCGACCGTTTTAATGCCCAGTTCTTTGCAGGCGCGCAAAACGCGAAGTGCAATTTCGCCTCGGTTGGCGATGAGGATTTTTTCAAGCATGTAGTCTGACCCTTATTCGATCACGAATAGTGTTTGACCGTATTCAACCGGCTCACCGTTTACGCCGAGAACTTGTTTGATGGTTCCGGCTTTGTCGGCTTCAATCGGGTTCATAATTTTCATCGCTTCGATAATGCAGAGCGTATCGCCTTCGGCAACCTGGTCTCCGACTTTAACGAATGCGTCGGCATCCGGTGAAGGTGAAGAGTAGAAGGTTCCGACCATTGGTGAAGTTACTTTATGACCGCTGGCTTCGGCCGGCGCGGCGCTGGCTGGAGCTGGGGTTTCGACCGGCCCGGGTGCGGCAGCCGGAGCGCTGGCAACGGCTTGAACCGGTGCTGCGGCCGGTGCAGTGACGTAAACCGGCTCTTGACTGCGGGTAATGCGAATATTATGTTCGCCTTCCTTGATCTCGATTTCTGCGATATCTGACTGTTCTACAATTTCAATAAGTTTTCGAATCGATCGAATGTCCATGTTGTTTTATCCTCTCTGTCGGATTGCTCCGATTTTGCGTTGTTGAGTGTGGCTTCAGCTCCCGTCTTGTCTAAAGCCGATGATTCGTTATTTGATTAATTTGTTCACGGCGGCCTGAAAAGCCAGTTCGTAGCCGAGTGTCCCCAATCCGGCAATGACTCCGTCGGCCAGATCCGAAAAATAGGAGTGATGGCGGAAAGGTTCACGCTGGTGGATATTCGACAGGTGAACCTCGATAAATGGAATCTTGACGGTCGCCAGAGCATCGCGAATTGCGACGCTGGTGTGAGTGTAGGCGGCCGGATTGATCAGAATGTAGTCAGTGCCGTCATCCATGGCATCATGGATGCGATCGATGATTTCGCCTTCGGAGTTACTCTGAAAGTCGCGCAGGCGAATATCAAAACGGTCGGCAAGCATTTCCAGACGTTCAATTACGTCCGCGAGTGTTTCGTTACCGTAAATTTCCGGTTCTCTCCGGCCCAGCATATTCAGATTCGGTCCGTTAATTACAAGAATGCTTGCCATTCGGCTATGCCTGTCAGTTGATCAAATTATGCGAAATTATAACTGATGCTGTCTGGGAACACTATTTAAAAATCAGTAAACCCTGGAGTAATTTGCCTGAAAAGCGTCGTTCTGTTTTGAACTTTAAGAAACGTCCGAGGAACTAAGAGGAAGCGTCGGGGGCTTGGAGCCCCCGTTCGAGATGAGTCGAAGGTGAATTGAGATTGTCGTTAAAACGGTTCAATAAGCCTGCTTGACGATTTGCTCAAAGGTTGCAGCGTCTTTGAAGCCGACGACTCTTTGCGCTTTGCGTTCCTGTCCCTGAGCGTCAAAGAACAGGATCGCCGGCGGCCCGATCAGATTGAAATGTTTCATCAGGGCTTTATCGATCGTGTCGTTGGCCGTGACGTCAGCCTGAATCAGGGTCACGCCGGATAGCGCGGCTTGTACTTTGGAATCGCTAAAAGTGAACTTTTCCATCTCCTTGCAGCTGATGCACCAGTCGGCGTAAAAGTCGAGCATAACCGGTTTGCCAGATGCCAGAACCTGCTGCAGGTCATTCAGGCTTTTAATTTGCTGGAAGGCGAGATGTTCTTCGTGGGCAGCCTGTGGACCGGAGCCACCCTGGAAAACTTTTAACGGTTGCAACATGTTTTGACTGCCGCCGAGTAAACCGGCCAGAATCAGCGCGCCGTAGAGGAAAAGCGTCAGCCCGATTCCTTTAAACAGTTTGAACCACCCGGATTTTTCGGCGGTTGATTCGAAGCTGCCGAGGTAAACTGCGGAAATAATGAACAGCAATGCCCAGCTGAGAAGGACTATTTCCGAAGGCAGAATGCGTTCTGCCATCCAGATGGCGACACCGATCAATGCGACACCAAATACGGCTTTGACGGCATCCATCCAGGCTCCGGCTCTCGGTAGGAGTTTTCCGGCAGAGGTTCCTAATAGAAGAAGTGGCAGTCCCATCCCCATACTCATGGCGAAAAGAGCGGTTCCCCCTAGCAGGGCGTCTCCGGTTTGTCCGATATAAATCAGTGCCCCTGCCAGCGGTGGCGCGACGCACGGTCCGACGATCAGGGCGGATAAAAAGCCCATGATTGCGACGCCGGTCAGGGTGCCGCCTTGTTGTTTGTTCGACAAGTTGGTCAGTTTTGACTGCAGAGAGCTTGGCAGCTGCAACTCATAGAAACCGAACATGGACATGGCGAGCAGAATGAAGATGACACTGAAACTGCCGATGATCCACGGATTCTGGAAGGCGGCTTGCAGATTTTCTCCAAACAGTCCCGCCAAAACTCCGGCAACGGTATAGGTAACCGACATGGCAAGAACATAAACCAGCGACATGATGAAGGCTCTGCGCGTGGTTAACTGATCGCCCTGACCGACGATAATGCTGGATAGAATCGGAATCATCGGGAAAACGCACGGCGTGAAAGCCAGTAGCAAACCGAAGAGGAAGAAGGTGGCGATGACAATCCAGACACTGCTGTTTTTCAGTGTATCGGCAATCTGGTCGGTTTCGGATAATGCCGGTTCTGCTCCGGTTGAAACGGTATTTGCGGCAGGTTCCGATGTTGAACCGGCACTGACCGCGTCGAGTCGAATGGTTTTTCTGACCGGAGGGTAGCAGACTCCGGCTTCCGCAGAGCATCCCTGGTATTCGATTTGAATTTCACTGCCGGATGTCGCCTGTTTTATGTGCAGCTCTGCCTGGAGGTCACCGTGGTAAACCGCGGTTTTTCCGAACAGGGGATCATCGATCTGTTCGGCATCCGGGAGCGACAGAGGGGCTAGATCGGCGTCGCCTTTTAACAGTTTGGTTTTGATTTTATCCTGATAAAGGTGATAGCCGTGTGCGATTTGCCAGGTTAGCTTGATATTGGCAGCGTCGGATTGATCGACTGCAAAACGGAAGGCATCTTCGGCATCCAGCAGTTCCGGCTCTTCGGTTTCCTGTTTCAGGAAACTGTCCAGTGCGCCCAGAGAGGATGGCGTGAATGCTGGCGGCAATTCAATGGAAAACGTTCGGGTTTGCGGAGGATAGCAGACTCCGATTTTATCGGCGCAGCCCTGGTATTTAACCGTAATATCCGTCGATGCAGCCTGACCGTTGTATGGGATGTCGATGCTGGCTTGATGCGTAAAGACTTCGGTTCTGCCGAAAAGTTCGTCTTCGACGGTCTTCGCTTTGGAGTAGACTGGTTGCTGTAGTTTAATCTGTGTGGCACTAACGGACATCTTGTCTTTATAGAGCTTGTAGTCGTCGGCGATACGCCATTCAACATGGATTTTTCCATCCTGAACCGTTGGCTGTGAAAGTTGGAATGCCTGATCGACATCCAGCAGTTCATCGGCCAATGCGGAATGCGCTTGCAGTCCGAATGCAATAATGAAAATTTGTATGAGGTAGAGTGTTAAATTTTTGGCGCGACGCATTTAGAATTCCTTTCTCGAATAGTACTTGAAAACTGATGATCAAATGACTATTAAGTATTACGTTGATTTTGCCGAAATGGATTCATCATTCTATACGCTTTACGGAGCATTTTCATCTGTAATGCCTTGATTGGAACAGACTTTCCGGCTTTTTTCGGAAGGTGTTTGTCCTTTGCATGCCGAATTGGTGCTTTTAGTGTTTTTTTACGCAAACGAATTTCTTTTACGAATGTATTTTTAGGGACCGAATTATGCGACTTTTCTTTCTGTTTTTGATTGCCGTTCCGTTGCTCGAATTGTATTTTCTAATACAGGTTGGCTCGGTTATCGGTGCTTTGCCGACCGTTTTGCTGACGGTTTTTACCGCTGTTTTGGGTGTGTATCTGATGCGTAGCCAAGGCGTGGATGTCATGATGAAAGCGCAGAGCATGATGGCGCAGGGGGAAGCGCCTCAGGAAGCGATTTTTGAAGGGGTGTTTATTTTTCTTGGCGGTGTTTTGCTGTTGATTCCGGGGTTGGTGACCGATGCATTGGGCTTTCTGTTTCTGATTCCTCCGGTTCGCCGTTATCTGACCAGGCAGAGTTTTAAAGGATTGCAGGTCTCCGGTCGATATTCTTACCGCTCCGACGATCAGGTTTTTGAGGGAGAGTGGCATGAAAAAACACCGGAGGCGCCGAGACAGGTCGGTGACACCCGCAAAGATCAGTAGACGCCGTAAATCAGGATTCGCTTTAGGCTTCCAGAAGTTCCCGATAACCGTCTTGATAAGTCGAATAGATGAACTGATAACCGGTGGCTCGAATTTTGGCGTTGGACAATCGTTTGTTGCTACGCATCATTCTGGAGTTTTCCGTCGGTTCGCTGTGTTCGACATCCGGTACACTGAGTTGCTCCGCCAGCCAGTCATATACTTCACAGGATAGCGTTGGCTGGTCGTCCACACCGATATAGAGCGGATCAACCTGCTCGGGTGCTTTCATATCCAGTTTCATCAGGTGTTTTAGAATGCCGACGCAGTCGCTTGAGTGAATGCGATTGCTCCAGACATCTTCCATGCAGTGTGCTTTTCCTTGGGTGACCAGATCAATCAGGTGAGTTCTTCCTGGGCCGTAAATCCCGCCGAAACGCACAACGGTTCCCGGCAGGTCACTGTTGAGGACCAGTTCTTCGCCTTCAAGCAGTCGTCGGGTCGAAAAGTTTTTACCGCTAGTTGGACTGTTTTCGTTTACCAGTTCACCGTCACTCTGTCCGAAAACGGAAGTGCTGGAGATAAAAAAGAAGCGGCGAACGTTTTTGTCGCCGATAGCGGTCAGAGTGTTTTTCACTCCCTGAACATAGGCCTGATAATAGGCTGCATCTTTGTATTTTCCGGCAGAAGCCATATAGAAAACATAATCAATGCTGTCCGGAAGTTTCGGTAGAGAATGAGACAGATCCGATTGTATCGGATGAATGCTTTCCGGCAAGTCGTCGGTATGCCGCCTCAAGCCGTAAATCGTGTGTCCGTCATTGGACAGGCTTTGGCCCAATAAACAGCCAAGGTCTCCGCATCCCGCAATCAGTATAGTGGCCATAGAGTCGCTCCTTTTTGTAGATAGTATGCACAAAAAAAACGCTGCTAGGAAGGGGATGGCATGCGGGTTTTATTAATTTTTTTTGGCGAAAAAGCCGGTGAGAGATTGATCGGCAGCAGAAACGAAAAAAGCCACGCGGATGCGTGGCTTTTGGAGCAGTAAATACCGGATTAGAAATGGTATTTCATTTGCATGGTTACACCCATTTGCGAATGCTCAGTGGTTGATGAGCTGCTTGTTGCAGCCGGGCTTCCGCTTCCACCCATATTGGAATGGACAAACCCGTTAGTAACGGCTGATGCGTCCACTGTGGTTTTAACTTTTGGCGTATAAACAAAGGCGCCTTCCAACGATGCGTTTTTGCTGATATTGTAGCCACCGCCAATGGTGAAATGCTCTTCAACCGTTGCCGGGAAGAAAATGTTGTTAAACACATTGGTCGCTGCCCCTTGATATTCTGCAGCAGTCGGTGCCGCATCGGAGCTGGTTGCTTGTTCCTGAATAGGGTTTTTGCCATAGTTATAGCCCACACCGATCCAGCTCTTTTTGCCGATAAATTTCATACCGACAGCGTAAACCATTTGATTTTCCCAGCCGTAGTCTTTAAAGCCGGCTGCTTCTGCCCATTGAATCTGTTTGATGTCGGCATTGACCATAAAGCGTTTGCTGGCATAAGAAATACCCGCTTTGATTTCCGCAGGCTGTTCAAGTTCATCTCCAAACGCCAGTGGGTAGTTTGCATCTAGGTTAAAGCCTTCTGAGGCGCCGGAAAGCTGTCCGTTGTATTTCATGCTGATCGGCGACTGATAAGCCAATCCGACGGTAACGTGTTTGTTGAGATCAAAGTAGGTACCAATGGTGTAACCAAGTCCTAAATCAGTTGCCAGGCCGGAACCGTACTGAGCTTCATTGCCATCTGCAGGCGCAGAACCGAATGGTGGTTCGTTAAGCATGTTTTTATTTAGGCGATAGTTAATGTCCAAAGCACCGTATTGCAGGATTGGAGAGATACCAACAGCCATTTTTCGATCGCGGGTATTGAAAGTCAGAGTTGGAACAAAGCGCATGATCTGTAACTGGCTTTGACCGTTGAACAGACCGTCATTGGTTCGGTAATCTACCCCCATTCCGGAAGTTCCGAACATCCCGATACCAAAACTCATGGTGGAATTGATCCGGGTTGCGAAGGCAACCGATGGTACAACAAACAGATCTGCTCCGCTGGTTCCTGATCCATCCGGGTAATCATAATTAAAAGCGTGAGGTGCTGCGCTGATGACATTTGTTTTGGTTTTAACATTTGGCGCAAATAGTGTGCCACCGAAAGTAAATTCCGTGCCGTCGCCTTTACCGATCAAAGCCGGGTTGATGATAACGTTTTCTGCTCCGAAGTAGCCCGCTACACCGGTCCCACCCGTTGCAGCCGATTGAGCGCCGACGGCGATCATGTTTGTCCCGTTGGTTGCCATGGCGCTGGTTGAAAAAACGCCGGCAGCAGCAAAGGACAATGCTAGTGCTATTTTGGTTTTTCTCATGAGTCTGACTCTCTCTTGTGAAGTTATTTGCACAGATTCTGCGGTCTGTGTGATTTCATGTGTAACTATGCAGGATTTTGCCGCTTTTGAGTAATTAAAATTTATTAATGCCCCATTAGTGCATCTGATTTTTTAATGACCGGATGCCAAAGCGCTGCAAAGGCTTAGTAGAAAGGCTTATCCGCCTTGTTTGGCGAAACGTTTTTTAAGGAATTTGTGCCCGTTTTTTCTTTTTCGATATAAAAAAGCCGCTGTTAACAGCGGCTTTGGTAAGGTGAGGGCCCAGCGTGAATTAGAACGCGCCTTCTTTACCTTTTTGCATCATTTCCCAGATGGTGTCACGAACTTGCATGGTCGCTTCTTTCAATGCCGGTGGCATTTTTTTACCCATTTCGATCGCCATGTCCATGTTCATTGAATAGATGTGTAGTCCATCTTCTTCTTCAATGATGTTGACGCGACATGGTAGGAAACCACCCATGGCAGGCGAGAAGTCAACCATTTTACGGGCTGTTTCAGGGTTACAGAAAGACATTACGTGAATGACTTTAGAATCGATGCCGCGAGCTTTAAGCTCTTCGGAAAGAGGAAGTTCACCAACGTTTTTAAGGTTGCGGTTGATACCGACAGCATTGATCGCGTCAATAACATCTTCCAATGCAACGCCTTCGTCGACTTTGACTTCCCACATGGTGGCGTCGGCAATGTCACCTTCACTGTCTACCCATTTATCCCAAACTTGGTTGAATGTCCCCCAAGCGCCGTCTTCTAGGTTTGAAGCTGCGTTAATCGTGCCGCAACCGGAAAGAGTTGCAACAGAAGCAGCCAAAACAGCAGCTTTAAATAGGTTGATTAATTTCATAATGCTCTCCCTTGAGATTTTGAATTTTGTTGAGTGGCTCAAAACATTTCAGGTGCTAGATTACTGGTTATGGCCATAAATTCAAACCTAAATTTTTTGTGGGGTAAATAATATAATTTTATTAAGGGATTCTTATACGTTTTGCGCTGTTTCAGCTCTCCGTGATAAAGTTTAGGGATTTTAATAATTTAGAGAACGCTGGTTTTTGAGGGTTTTTCACTTGATGGCGATGCCATTCCCTCCGTAGCGGGTAATTGCGCCGGTAATCTTCGTAGGCCTGATGAACCTGCTTGATCTGTACATGGCGTATTGCCGCATCGTCACAATAAGGATCGTAAACACTTTTAAATAGCTGATTCAGGCGTGCCTGATCGCTTTTTTGCTCAGAATCGATCAAGATTGGTTGCGGATCCGGCGGGAGCTTGTCTTGCCAGTGAGTTTCGGGTTCGATCTGCCAGTATTCGCACAGCTGACGGTAAACCATTTCGCCTCCAGCAACTTTGGCCTCCAAAGAGTGACCGGCAATATGTGGAGTTGCCAGATCGGCACTCCGGTACAGGGTCTCATTTATATTGGGTTCGTTTTCCCAGCAATCGATGATTTTGGCGAGTAACGGCTGTTTTGCCCAGGCGGTTTCGTTAATGATGCCGCCGCGAGCGGCATTGATAAGAATCTGCCGGGGCGAAAGCCTGCCGACCCGCCGGGCGTCAATCAAATCGAAGGTGCGATCCGGGCCATCCATATTTAAAGGTGTGTGAACGGTAATGATGTCCGCCGTCAGACAATGATCCAAGTCGACGAAACTCAGCTCGTTATCTTCAGGATTCTTTTCTCTTGGAGGGTCGTTGAGCAGGCAGCGGATGCCCAAAGTTTGCGCTTTGCTGTACAGGCGCCCACCGACATTGCCGACGCCGATGATCCCGAGGGTTTTACTCTGCAAATCAAAGCCGTGTTGTTCGGCCAGTTCAAACAGGATGTGGATAATATATTCTGCGACTGAGTTGGCATTGCATCCCTGGGCAGAGTAAAAACGGATTCCGCCTTGCTGGAGATAGGTTTGATCGATGTGATCCAGACCGACGACGGTGCTGCCGACAAATCGTACACGGCTGTTTTCCAATAGTGTACGGTTGACCTGAGTTCGTGAACGAACGATCAATGCATCGGCATTGCGTACATCGGAAGGGGTAATCTGTTTTCCCGGGAGAAGGACGACTTCCCCCAGGTGACCGAACATCTCGGCAGCATAGGGGACGGCGTCGTCAATAATAATTTGTCTGATTGGCATGCGCAGGCTCTTAAAAGTATAGATGGCTTATTGGTGATGGTTATTTGTCTCAAGCTGTTTTGCCGTTTTGCAAGAAGACGGATGTCACTCCGCTTTTGGGGGTCGCAGAACGCTTTTTGATTTGCATCAATAATAAAGGATTTAAAGTTGAAAAAAAATCGACAAACGACTCTTATTAAAGGTGTTTGCGGCCGGTTGGAAGCGCGGCATAACCTTTCGGAGCTTGATGCATCGACGGTTATTCGTCTGGTGGTGTTGAGTCATCCGCATCCATTGTTCGGCGGTACCATGAATAATAAGGTGGTGACGACCATGGAGCGTGCCTTTCAGAGCTTGGGGTATGCAACCGTGGCTTATAACTTCAGAGGTGTCGGTCAAAGTGACGGCGAATATGATGAAGGTGTCGGCGAGACGGATGATTTGCTGAGTGTGCTGGATTGGGTCCGCTCCCGACATACTGTCGAAGAAGTGATTCTGGCCGGATTTTCTTTCGGCAGTTATGTATCTTTGCGTGCGTTGCCGCAAACCGGCGCGAATCGTATTTGCACGGTCGCACCGCCGATCGGTTTGTATGATTTTTCGGCTTTGGATAAAGTGGATGTTCCGTGGAGCTGTATTCAGGGAGGCCGGGATGAGGTGGTTGAATCAGAAGAAGTGTTGAGCTGGGTGACAAAGCCGGGGCAGTGTGCTGATCTGTATTGGAGAGCGGGGGCGAGTCACTTTTTTCATGGAGAGCTGGTGTGGCTCAAAAAGGTCATTCTGTCTATATATTAGATTTTTCTAATTTGTTTGGGTTTACTTGGCTTTTGAAGTCACTATAATATAAGAAAATTCTTATATGTTAATAAGCTTGAGTTATATTCGTAGAATCGCTAAGGTTAGAAAGCAGATTTTACGGGAGATTGAGTGGCTTTCGCGAGAGGAAAAAGGGTGTTTTAACATCCTTTTTTGTTATCGGAAGCCGTAAAGGTATTTTTAAGTTTTGTTGAGAATGCCTGAATTTGAAACCGGAAAGAATGGCGGTACATCGGGTCGCCGGAAAAAGGACTTTGCTCGGAGGCAAAATGAAGCAGAAGTATTCGTTATTAAAGGCTGGGGGGTTGATGCTTTCGGCTTTGCTACCATGGTCGGCGTACGCCCAGACCTATGACTTTAAAATGTGCGTAGAGGATGCGCTGCATAAAAATCCGGAAATGGATGTGAGTTCATCGCGTATTCAGCAGGCGGAATCTGCCTTACAGCAGGCGGAAGCAAGCCGCTACCCGCAGTTAAATCTGTCGATTACCGGAACTAATTCGGATAATCCTCTGAATGTGTTTGGGATGAAACTTCAACAGCGTCAGGCAGCTTTTGCTGATTTTGGTGTTGACGGCGGTGCCATGACCGAATTGAACAACGGCAACTTTTCTTATGAGCCGAGAGGCTTGAACTACCCGGATGCTCACACCGATTTCAATACCCGCATCGAAATGCTGATTCCAATCTGGAACGGTGGCAGAATCAAGAGTTACGAAGATCAAGCGGCGGCGATGATCGATGCGGCCCAGCAAGGCGACGCAGCGGTTCAGCAGTATTTGACCTATAACGTTTATCAGGCTTATGAGGCTGTGCATGCGGCGCGTTCCTATATCAAGGTTGCTGAGCAGGCAAAGAAAACGGCGGACTCTTTTGTTAAAACGACGCGTAATCTGGTTGAGCAGGGCGTGGTGGTTCGCTCGGAGTTATTGAGTGCCGAAGTTCACCAGTCCGCTGCGGAAGTGGCTTTGATGAAGGCGCAGGGGCAGGAGCAGATCGCATTGGACAGTCTGCGTATGCTGATGAACATGGACGCTTCTGCTGAGTTGGACGTCGCTGAACGCATGGATTTGCAACTGCCTCAGGATTCGGTCGACGGGCTTTTGGCCTTAGCGATGAGCGGTAATCCAGAGTTGGAAGCCAAGCGCAGAGAAGCGACGTCGTCCGGTTTTGCGATTAATGCGGCTCGCGCCGATAAATACCCGCATTTCAATGTAATGCTTCGTCAGGACTGGAACAGCGAAACGCCCGGTTTCGATAGTAGTTCTTATACGGTTGCCGGTGTGGTTTCGTGGAAAATTACCGACTTTGGCGTCACTGCCGGTGCAATCGATATGGCCAATGCTTCTGCAGAGCAGAAGAAAGCCGCTGTGCGTTCGGCAGAAAATAAAGTCCGTCTGGATCTGTTGACGGCCTGGCGCAAAATGCAGATCGCACAGAAGCAGGTTCAATCCAACGAGTTGGCGGTTCAGCAGGCAGAAGAAGCGCTGGAACTGGTCATGCGTCGTTACGAAAACGGCGTGTCGACCATGACCGAAGTTCTGGGCGCTCAAACGCAATTGGATAAGGCGCGCGCCGATCTGGTTTCGGCAAATTATGACGTGAATGTGTTCAAAGCGAAATTGCGTCTGGCCAGTGGAACCATGGATATCAAATTACTGTAACGAATTGAATTGAGGTTTTTGAAATGAAACAGACACGTAAATTATTTGCCGTTTCGGCTCTGGTCGCGGCTTTGGGATTGACGGCCTGTCAACAGGAAGCGCCGGTTGCCCCGCAGGAAGCGGTGCAGACCATTGCAGCGCATGTCGCAACGGTCAGCCTGGGTGAAGTCCCGATGAATACCGTAGTTCCCGGAGCCGTGGTGCCGGATCAGAGAGCGCGCATCGCTTCGCGTTTGATGGGCTATATTAAGAACTCGAATGTTAAGGTCGGGCAGACAGTGAAGCGCGGCCAGTTATTGTTCTCGATCGACTCGGCGGATATTCGCAGTCAGATTTCTCAGGCGAACTCGGCTTATCAACAGGCTAAAGCCGCTTTGACGGATGCAAAACTGGACTATGACCGTTTTACCAAGTTGTATGAAGACGATTCGGTTTCCAAGCAGCAGTACGACAAAATTCGCCTGCAATACAGTGTGGCTCAGGAAAACCTGGCGGCGGCGCGTTCCGGTTTGAGACAAGCGGAATCGCAGCTGAAATACGCTAATGTGACCGCTCCGTTTGATGGTGTGGTGGTCGAAAAAATGGCTGCTGCCGGTGATTTGGCAGCTCCGGGTAATCCGATCGTCGTAATTGAAAACCTGAAATCTTTGAGTGTTCAGACGGAAGTGGCTGCTGATCTGTACGCCGTTCTGCGTCAGGGCGATGAAGCAGAAGTGATGATTGATGGCCAGAATAAGCCTTTGGTTGGTACGATCTATACTTTGGTAAGTTCCGCGAACCCTAAAACACGTACGCATACGGTTAAATTGAGTCTACCTGATATTAATAATGTAAACAGCGGGACTTTCGCGCGCGTCAGTTTCACGCGTGGTGTCCGCCAGGCGATGATGATTCCCAAGTCGGCAATTGTGATGCGTGCCGGTATTGAAGGTGTATTTGTGGTGGAAGACGGTCATGCCTTCTTTCATATGGTCCGCACCGGAATGTCGACAGGGGATATGGTCGAAGTCCAGGCCGGGCTGGCTCTGGGTGAGCAGATCGTCGTCGATAACAACCAAAGCATGTTGAACGGTGATCAGGTTGACGTGATCTCCGCCGGTTCTAAAGCGGAAGGGGCTTAAACTATGTCTGAGAATGCAACGCCAAAATCGGAATTGAATGTTGCCGGGAAATTGGCCAAGGCGTTTATCCATTCAAAAATTACCATGATGATCATGCTGGCGATTACTTTGGCCGGGATCATGGCTTACTTGATTACGCCACGCGAATATAACCCGCAGATTGTGGTTCCTGCCGCAAATATCATTGTGCCTAAAGGTGGTGCAACGCCGGAAGAAGTCGAGAATATGGTGGTGAAACCGCTGGAAACCATCATGGGGGCTTTGCCCGGCGTGGATCATACTTTCGGCTATGCCGCCAACGACTTCGGGGTGGTGACGGTTCAGTTTGAAGTCGGTCAGAATCAGGTCGACAGTCTGGTTAAGGTTTATAACCAGCTGATGCAGAATCTTGACAAGATGCCGCCGGATACCCAGCAACCACTGGTGAAACCGATCAACGTCGATGATGTACCGATTATGACCTTGGCAATTACTTCAAAGGAATTGTCTGGTTATGATCTGCGCGATGTTTCACTGAAACTGGTTGAAAATCTGCGGAATATTCCCGGAGTCTCCTTTACCGACGTGGTCGGTGGTAAGGAACGAGCGATCAACGTCTGGCTGGATGCGCGGAAAATTGCCTTGACCGGCCTGTCTCTTGACGAAATCAGCGAGATGCTGCTGGGGAACAATGTTTCCGTGCCGGTCGGTACCATGGTCAATAACAACCAGAATCATCTGATTCGCGTGAACGGTTATCTTGGCAATGCTCAGGAAGTCGGCAATATTATTATCGGTATGGATCAGGGCAGCCCGATTTATCTGAAGGATATTGCAACCATTACCGATGGGCCGAAAGAGAGCGATGCCTATACTCGGATCGGTTTTGGTCCGAATTCGACGATGGTGCATAAAGGCGAGCAGGCCGCGGTAACGATCGCTCTGGCGAAAAAACCGGGAACCAATGCGGTTGATGTTGCGAATGCGGTTCTGGATAAGCTTGAGATGTTGAAAAAGAGCGTTTTGCCGAGCAATGTTGATGTGGTCGTTACCCGTAACGATGGCGAAAAAGCGAATGCTGCGGTCAATCTGTTGATGGAACATCTTGGAATCGCTGTCGGTTCGGTCATTATCATTCTGGTGCTTTTCCTCGGTTGGCGTGAAGCAAGCATTGTGACGCTGACCGTGCCGCTGATTCTGTTTGTGGTGCTGTTTGTCGGCCTGATTGCCGATCAGACGATTAACCGGATCACTTTATTCGCTCTGATTCTGTCGCTCGGTTTGCTGGTAGACGCCGCGATCGTGGTGATAGAGAATATCCACCGGCATATCCACGATGGCTTTGATCCGGAAAAATTCGATGAGGTTTTGATCCGCGCCACCAATGAAATCGGTAACCCGACCAACGTGGCGACGATCGCGGTTATTCTGGCCTTTATTCCGATGCTGTTTGTGACCGGAATGATGGGGCCGTTTATGGCACCGATTCCGTTTAATGTGCCAGTCGCGATGATCGCATCACTGGTTGTGGCTTATATTCTGGTGCCTTATGCGGCTTATCGTTTCCTCGGCAAGAAAGCCATTAAGGAAATGCAGCATCGGGAAAGCATTCATGCGCACCATGTCGAAAAAGAAGACTGGATGCAAAAGCTGTATGTCAAAGCGATCAATCCACTGATTGAAAGTCGCACCAAGCGTAACCTGTTCCTGTTTGTGGTGCTGGGTGCCTTGATTGCAGCCATGATTCAGCCGGCGCTGCAATTCGTTCGCGGTGACGGTATGAATAATCCTCTGCATCCTGCGGGTGTCGAGGTCAAGATGTTACCGTACGATAACACCAGTACTTTCCTTGTTCAGGTGGACATGCCGGAAGGCAGTGCTCTGGAAGCGACCGATCGCGTGGTTCGCCATGTTGGCGACCTGCTGTCTAAAACGCCGTTCGTGACGGATTACAGTGTTTATCTGGGTGACCATGCTCCTATCGATTTTGCGGCACTGGTTCGCGGCGATTTGATTAAAGAAGGAAGTAATTTTGCCCAGATTCGCGTGAATCTGGTTAATAAGCATCAACGCAGTGTTTCGTCGCATGAAATTGTGAACCGATTCAACGAGTCTTTGGCGAAAGTTCGCAAAGACTTCCCGCAGGCAAATGTCAAATTGTATGAAACCCCTCCGGGGCCACCGGTGACGACGCAAATCATGGCCGAACTGTATGGGCCGGATTATGACAAGCTGCGTGCCGCTGCGATTGAAATGCGCGAGAAATTTGGTGAGGTCTACGGTCTGATCAATATCGATGATTCGGTTACCGACGATCAGGTCAGTTATGAAATTAATATCGATCGTGACCAGGCGAATCTGCTCGGTGTCGCTCCGGCGCAAGTCAGTAAAATGCTGCGTGATTATATTAACGGTTACGAGTTGGGATATATGCACTTGGATAATGTTCGCGAGCCGGTGAATATTATTGTACGCCTGCCGCGTTCCGATCGTACGACGCCTGAACAGTTGCTGGCATTGCGCATTCAATCGCGCAGTGGCAGCGCGGTTCCTTTGTCGGCAGTTGCCAAGATCGACCGATCGACGCATGCCAAGCCGATTGTTATGCGTGATCAGCACCGCATGGTGATGATTGGTGGCGAGCTGTTGAAATCCAGTCCGGTGTATGCAGTGCTGTCGCTGGATAAAATGCTGGATCAGGTCACTCTGCCGGAAACCGGCGTGACTTTCCATACCGCCAACCTCGGTTTTGTCGAAGCACAGCCGCATGATGTCATGGAATATACTTTGTTGTGGGGCGGGGAAATGCGCCTGACTCTGGATGTGTTCCGCGACATGGGGAGTGCCTTCATCGTTGCGCTGGTGTTTATTTACCTGATTCTGGTCGGCTACTATAAATCCTTTATGATGCCGGTGATTGTGATGGGGGCGATTCCTCTAACGATGATCGGGGTTTTCCCGGGGCATTGGTTGACCGGGCAGGCGTTTACCGCCACTTCGATGATCGGGGTGATTGCACTGGCGGGAATCGTGGTCAGGAACTCCCTGCTTCTGATCGATTTCATTCTGGAATATCGTGCTGAAGGCAAGTCGCTTAAAGAGGCGGTTATTGAAGCCGGGAAAGTGCGTTTCCGTCCGATTCTGTTGACGGCGCTGGCGATTATGTTCGGTTCGATGATTATGATTACCGATCCGGTATTCGGCGGTCTGGCGGTTTCGTTGATCTTCGGTACTCTGTCGTCAACCGTTCTGACACTGCTGGTCATTCCGTTGCTTTACTATATCTGGCAATGGCACGGAGGCGTTAAACAGCAGGAAGCGCTCGCCAGAAAGGCAGCACAGGCCGAAGCTTAAAAACCATTGATCTTTCAGTTGTTTTATCAAAGCCGGGTATCTTTTCAGATGCCCGGCTTTTTTTATGTCTACCATATGATTTGTTTTGATAAAGCCGGCTTGCTGGTGGATAAAGGTTTGTAATAAGGTGGCCGATGGAAATCAGGCTATACTGGCGCAAGCTGTAATTTAAATTACAGTTGTTGGTTGAAAATGAACGAGTCAGGAGGTTCTGAAATGAAAAAAGCACTTAAAGTTTTAGCGGTCGGTATGGTCGGTTTGCTGTCTTTGCCGGTATCCGCAGAAGAGTCAATGAGTGTGAATGTTGCGAGATTGAATGTTGATGTCGCAAAAACCATTGCCGAAAACACGATTAAGGCTTGTCGTGAAAAAGGCATTCCAATCAGTGTGACAGTGGTCGACCGCAACGGGATTCCGCAAATTCAAATGCGCGATACGATGGCTCCGCCGGTTTCCTGGAGCATCAGTAAAAAGAAAGCCTATACAGCGGTTATGTTTAATGTAAAAGGTTCGCAACTTGGCAGTCGTGCCAACAGTCCGTTACAGACCATGGGTGAAGGTTTGGCCTTTATGGCAGGTTCTTCTCCGATTCAGGCCGGCGGTAAACTATATGGTGCGGTCGGCGTCAGTGGTGCGCCGGATGGAATGGATGATGAAGCGTGCGCGATCGCAGGAATTGAAAGCGTCCAGGACGATCTTGAGATGATGTAATGAGGACGATTCGAAGCTTGGAAAAATAAATCGAAAATTTTTTTAAATTTTTATTTAGGTTTCAAGGATTCGGACGTTAAATACTATGTAAACAAGCGATGCTTGGTTATACTTAAATTCACAAGAGGGTGGGGAAGCCTGTCTGTTAAGCCTTCGGCGCCCTCTTTTATTCTGTTAAGTTTCGGAGGGAATGTAATGTTGAATGAATCTAAAGTTATGCGCATGGTCAAAGCCAAACAAGCCAAGAAGCAAAAAGGCGCTTCGATGATTGAGTATGCTCTGGTAATTGCCGGTGTTGCTATTGTTGCCGCTCTGCTATTTGGTGGTAATGGTGGTGGTACCGTTGGTTCTGCTATTTCGGGTAAAGTAAATAATGCGATCAACTCTGTTGAGACACCGTCTGGGTCTTAATAAATTTTTAAGTTTTTGAGAAGCGTTTTGGATAAAAGGCGGCAGCGGGCAAAGGGCGCAACTACGCTTGAGTATGCCCTGATGCTTGCCGGAGTGGTAATTGTTGCTTTTATTTTATTCGGCGATGGCGGTAATGGGGTTCTTGGTACAGCGATTAAAGAAACTTTTAATCGGGCTTTTAACACCATTTCCACTTCGTAAGTAGATAGTATTTACCGTTAATTCTGTTAATTCTTGTTAATTCTTAAGGATCACAAATGACACTGCAACCACAAAAGCAAAAAGGTGCCGTCATGATTGAAGCGGCTTACTTTTTGCCCTTATTGATCGGGGTGGTGTTATTTATTATTGAGGCCGTCGGCTACGGCCTCAATAGTTTTGTGGTCAATGACACGATTACCGATATCCATTCAACGATCAGCAATGAAGTCCAGGAAGTAGCCAATCTGGAGCCGGGAGAAACTGCCAATACGTTATTTGTCAGCTGTAATTCCGGGAAAGTTGGTTTGAAAGCGGATATTGAATCGGTAATCAATACCAAGATTCTTGCGGATCTGTCTCTGCTGTCAGTCAATCTGACCGACAGTCATCCGGGGCAAACCACAATCACCGAAACCCACGATTCAGGGTTCGATATTTACCGAATTAATTTTAAAGGTGAAGCGGTGCCGATCGTTTTACCGGAATTTTTGAGTGGTTTGTTGATTATCAATGTCGACACGCTCGTTAGCATTAAAGATACCTGCTCAAATTCTTAGTGAATTTTCAGGGATCGACAATCAGGTTTTAATACGTCGATACGTATTCAAAAGGGCTTCGTGACATCAGGTAAAAGCCTGCTCCACCTTCAAAGCACCTCGTGTCGGGGTAACCGCTCTTTCGTCGATTCGAAGAGCATCCAAACAGGGTCAAAGACCAAATTTTCACTCTCTAACGATTGGTTTTAATTGTTATGAAAATATTACGCAGCGATTTTATATTGTACGGGATTGCCGCTTTGGCTGCCGTTCTGGCCGTCGTGCTGGTGTACGGCTACGTTGAGAAACGGGTTTCCGAAGTTGAAAGTAAAGAAATCATTAAAACGGTAACAGTGGTCCAAAAACCGGAATTACTGCCGATTGTCGCGGTGAATCGCGATATTCATCGCGGCGAACGCCTGGTTGAAACCGATTTGACCATTTTACAGGTACCGAAAGAAGGTATTCAGGTTGCCGGAAGTCTGCGGGACATCAAGCAGGCGGTCGGTCACGTAG
The DNA here is from genome assembly GCF_963677875.1 of Thiomicrorhabdus sp. NCBI lineage: Bacteria > Pseudomonadati > Pseudomonadota > Gammaproteobacteria > Thiotrichales > Piscirickettsiaceae > Thiomicrorhabdus > Thiomicrorhabdus sp. The sequence goes on along the minus strand of NZ_OY782566.1, from coordinate 23,726 downwards.
CACAGCAGGCAATGTTCAAAGGTGAATGGCTTCTGACTTCGAAGATCGGTACACAGGATCCGGATGCCAAAGACACTAAGGATGCGAAAGCTCAAAGAAGCAGTGAAGTCGAAGCCCTGTTGACTGGCGGCATGCGGGCCATGCGCATTCAGGTGACTGCGGAAAGTGGTTTGCTTGGCATTTTGAATCCGGGGGATCATGTGGATGTGATCAGCGTGTTCGAAGTTAAGGATGGAGCCAAGAGCAAAGTGCTTAGCCGCAATATTCTGCAGAATATCGAAGTCTTGACGGTCGGGCGTTATAACCGCATGCAAAAACGGGAAACGGTCAGTGAAAAGACGGGCAAAGATAGTGAAGCCGCCGAGAAGATTTCCATGGTGGCTCTGAACGTAAACGTGGAGCAGGCAGAGCGCCTGGCTCTGGCTTTGAGTGTCGGGAAGGTTCATCTGGCATTGCGCAGCTCGGCTGATGCCAAGGTCGTCAATTCGCGCGGTGTCGACATCCGTGATATGCAGAAAGTCGTGCTAAAAGATCCAAATCAGTCGCCAGACGAAATCAAGCCGGTGAAACCGAAAGTGGTTCGACACACCATTGAAGTGCTGGAAGGCGATGAAGTGAAAAAGGTGGTGGTCAGATGAAAATACAACAACTCGTGTACAAGCGTTTGCATGCGTTCGGCGCCGTGGTCAGCGGGCTATTGATGGTTGGTGTGCTGGCGGCTTTTCCAATCTCAGCTTCAGCGATGGCTGAGAGCTATACGGTCAAAGAAGGCGAAAGTCAGATTATCAAATTGGATTACCGGATCACACGGGCGATGATCGCCAGCCCGTCCATCGCAACCTTGAAGGTGCTGAATAAGAATGAGCTGCTATTGACGGGGAAAGCCGCCGGGAAAACGCAGCTGATGCTGACGCCGAAAAACTCGGACTAAGGCCAAGCTGTTTTCTGTAAGAGTGTTAGCCGATCAGACTCGACGTCTGCAGATCGAAGAGACGCTGAATAACCTGTTGCAGGATTTAAACCCTCAGAAAACGGTTGCCTATAAATTGAAACGAATCTGGGTGAACTCGAGTTCTTCAGTGCGTCGAGAGGTGGATGCGATCGGTAATCAGGTCGATGGTGATGCTTCCGGAGAAGTCCTTGGGCGTCAGGATTCGCAGGTATTGCAATCGGAAACCTCCAGTGGTTCTCTGAATGTGCAGCCTCTGGCCGGTGACTATATGGTGATTTTGACGGGAGATGTTCCGAATAAAGCGCAGAAAAAACGTATTCAATCGGTGATTTCCGCTTTGGGGTTGAGTGTGGTCAATATGATTCACATCAGTGGGCCTCAAAGAGTCAAACTGTCGGTGCGCATCGCCGAAGTGGTTAAGGGCAATCCGTTTAAAAGCGGTTTCGTTCTACGGGATTCGAATCAGCGTGTCGGAATAACAACGCCTGGAACGGCCAACAGCCTGTTGGGAGTTCTCAGTAATGTCTTGGAAAATGTTTCGACAGCGCACAGCGATGCTTTCCAGATCGGTTTCAACCCGGCCGGTGAAGATCTGTTCGGTTTGCTGTCGATTATGGAAGGGAATCAGCTGGCTCGTGTTTTGGCCAAGCCGGAATTGATTGTTCAAGCCGGTGAAACCGCTGAATTTCTGGTCGGTGGTGAAGTGCCGATTCCGGTTTCGCAAAATACCGATGCGATTACCGTGAAATATAAGGAATTCGGTGTTCGCCTGCGGTTCAGTCCGGTGATTACCGATTCCGGCGAAATTCAGATGACAGTGGCGCCTGAAGTGAGCAACATCGATGAAACTGCGGGTCAATCAACCGGCAGCATCACGGTTCCCGGCTTCCGTTCGAGACGTGCCAGTACAACTGTAACGCTGGCAGCCGGGCAGAGTTTCGTGATTGGCGGCCTGTTGCAGGATAATTTCAGCAGTTCGGTCTCAAAAATTCCACTTTTGGGCGATATCCCTATTATAGGGGCACTTTTCCGTTCGACAACATATGAGAAAAATCAGTCGGAATTGGCGATTCTGGTAACACCGACCTTTGTCGATCCGATCGAGAAAGGTACGAAGATTCGCCTTCCGGGTGAAAACTTGGATCGTCCAAGCACGGCTGACGGGTTCTTTGAAGGAAAAGTGGTTGAATTATTGCCGGAGGGCCAAGTGGTCTTGCCGGAGTTATCCGACAAAATAGGATTGGAGAAACCAGAATGAGTGCAGCGTTATCAACCGGCTCGCTAACACTAAAACCTTGCCTTTACTTCGGCGGAGACAAGGATCTTCAGGAAGCGGTCAATCTCGCCATCATGTCGAAGTATACTTTGGAAGTTATGCATGAAGTTCCGCATATCTGGCCGGAAAGTGTCGGTCTGGTTTTTCTGGAGTATCAGGGCGACGATGCCAATGTATTGGAAAGAGTCAATCAGATTTTGACTCTGGCCAGAGGGGTCGCGATTTATATCCTTCTTAAGGAAAAAAACGCCGATTTCATTATTGCCGCCAGCCATCAGGGCGTTCAGGGATTTGTCGAATGTCCGGATGAAGTTTTCCAGATTCTGTCGATTCTGCATATGCAGGATCGTCGCAGACAAGGGAAAAATGGAATCATCTCCAGCTTTTTCAGTTTGAAAGGCGGGGTCGGCTGTACGGCAATTGCCACCAATATCGCGGCAAATCTGACAGAAATTACCAAGGGGCGCACGGTTTTGGTCGATCTGAATGTCCCTCTCGGTGACACGAGCGCTCTATTTGAATATGGAAGGACGGCGCCTGTACTCGTTGACCGACTTTGTGTATAACCTGAAACGGTTTGACGAAAACCTGATTTATAAATCTCTGAGCAGACATGAATCCGGGTTGTATATTCTCAGTTTGCCGACCGAGGTCAGTGAGTTAGAGAGCATCACCGGCGATTTGATTAAGACGATTATTCAGGCATTGCGCCGTTATTACGACCATGTGGTCATTGATTGCGCCAGCGACTTATCGGATATCACTCTGAGTTGTCTCGACGAATCCGACAATATCGTTTTGGTTGCGGAGCCGTCACTGTCGTCGTTCCGTGCGGTGAACACCGCTTTGCAGCTGACGCAGAAACTGGGGTATTTGCGTGAAACCATCAAGTTGATCGTCAACCGCAGCACCAGTCAGGATGATCATATGCTGGACGATGTCGTCGAGTCTTTCGATGTGGACGTCGTCGCCAAGGTGGCCAACGATTATGAAGGCTTCAACAACTCCTTGAAGGAGGGCAAGTTGATTTCGCTTTATAAACCGGAATCGGTGGTGAACAAGCAGTTGTGGAACATTGCCAATATGTTGCATAACGGCAGTGTCAAGCTGGAAGTGGACAAGGAACCGGTATTTACCAGACAGGCCAGAGGTATGTTTAAGCAGCTTTTGGATAAAATGCCGACCAAGCGTTTGTTGGAATCCGCAGGCGAGAAAGAGAAAGCGGCAGTATAAAAGGTAGAGGCGATGAGTATTCGAGAACGACTGCGCAGAGCGGAACAACGGGTGAAAGTGTCTTCGAGAATACCCCGGAAGCCGATGCGGAAGGCGAGGCTAAGATCAAACATACCGCAGAAAGTTTGCGGGCGGCGAGTCTGGGAAAAAACTCGACGTTTATGGAGATTAAAAGCCGTTGTCAGAAAAAAGCGCTGAGGATGAAGCTTTCTATCAGGCGAACAGTCAGGAAACGCGCCAGGAATTAAGACCGCGTCTGGAAGGACTGGTTCGCGAGAATGCGCTGAAATCGGTTATCCGCTGTCGGAGCTGGAAGTCCGTCAGCTGGGGATCGAATTACTGGATGAAATTTACGGTTTGGGGCCGATTGAGCCATTGCTCGCCGACCCGACGGTATCGGATATCTTGATTAACGGCTATAACCAGATTTATGTTGAACGAGGCGGGCAACTGGAGCTGACGGATGTCAGCTTTATCAGTGAAGAACATTTGCGCAACAAAGTTGATCGGATGCTTTATACCACCGGACGCCGGGTCGATGAATCGTCGCCATTGGTAGATGCGCGTCTGCCGGACGGTTCGCGGATCAATATTATTATTCCGCCTTTGGCCGTTGATGGCATCAGTGTTTCGATCCGTCGCTTTCCGGAGCAGCATTTGCGTGCCAAGGATCTGATTACTTTCGGCTCCATGACCGAGCAGATGTTTCAATTCCTCGATGTCGCGGTTAAGTCCGGGATGAATATTTTGGTTTGCGGGGGAACCGGCTCCGGAAAACCACCACGTTGAACATGCTTTCCGGTCTGATTCCTGAAGGGGAACGAACCGTTACCATCGAAGACAGTGCCGAGCTGAGAATGCAGCAACCGCATGTCGTTCGTCTTGAAACCCGTCCGCCGAACGCGGAAGGGGTGGGCGAAGTGACCCAGCGCGAGCTGTTGAAAAATGCGCTGCGGATGCGCCCCGACCGTATTGTTCTCGGGGAAGTGCGCGGTGGTGAAGTTCTGGATATGTTACAGGCGATGAATACCGGGCATGAAGGTTCACTGGCAACATTGCACGCCAACAGCCCGCGCGATTGCATAGCCCGTCTGGAATTGATGATCAACCTCAGCGGGTGGATATTCCGGCGGAATCGATCCGCAAGCAGATTGCCAGTGCCATCGACCTGATTATTTTTGTCAAGCGCGGTAAAGATGGGAAACGGCGTGTCGAATCGGTCACTGAAGTGATCGGCGTCGAAAACGAGAATGTGATTTTGCAGGAATTGTTTGTCTTCGAGTCCACCCCTGATCCGATAACCGGCGTAATTATCAATCGTTTTAAGCGGTCGGAATTCGGCCGAAATGCGGTAAAAAATGCGAGTCTTTCGGTTACCAGTTGAAAGAAGAGTTATTTAACTTTGTGCAGGATGTAGTGTAAATGGATTGGGCGTTTATCGGCATTGCGGTTGTCATTGCGTTACCGTTTCTGATTCTGACTCTGGGAGTCGTTTGGGGGCGGCGTTATCAGCGTTCACGTTTGCTTTCTCTGATGAAACGCCGTGTTGGTCTGGAACCGAACGAAGTTCTCAGCCTTAAAGAACAGTTGTTGCAACAGCAGAAAAGTCCGTGGTTTATGTGGGTCAGCGACAAATTCAAGCAGGCCGGAATTGTCGAGAAGAAACATGTACTGCGTCTGCTGGCTCTTGAATTAGGCTTGCTGATTCTGTCAATTGTCCTGATTCTGAAACAGACGGCGCAGACAGATGAAAAAGCGCTGTTTGCCGCGATTATTCTGCCGATTTTGCCGGTGATCTATCTGGTTGTCAAAATCAATCAGAGACAGACCGAATTGCGTTCCCAGTTTCCTGAAATGCTTGAAGCGATCGTACGTTCGTTGAATGCCGGTTACGGAATCGATGGGGCGATTGGTGCCCTGGGAGAAGATATGAGTGGCCCTTTGGCCGAAGAGATGCGTGAAGTGCATAAGCAGTTGGCGCTCGGGATCAGTGTGCGCGACGTGCTCAGAGAATTTCAGCGCCGGGTGGATCTGCCCGAAGCGCAGTTTTTTGTGATGACATTGATCATTCAGCGCGAGACTGCGGACAGCTGTCGCAAATTTTGCGGGAACTGGCGCGATTGATGCGCCGGAGAGAAGTGTTCCAGAACAAAGTCAAAACCCTGACGGCCGAATCACGAATGACGGCTTGGTTTATCGGTGGCGCGCCGGTGTTGTATATCGTCTATAAATATCTGTTTGATCGCCCTTCATTGCACTTTTTCCTGAACGATCCGCTTGGTATTCAGTTGTTTGTTATTTCGTTCGCATTGATTTTCACCGGTGCTTGATTTTGCGTTACATGCTGCGTTTGAGGTTTTAAATCATGTTGTATCTATTACTTTTTAGCGTTGCCGTTTTAATGTTTATCAGTAGCTGGGTTGTGCTGAATGCATTGAAGAAGCGCCGTGAGCAGCATTTGCAGATGGAGCGTGTCAAGAGTCGTATCGGCATGGGGCAGGTGTTGCGTGTCGAGTCGTCGCAGAATGAGCGTTGCTGGTGGTGCAGCCTGGGTCGGGCATTGGGACCGAGAAGCGCAAAAGAATTGGCAAAAACCCAGAAGATGCTGGTCAGTGCCGGATTCCGCAACGAGCGGCATATTGGTGCTTACTTCTTTATCAAATATGCTTTGGTTTTGCTTGTGTTGCTGGTGGCTCTGACGGCTTGGAGCCTGTTGGCGGTTTCACCGGCGGTTTTTCTGATACCGGTTATTGTGTTGTTGTTACCCGAGTGGATTCTGAAATCGCTTGGTGATCGACGACTTAGTCGGATCAGTGAAGCCTTGCCGGATTTTCTGGATATGACAAATGTCTGTATGAACTCCGGTTTGAGTTATTTGGGTTCGATTAAGCGAGTTGCAGAGGAGCTTAAGGATTTGCAGCCGGAGATTTGTTTTGAGTTTGAATTCTTGCTGGATCAGATCAAAATCGGCGTTTCGCGGAATGAGGCTTTGAAGCAATTTGCCCAACGCAATCCGACGCGCGAATCGAAGGTCTGGTTCAGGTTCTGATTCAGAATGAAAAAATGGGGAGTTCGATCAGTGAAGCGTTAAACGAATTTTCTCGACGGATGTATCAAAACCGGGAATCGCAAATGGAAGAGAAAGCGGCGAAGACATCGGCTAAGATGGCAATGGTCATTATGCCGTTTCTACTGGCTCCGTATCTGATCTTACTGCTGGGAGAGAAAATGGTCGCCTTAGGAAGAGGTTTATAAGATGTTGTTGTATTCAAGAGTGTTGGTCGTTTTTTGCAGTCTGTCGCTGTTAAGTGCTTGTAGCAGCGTGTCTTCTTCGAAACAGAATGATCTGAATTATGCCAAGCTTTCCACTCAACAAACACCTCTGATCACCGAGCTGGATGCGGATCAGGAAGAGAAATTTGCTCTGGACCTGATTGAACTGGAAATTAGCCGACAGCACTACGATCGGGCTGAAGAAATGCTGCAGAAAATTCGCAAGACGGCAGATGATAAATTAAGAGCCTATCGGCTTTTAGCCAAAACTTACGAAGGGCAGGATAAACGCCAGCTGGCGCTCCTCGCGTGGCGGGAAGTCAATCAGTTGCCTGGAAAGACCGTTGACGACGAAGCCAGTTATGCGCAAGTTGCATTAATTCAAGGAAATTACCAGACCGCCGATAGTATTTATCGTACTTGGTTATCGAGTGGTGTTGCGGAGCGGGAAGTTTCGGCATTGAACAATCTGGGGTTTTCAGCGCTGCTGCAAAAGCGCTATAACGAAGCGAGAGATCTTTTCAGACAAGCCTTGCATCGGGATCCCTTGAACAGTAAAGCACTCAATAATCTGATTTTATTGGACAGCTTGACAAGGTAGACAGTAATGAAAAATCTCCGATTTCAAACGGCAGAAAGGGGCGGCAACCTTTATCGTCATCGGCACCATGATGACGGCAATCATCGGTTTCGGTCTGATTATGGAGTATGCGAAACTCAAGATCATCGATCGGGAGCTGGATAACTATGCTCGCACCGTTGCGGAGACCGCACTGCGTTCCGAAATGGCGATTACCAAAAAAATGCTGGATGAGGGGACAGTTCCTGTCAACCAGACGGATATTGTCAGCAGTGCGGTTCTGGCTCAGTCCGGTTACGTCATCGAAGGCGGAGAAGGCACTAACCGTCAGATTCATAAACGAATTACGTTCGGTAACTTTGCTGATACCGATGCCTGCCGCGATCCGAACAGCGGCGATAAAGAAAGCTGCTTCATTCCTTTGGAATCCAATGCTGACAATCCGAAAGCCGCCGAGCCACCGCCGGAATTCAGTGCAGTAGCGGTTCAGTTATGGACCGACGATTATTTTTACGGTTATGTACCGCAGGGAAAGGCGCTTTACGGGCTTCTTGATGATAAAGAAGGGTGTTATTGCGACACTCGTTACGAAGCCTGTCTTAAGGGGGAACTTTCCGAAGCGGATATCTATGCCGGTTTGCGTCCGGACATGACGCGGGATCTGTTGGATATTCTGAATCTGAAACTGATTACCGACCATTCCATTACTGAGGCTGAAGGGCATGCGATTGCCCAGGCGATTTCGGTACCCAATTCGGAAGCGCGCAAAAACTATTGCGAGTATGGCTATACCGCCACCAGTCCGATTGATTCGCAGGCGACAAAATACCCTTATGTCAGCTTTGATAAGAAACAGGGCTGGGTCGGTAATGTTCCGAATGCCGCCGATAACGGCTGGTTGTTGAGTCTGGTTTATGCTTCCGGTTATTCCCAGGTCGATTACGACCGTATTCTGGAGCAGAAGCCGGTCTTTGTTACCGAAGGTGTTGATATGTTATACAACACCACCGGTTTGATACCGACCGTAACGGACCTGCTCGACGTACTCAACCCGACTACCGGTTCGGCTCTGCTGTATTCCCGTCTCGACGAGGCGGATTACCCGATCCAGCAGTTCACGGAGTTGCCGAATTACAATCCGCTTAATGCGATACATTCCGGTGAACACTATAAATGTTCGCTGCTTAATGTTGGGGTTGATTTAACGCTTTTGAACTGGCTGACGGGGCCTTTGCTCGGTTTGGACAGTAACGCTATCGCAGTCGACTGCAATACACTGATTCCCGGCCTTACCGGAGTTTTGGACGAGCTGTTAAGCCCGATATTCAATCTGCTTGGTTTCCTGTTGAATCCTTTGCTTGATTTGTTAGGGGTAAACGCTCTGCTGGATGCGCTTGGTATTGCTGACGGCGACCTGTTCGATGTGCTTGACGATCTGCTGGATCCGGATGTGGTGGTTCACGATCCGATTTATATCGGGCGTTCGGGGGTTTGCATCTATGGAACTGACGATGCCAATGTCGACCCAAGCCGTTGTTTGCACAACAGTGTCCAATACCAAAGCTGCCGAGCGATTATGTCGACCATGCCGGAAAGTTTGAAAATGAACTTTGGAGACCGATTGACAACGTTTCTGCTTGGTCCTTTGACCGATTGGAATGCCGCCTACGAAACACTGGACTGTGAAGTCAAGCGCTTCAAGTACAAAGGCTGGCTGTTCTGGAGCGGCTGGGAAGAGATTTGAGGGAAGGTACGAGCAGAGTGGAAAATCGGCCGATAAAATCCGTCGATTCTCTGGACAAGCTAAAAACAGCCTTGTATAATCCTGCAATTCCTTCGGAGAGCTGTCTGAGTGGTTGAAGGAGCTCGCCTGGAAAGCGGGTATAGGTTAACACCTATCGGGGGTTCGAATCCCCCGCTCTCCGCCATATTTTTAAAAAGCCCGCTTCATGCGGGTTTTTTTATGTCTGAAAATTCTTTTCCTTGAGTTTCTGTTATTTCAGCGCATTGCCGCGATCGGCTGTGAAAGCTTGTCCCGGTTTTTCAAAAGCGGATTCCGAGTGTTACTGCTCCGAAATTTGTGTGGGTTTGCTGTTGCCGATATTCTGGACTCCGCAGAACATGTGTGTAGCTTAAACGGTATCGTTGCCAGTCCAAAACGAATCCAAACTGCAGATCACCGACAAACGGATATTTGTCCACTCTGCGACTGTCGGAAAAGGTATTGCCGTCGAGAAAAATGTTTCTCAATACCGCTCGGGCTTCCAGTCCGGCATATAGATACCAGCCGGGTAAGGAAGAGAGGGAGAGGTCGTTTTCATTTGGTCGTCCGGGTTGCAGGCGGGGTGGCCCGTAGTCGTCGGGTAGAGACTTTCCGTAGCGGAAAGTGATGCCTGCATTGGCATAGGTAAACACATTGCCGAACGCATTGCCCATGTAAGGGGCGATGTCAACCGAGTTGCCGAAGTGGTGATAAGTCAGAAATTTTCTCCAGGTTCGTTTGCTGGTGATGAAAAACCCGGTTTCGTTTGCCAGTTGTGTATGCCAGCCTCTGGGGGTGTCCGAACCGATGAGCTGATGGACTAAGGTTTGTGTTTCCCTGCCGAGGGCTGCCGGGCCGATCATACCGGCGGTGAGCGTAACCTGGTCAAGTCGACGATTGGTTTCGGCGGCCAAACCGATGCTGGCATACAGCCAGGCGGCATAGGGTTGTTCTTCCAAAGGCGGGTTGGCTTTCCGGATGTCGTCCGGGGTAAACAAGCTTTGGCCGAATGCGTAACCGTGGGAGAGGCGTCCGGATTGAGGAAACCATGGAATCAAAGTGGCAATTCTGCTTGCCCAGACGGGCGGTTGATCACGGTTTTCCGGAATCCAGATAAATTTCACACCATTGGTATAGTTGCGGTCTGTACCGTAGAACACATCATTTTCCAGAGTAAAATTAAAAATCCCTTTTGGAGAGAAGTTTGAGGCCAGTGTCGGCTGCCCGAAGAGACAGCAAGCCGCGATCGTCATAGAGGGTGCGAATGGTTTCGAAAAAATCTGCGGCATGATTCTGCAATCCGGCTCCCGGTTGGTATCAGAAGAAATAGGAGGCATCCGGGGGGCGCCGGAAGTGCTTAAGCCATCAGGCTGATCGTTTTTCTAAAGCGCATCAGTGCGAGTGCAAAGAGCGCACTACCGATTGCGGCCAGTGCTATAAATTGCGGCCAGACGGCATCGAATCCGGCGCCGCGATAGAGAATGGCCTGGCTGAGGGAGACAAAGTGTGTCGTCGGTGCGAAAAGCATCACGTCCTGAATGATTTCGGGCATGCTTTCGCGCGGTGTCATCCCGCCGGACAAAATCTCCAGAGGCAACAGGAAGAGAATGACCAGCATGCCGAACTGCGGCATACTGCGGGCCAGAGTTGCCAGAAAAATTCCCATTGACGTTGTGGCGAACAGATGGAACAGGGCGCCGAGCAGAAAGAGGTTTATCGAACCGTGGATTGGAATGTCGAGGGCGCCGCGAACCACGAGATAGACCGACATCAGAGTCGACACGATAACCACCAGCGACATGGACCAGACCTTGGCGAGCATGATTTCTGCGGGTGTGACGGGCATAACCAGCAGGTGCTCAATGGTGCCATGTTCGCGTTCGCGAATCAGTGCGGCGCCGGTCAGGATAATGGACAGCATGGTGACATTGTTGATGATCTCCATGATTGCACCGAACCAGGATTCCTCGAGATTCGGATTAAACCGGGTTCGGTTGACGATGGAGACCTGCAGGGTTGTCGGAGCGCGGTAGCCTTTTAGAAATTCGTTGATTTCTTCATTGATGATCTGCTGGATGTAACCATTGCCGCTGAACGCCTGGCTCATCCGGGTTGCATCGACATTCAGCTGAATTTCGGTTTTTTTGCCGGCCAGAACATCGCGCTGGAAATTAGGAGGAATGTCGATTACGAAGGTATAGCGTCCGGTATCCATGACACGGTCGATCTCGTTGATCGACAGGGCTTCGGGATGGTTGAATTTTGGTGGAAAGAATGCCGAAACGATCCGGTTGGACAACTGGGAGTGATCTTCGTCGACGACCGCAATTGGAGCCATGTGCAGAGTATCCGGTTTGGCGGTTGCTGCACTGTAGATGGCGATTGTGAAAATGTACAGGATCAGAAACACCATGATCGGATCGCGGTAGAGACTCCAGAGTTCTTTGACTCCCAGCCGGTAAACGTTTTTCAAAGTTTGCATCTCGTTAAGACTCCTGCTTTTTAAGCAAAGCGATTGCCAGCCCGAGAATGACTGGAATTGCAATCATAATCGGCCAGAAAGACTGGTACAGATCGGTAAAGCCGAGCGCTTTGCTGAATACGCCGCGGCTGATTTCAAACATATAAGTGGCCGGGTATATTTCGCCTACAAGATGGCCGGCACCTTCCAGAGATGAAATCGGGTTGAGCAGACCGGAAAACTGAATCGCCGGAATCAAGGTGCCTAACAGCGAAAGAACCATTGCCGCAATCTGGCTTCGGGTGAAGATGGATGCGAACAGGCCGACTCCGGTGGCAAATACGATGAACAGGACTCCGGCCAGAAACAGGGCCAAAACATTGCCGGTAATCGGAACGTCGAAAAAGGTCACCGAAATGATCAGCAACAGTATGAAGTTAATGGTTGCCAGACCAATATAAGGCAGCTGCTTGCCGAGCAGGAATTCAGCTCGCGAAACCGGTGTGACGTAAAGGTTGAGAATGGAGCCCAGTTCCTTTTCTCTGACAACGGATAAGGCCGCCAGCATGGAAGGCAGCATCAGCATCAGGAGGGGGATGACGGCCGGAATCATGGCCGGGAGGCTTTTGACATCCGGATTGTAGCGATAGCGGGTCTGAATCGAAACCGGGGAACTGAGTGCTTGTCCAAGGTTCACTCTGGCTTGATAGGCGAGCCAATTCTGATGCATTCCCAGAACATAGCCGTTGATGGTTTCGGCTCTTGTCGGCATGGAGCCGTCAATCCAGGCGGCAATTTCGACATTTCGGCCGTGTTTGATGTCGCGGGCAAACCCGGGAGGAATTTCGATGACCAGTGAAATGTCGCCTTTTCGCAGGCGTTTTTCCAGATCGTCGTAATTCTGGATGGGGGGGTGTTCGTTAAAATACCGGGAGCCGGCTAGGTTCAGCGTGTAATTCTGGCTTAAGGTGGTTTGATCCCGATCCAGAACGGCATAATTCAGATTTTCGACATCAAAGGAAATTCCCAGGCCCAGTACCGTCATCAGCAGAATCGATCCCAAAAGCGCCGTGGTCAAACGAATGCGGTCACGCAGCAATTCCAGGAGTTCTCGCCAGGAATAACTCAGTGCGCGAGAAAAATTAAACAACCCGTTGGATTGGCTGCTTGCCGGGGAAGGGGATTCGCCGTTTGCTTCGATTGGGGATTCGTCGCTGATCGGGGCGGTTGATGTGTGGTCGGATGCTTTCAAATACTGAATAAAGGCGTCTTCCAGAGAGTCGCTCTGTTTTTCGGTTACGATGTCGGCGGGACGGTCGCTGACCAGTACCTTGCCGGCGTGCATTAAGGAGATGCGGTCGCAACGTTCGGCTTCGTTCATAAAGTGGGTTGAAATGAAAATCGTCACCTTGTCTTTTCTGGCGAGTTCGATCATATGGTTCCAGAAACTGTCTCGCGCAATCGGGTCGACCCCGGAGGTTGGTTCGTCGAGAATCAGCAATTCCGGTTTATGTACCATGGAAACGGCCAGTGAAAGACGTTGTTTGACGCCAAGCGGCAGATTGTTAGGCAGGCTGTCGGTGACCTGCCTGAGGTTGAAGCGTTCCAGCATCTCTTCAACTCGGGCTGGGATTTCCGCCTCGGGAACCTTGAAAAGTCGGGCGTGAAGAATCAGGTTCTGGCGGACATTCAATTCCGTATACAGGGAAAAGGATTGCGACATGTAACCGACGCGTTTGCGGGTTGAGATGTCATTCGGGTTGACTCTCTGTCCGAAAAGAAGTGCTTGTCCTTCGGAAGGCGTCAGCAGGCCGGTCAGCATTTTCATGGTTGTGGTTTTTCCGCAACCGTTCGAGCCGAGAAATCCGAAAATTTCACCTTTGTTAATGCGGAAATTGACATGATCGACTGCGGTGAAGTCGCCGAAATTCATAGTCAGATTATCGGCTTCAATCGCAATATCATCCCGGCCGTTGGTTTCCAGTGGCGTAATGTGAACCGGTTGGTGCTTTTTGCGTTTCTCTTCCGGCATTAGAGCGATGAAAGCGTTTTCCAAGTCTTTCGACTCGGTTTTCTGCAGCAGCGATTGCGGTGAGCCGGTGGCAAGCACCCGGCCGTCATCCATCATCACCAGGCAATCAAAACGTTGGGCTTCGTCCATATAGGCGGTTGCGACCAGGACACTCATTTCCGGACGTTTGCGGCGGATGCGACTGATGAGTTCCCAGAATTGGGCTCGGGCAAGCGGATCGACACCGGTAGTGGGTTCATCGAGAATCAGTAATTTCGGGTCGTGAATCAGAGCGCAGCATAAACCAAGTTTCTGTTTCATGCCGCCGGACAGCTTTCCGGCGGGACGATCAAGGAAAGAATACAAATCAGTGCTTTGTGTCAGTTCGTCGATTCGTTTACGTCTTTCAGCGGCATTGTGCCCAAAGAGCTTGCCGAAGAATTGCAGGTTTTCCTCGACACTCAGAGTCGGATAAAGGTTTTTCCCCAGGCCTTGAGGCATATAGGCGATTTGTGGGCAGACTCGATCCCGATGTTGCTTCTGGCGCATGTTCCCGCCGAGAACGGTAACGTCTCCCTGCTGAATTTCTCGGGCACCGGAAATCAGAGCCAGCAAACTGGATTTACCGACGCCGTCCGGCCCAATCAGGCCGACCATCTGACCGGCAGGAAATTGCAGAGAAATAGCCTCCAGAGCATTTTCTTTCCGGTAGGTCAGTGTGACGTTTTTCAGTATTGCAACCGGGGTTGCTTCCTTTTGAGACATGCATTACTCCGGCACATGGATTTGCAGATGATCAGGCCAGTTTTTGTCCTTATCAGTTTTTAACCATGCCATGCCGGGCAGGCCGGTTTTGACGCGTTTCAAGTGCGCTTGAAGCAGTGTTTTCGGTAATCGTGCCTTGACCCGGAACATCAGTTTCTGACGTTCACTGGCGGTTTCAACCGTTTTGGGAGTAAATTGTGCCGTGCTGTCGACAAAAGAGACATTGGCGGGAATGACATACTGAGGAGCGGCATCCAGCACGATGCGGACTTCCTGACCCAGTGCCAGACGGCCGGCAACCGCTTCGGGTACGAAGAACGTCATGTAAACGTCGCTTAAATCGACCAGGTTGAGAACTTTGCCACCGGCGCCGATAATTTCACCCGGTTGGACGATACGGTATTGAACGCGTCCATCGCGAGGGGAGGTCAGGCGAGTATCCTGAATGTCGGATCGGATGCGTCGAATGGTGGCTTCAACGGCAGTGACCTGAGATTTGGCACCGGTGACTTGAGCTTCTGCGGCCAGTACGGCTGCCTGAGCGGCAGATACCTGAGATTTGGCGGCGGTTACCGCGGCTTCGGCACTGCGAACCCGGGCTCGGGTATCATCAAGGTCCTGAATGGAGAGTGCGCGCTCCTTCGAAAGGACTTCGGTGCGGGTAAAACGTTTCTTTGCTGCCACGTATTCAGCTTCTCTTTGCGCAACGCCGGCTCTGGCGGCTGAGACATCACTTTTGTGGACAGCAACGGCTGCTTCGGCACTTTTAACAGCATTTTGCGCCTGCTTCAGCTGGGCTTCCGCTTCGGCCAGTCGTGCTTGCAAGGTGTCTGACTGCATGATCGCCAGTGTCTGACCCTGTTGAATGAAATCGCCTTCATTGACGAGAATTTGTTCGACACGGCCGGCGGCTTTGGTGGCGATGTCGATTTCAACGGCTTCTATCCGACCGTTTGAGCCGATAAAACCATTGTCCTGCTGTTGATGGTTCCATTGATTCCAGTAGTACCAGCCGATGCCGCCAATGACAACCAGCAGGACAACGAATTTGATAAGGTTCTTGATCGCCGGATGCATACGGTTACTCCTTTTCCTGCGTGCTGGCAGTTTCTGCCGCTGGTGGTGTATTTTGCGGCAGGTTGCCGCCGATTGCGGTGTAAAGCGCGACTTTACTCGAAGTTAAGGCGCGTCTGGCTTCGACAACCGACTGTTCGATCGTCAACAAATCTCTTTGAGCGTCCAGCACTTCCAGATACGTTGAGGCGCCGCTCTGATAGCGCAGGTCGGCCAACTCGGCGCGGCGCTGCTGGATTTTCAGTGTCTGATCGAGAATTTCCAGCTGTTTGGTCAGCCATTTGTTGTTGGATAGACTGACCGAGACTTCTTTGAAAGCGCTCTGCACGGTTTTTTCATAATTGGCGACCGCCTGGTTCTTTTGGGCAATTGATAGATCCAGATTGGCCTGATTACGTCCGGCGTTGAAAATTGGTAGATAAATCTGTGGAGAAAAGCTCCAGGCGGCGCTGCCGGAAGCAAAAAGACCAGAGAGTTCCGGGCTGGCGGTTCCGGCGTAACCGGTCAGGGAAATATTCGGGAAGAAAGCTGCTTTGGCCGCTCCGATATTAGCGGTTGCCGCTTTCAGAGAGTGTTCGGCCGCGATGATATCCGGGCGATGATTCAGCAGGTCGGAAGGCAATCCGGGCGCGAGGTCGCCGAGAGTGGGCGTTTTCTGATTGAAATAGTTGTCAACCGGAGACAGGTCGACCTGCTTGCCAACCAGATAGGCGAGATTATAAAGGTCGTTCTCTTTGAGCTGTTCCAGTTGAATATGCAAAGACTGGGCTTGTTTCAAGAGGGTTTCGACCTGCATCAAATCCATTTCCGAAATGATGCCGATATCAAACCGGCGTTTGAAAATTGCGTAAGATTCTTCCCTTGTGGCGACGGTTTTTTGGATTAAAGCGATTCTCTGTTCGGCTTCGCGGAGGGCAAAGTAGGCGTTGGCCACTTGCGCGATGAGCCCGGTTTGGAAAGCTCGCTGGCTGCTTTCCAGTGAGAGATAGTCGTGAAGAGCAGATGTTTCGAGGCTTTTTAAACGGCCCCAGAAATCGATTTCCCAACTGCTTAGGTTGGCGGCTACCTGGTGGGTAGTGGAGTCGAGTTCGCTTCCAGTGAAGCTTAAGTCAGCCGGAGTTTTCGTTCGGGTGATGCTGGTGGCAACGCCGATTTCCGGATAGCGCTGTGATTTTTGAATACCGTAAATAGCTTCGGATGCTTTAAGACGATGTGCGGCAGCGATTAAATCGCGGTTATTCTGCAAAGCCTCTTCAATCAGCGTCTTCAGTTGAGGGTCGGTAAAAAATGTCTGCCATGCCGCCGTGGTACGTTTTTCAGTTGCCAGCGTCAAATTCTGCCCGGCAGAGGGGTATTGATCGGGAATCGGGGCATGCGGCCGTTGGTATTCCGGTTGCAGACTGCTGCAGCCGGTGAGCAGGGTGACGCTTAAGGTCGCGGCTGCGGAGATCGGTCTGATGCTTTTTGCCAACGACAGGGGGTGACAACGGGCTGGGCTCGACAGATTCATAATTAAATAGCCTGTTTTATGAGATGGGAAAACGGAAACTTATGAGATTTATCTTATACCGACCCACGAGTCGATAACAAGTTGCTTTTATGAAATTTTAATCAAAATGTCATGCGGGCTTTTTTCATTACGTGCCCGATGACCGGGACTGTGTTCCTGAAATCGCTTGGGGTGAGGTTTGTGATATGATTTTCTGACGAAGTAATAACCGATGGTTGAGTTTATGTCTGTAAATCACCCTGGTGCGGCAAAAAGCTATACAGGAAAAAAAGTGCGTGAACGTTTGCCGGGGGAAACCCGGATTCAGCAAATTCTCGATGCTGCCCTGATTGAATTTTCTGCGAAGGGTTTTACATTGACGAAAGTCGATGACATCGCCAAGAGAGCAGGCTTGTCGAAAGGTGGTTTGTATAATTATTTTTCGAGCAAAGAGCAGATTTTCGAGTCGCTTTTGATTGAAAGGATTCCGTCTTTCGAGTTGGATGTCGATAAGATCATCGGGCAGGCGACTTCTTGCAGCGAGCTGGTTGAGTTGTTTTTGGAGCGCTATTACGCTTATTTACGGGATGAAGATAATATTGCCATTTTGCGTTTGCTGATTGCCGAAGGCGGGCGCTTGTCAGATTATCTGAAACGCTGGAGGGAAGAATATCATCGCTCGGTTTCATCCAGTCTGGATCGTTTGATGCAACAGTCGATTGATTCGGGAGTGTGCGACTGCCGGATATTCGAAAATCGGACTTGGTTGATTTTGTCTCCGATTGTGCATGTTGCCGTCATGCAGTTGATTATGGGAAAAGACTCTTATAAAAGTTTAGAAGAGTGTCATCAGGATCATCAGGTGTTGCTGTCGGAATTACTGAGGTTCCGCTGATTCCCATCCGAATGGCTCATGGCGTGCGGCGGCCGGCTGAAAGACGAAAAAACCGCTTGCTATACTTGCTATATAAGGCTCGTATGGAAAAGACTGGATATCTTTCCGTTGAGAAAGTATAATCTTCAACCATTCTGAATCGCCGGGATGCCGTTTAAGGCTTTTGATTGCTTTGATTGGTATGCTAAACAGCCGGGTTCAGGCATGGCGGGTATCGTATATTGGCTATTACCTCGGCCTTCCAAGCCGATGAGAGGAGTTCGATTCTCCTTACCCGCTCCAAATTATGGTGACTTCGTTCGTCCCCTCGCGACGCTAGGTTGGGAACCCCGCCAGGTCCGGAAGGAAGCAACGGTACCTTCTGATGCGTGCGCCGAGGTTCGGCGGGCGGAGTTGCCTCCCATCTTGATTTTTGACTTTCCGATCTTTATTTGCTTTTCCTGCGCTTGGCTTATTCTGCGTTTTTGCGCGTAAATTCTTACCCAATTCCAGCTGGATTCACGTTAAAATGTTGAATTATTTTGCCTCTGATTTGCATCGGAAGCGAGTGCGGTTCTGTTTGAGAAAGGCCGTATGTTTGATTCTTCGTAAGTGTAAGGAAATGCATGAGTTATCAGGTTTTAGCACGTAAGTGGCGCCCCAGAAATTTTAGTGAGCTGGTGGGTCAGTCGCATGTCATGCAGGCACTTTCCAATGCTCTGGATCAGCAGCGCCTGCACCATGCCTACCTGTTTACCGGAACCCGCGGGGTGGGGAAAACCACGATTGCGCGCATCTTTTCCAAAGCTCTGAACTGTGAAGAAGGTGTTTCTTCGCAGCCGTGTGGCAAATGTGCTGCCTGTCGGTCAATCGATGAAGGACGTTTTATTGATCTGATCGAGGTGGATGCCGCTTCCAAAACCAAAGTCGACGATACCCGGGAAATTCTGGATAACGTACAGTTTGCCCCGACTCAGGGACGATACAAGGTTTATCTGATCGACGAAGTGCATATGCTTTCCAAGAGCAGTTTCAATGCGTTGCTGAAGACGCTGGAAGAGCCGCCGGAGCATGTTAAATTCTTACTGGCGACAACGGATCCGCATAAGTTGCCGATTACGGTACTTTCCCGTTGTCTGCAATTTAATCTGATGCGCCTGACTCAAGTTCAGATTCAATCTCATTTGCAAATGATTCTAGAGCAGGAACAACTGCCCTATGAAGCGGCGGCGCTTGGTTTGATTGCGCACAGCGCCGACGGTTCGGCGCGGGATGCGCTCAGCCTGCTTGATCAGGCGATTGCCTACGGCGGCGGTCAGGTGGCGTTTGAAGCGGTGCAAACCATGCTCGGTCTGGTTGATCAGCAGTATTCTCTGGAACTGGTTCGAGCTTTGGCTGCCCAGGACATCGATTCTCTGAAAGCGCAGATCCAGCATTTCGCTCTGATGGGTGTGGATTATCCCGCCTTGCTTGCACAGTTGATCGAGGTAATGCATTCCCTGGCTTCGATTCAGCTTTATGGTGAGTTACCGGTCGAAGGGGCTTTTCCGCTGGAAGTGTTGCGAGAATTGGCCGACGATTTGTCGCCGGAGCGCGTTCAGCTTCTGTATCAGATTGCTCTGCTGGCAAAACAGGATATGATGCTGGCCCCGGATATTCGTGTCGGCTTTGAAATGGCGATGATTCGAATGCTGGCGTTTCAGCCTGGAGAAAGTTCCGGTGCTGCAGCATCTGGAGCCGGGAGTTTCGGCTCTGGAGAGTCGACGAGCAAAGAGAAGGTTTCTAAAGCTCCCGGTTCACCTCATTCCGTTCAGAGAGATTCCAGTGCTTTGCAAATGAATCCGCACATGGATCAGCGAGCTGATCAGACTGTTCAGCTGGGTGAAATGTCGATCGAGGAGGCGATGGCAGGCTTGGCTTCGGCAAGAAGCCTGGTCGGCAAAAGTTCGGCTAAGGAAAATGTTTTGGAAGAGCAGCCTTCTCATCCTGAATCCGGAGAGGCGATGCAGTCCGCAGCATCTTTTGCATCCTCGGCGGATAGTGCGGGGAGTGAGCAGGCGGCGCCAGCAGGCGTTGATCATTTGGCGGAAGTGCGCGCGAGGTTACAGGCGCTGGGAAAGCCTGAAGCCGGATCGGAATCCGGCGGTTCGGGAGCTTCTTTGAAAAAGGTTTCCGAGACTGTTTCTTTAGAGTCCTTGAATTCTGCTGAAATTTCTGCACCTCCAATGCATTTGTCGGAGCGTTTGGAAGAGAGGATGTCCGAAGGGGCACCTTTGTTTGATGCATCGGTTGTTTCGGCACAGAACCACGCCGAGGATGTTTTTGCGGTTCCAGAGGGGGGAGCGGACGTCGAACCGCAAGCTCAAGGGCAAGTTGAGTTGCGCGAAGCGGTTGTTACACTCTTAGAAAATGAAAGGCCGGAGACAATGTCTCAGCTGTCGGTTGAGAAGGCTGAAAGTGTTGAAAATGTCGAAGATCGTCATGTCTTGCAGTGGATGGATCTGATTCAAGCGCTTCAGCTGAAAGGAATGGCAGCAGAGGTGGCGATGAATTCTGTGCTGGTGTCATACGATCAGAATGGTTTGGTTTTGAGCCTCGACCCAACTCAGGATTTTTCCCGTCAGGAAGGGGCTTTTCAGCAGATTGCTTCTGCGGTTGCCGAGCATTTTGGTGCCGGCTTTGCTTTTTCCTGGGAACAGGCCGCAACCCATTTTACGCCACGCGCTTACCAGCAACGTCAAAAAGAGATAAAAATGCAGCTGGCCAAGGAATCGATTTTAAGCGATCAAGCGGTTCGGCATTTGACGGGGAGCTTTGGCTGGCGTCTTTTGGAGGATACGATTGCGCCTTTGGATATCTCGGCGGAATAGACATTGCTGCACAGGACGGTAACGGGCTGTGGATAAGTTGTTGACAATTGCAGTTTGAATTTAGTTTACACGGTTGAAAAGCCGGTTAATTTTTTGAAAGGAGAAAGTGAATGTTTGGTGGAAAAGGCGGTTTAGGTAACCTGATGAAGCAGGCGCAGGAAATGCAGAAAAACATGCAGAAAGCGCAGGAAGAGATCGCCAATATGGAAATTTCCGGTGAAGCCGGAGGCGGCTTGGTTAAGGTGAGTATGACCGGGAAACATGAATTGATCCGCGTTGATATTGACGAGAGTCTGCTGGATGACAAAGAGATGCTGGAAGATCTGATCGCAGCGGCGGTAAACAGCGCTTCCCGTCGTCTTGAGCAGGAAACTCAGGAGAAAATGGGTGGTTTGACTGCCGGTATGGATTTGCCGGGCGGAATGAAGATGCCATTTTGAAGTGATAATCGATGTCCAGTCCTTTAATTCAAGCCCTGATCGAAGCTTTTCAGGTTTTGCCGGGGTGTCGGGCCGAAATCCGCACAACGCATGGCGTTTTATCTGTTGGAGCGTAATCGCAGTGGGGGCGTCCCGTCTGGCTGATGTTCTGCATGATGCTGTGCAGAACGTCGGGCATTGTGAAAGCTGCAGAACCTTAACGGAAGAACCTCTCTGCCGGATTTGCGCTTCCGACCATCGGGATGCCGGTTTATTGTGTGTGGTAGAAAGTCCGGCGGATATCGAGGTGATTGAAGCCTCAGGTGCTTTTAACGGTAAATATTTCGTGCTGATGGGGCATTTGTCTCCGATTGATGGTATCGGCCCGGGGGAGTTGGGCCTTGATCTTCTGGAGGCTCGATTGGATAAGGAGCCGGTGCAGGAGTTGATTGTGGCAACCAATCCGACGGTTGAAGGGGAAGCGACGGCGCATTATATTCAGCAATTGGCTGATAAGTATCAGGGTGGCGGTATCGCGTCCGGCTCAAGGCATTCCTGTTGGCGGAGAATTGGAATATCTTGATAGCGGAACCTTGTCGCAGGCTTTTTTAAGCCGTAAGAAGCTGTTGTGATTTTTGAAAAGCATAATAAAAAAGGAGGCTTTCGCCTCCTTTTTTATTTTCTGGTGAAGGTGAAACCGCGCACAGGCTTCAGTCTGTCCATCAGAAATTCCAGCAGGGCTTTCTGTGCGTGCAGTCGGTTTTTCTGCTTCGTCCCAGACGATGGTGTCTTCGGCATCGATCACTTCGGCTGTGACCTCTTCTCCACGATGGGCAGGCAGGCAGTGCATGAAAAGTGCGTCCTGATTTGCCTGATTCATAACCGCTTGGTTGACCTGGAAATCGGCAAAGGCGGCTTCGCGGATTCGCTGTTCTTCTTCCTGCCCCATGCTGGCCCAGACATCGGTAACGATCAGATCAGAATGTTCGGCGGCATCCATAACGTTGCGGACGATTTCGACGCGATCGGCATGTTCGACGACAAGCTGTGGGTTCGGATCAAACCCTTCCGGGCAGGCGATGCGCAATTTGAAGTTGTATTGTGCAGCGGCATTGATATAGCTGTGGCACATGTTGTTACCGTCGCCGACCCAGGTTACGGTTTTGCCTTGAATGCTTCCTCGATGCTCGTAGTAGGTCTGCATGTCGGCTAATAGCTGGCAAGGGTGAAAGTCGTCGGTCAGGGCGTTGATTACCGGGGCTTGAGAATATTGCGCCATGGTTTCGACGACGTCGTGCCCGAAAGTACGGATCATGATGCCGTCAACCATGCTGGAGATGACGCGTGCGGAATCTTCGATCGGTTCGCCTCGACCGAGCTGAGTGTCACGCGGAGATAAGAATAATGCGTGACCACCCAGTTGAGTCATTCCGGTTTCAAAAGAGATGCGGGTACGGGTCGATGATTTTTCGAAAATCATCGCCAGGGTTTTATTTTTCAGCGGTTCGAAAATTTCGCCCGCTTTCTGCATCTGTTTAAGTTCGATGCCCCTGTGAAGCAGCTGCTGCAGTTCTTGAGGGGTTAAATCTTTCAATGTTAAAAAATGTTTTACAGTCATAGCGTTTCTTTTTCAGTCTTGAATTGCTGTCGAGAGCGCGGTCTGACGAGTTGGCCAAAAAAATTAAAACAACACAGCGTCGGCCTGTCTAACCAGGATGCCCTCCGTTTATTGACTTAAAAGTCTTTGATTAATTGAGTGACTTGCTCCACCAGTTGCTCGCTTTGCTGTTGGGTCATTACAAAAGCGGGTAACAGGCGAATGGTGTCCTGTCTGGTCACGTTGATCAGCAGTTTTTCGGCGAGAGCCTTGGAGACCAGTTCGCCGCAGGGGCGATCCAGCTGAATGCCGATCATGTAGCCGCGACCACGGATCTGTTTGATTTCTTCAACCCCGGAAAGTGCTTTTTTGAAGGCTTCTAACAAGGCTTCGCCTTTCTGGGCGACGTGTTCAATATGGTTGTGAACTTCTAGGGCATTGAGCACCGCCAGTCCAGCGGCACAGGCCAGAGGATTTCCGCCGAATGTGGTGCCGTGATTACCGGGCACCAAGACTTCGGCAGCCTTGCCTTTGGCCAGGCAGGCGCCGATTGGCACGCCGTTGCCGAGCGCTTTGGCCAGTGTCATGACATCGGGGGTGACGCCGTCGTGCTGTCCGGCAAACCATTTTCCGGTACGTCCGAGGCCGGTTTGGATTTCGTCCAACATCAACAGCCAGTTATTATCTTCGCAAATCGATTTCAGTTCTCTGAGATAGCCGTCTTGCGGAATATGCACGCCGCCTTCGCCTTGAACAGGTTCGACCAGGATAGCAACGATGTTTGGGTTTTCTGTCAGTGCTTTGATGGCCGCAAGGTCATCAAAGGGTACGCGGATGAATCCTTCGACCAGCGGGGTAAAGCCTTCTTGAACCTTTGCATTGCCTGTTGCCGACAAAGTAGCCAGAGTTCTGCCGTGGAAACTGTTTTCCATGACAATAATTGCGGCTTTGTCGATGCCTTTCTGGTGTCCGTACTTGCGGGCAATTTTGATTGCAGCTTCGTTGGCTTCGGCTCCGGAATTGCTGAAAAAGACGCGGTCCATGCCGGAGATCTCGATCAGGCGGTCAGCCAGTTTCTGCTGGTTGTCGA